>NZ_OY726398.1:2876503-3196114 GCF_963378105.1 Mycolicibacter sp. MU0102
ATGGTGTCGACTTCGGGCTGGTCATAGTGCAAGATCACCAGCCCGTTGTGGAAGGTCGGGCCGATGCCGTGACCGGTGAAGTCACGAACCACGCTGTAGCCGAACCGGTTCGCGTAGGACTCGATCACCCGGCCGATCACCGACAGCGCGCGGCCGGGTTTGACCGCCTTGATGGCGCGCATGGTTGCCTCGTGGGTGCGCTCGACGAGCAGCCGATGTTCCTGCGAGACGTCCCCGGCCAGGAAGGTGGCGTTGGTGTCGCCGTGCACGCCGTCGATGTACGCGGTGACGTCGATGTTGACGATGTCGCCGTCGGCGATCACCGTCGAGTCCGGGATGCCATGACAGATGACTTCGTTGAGCGACGTGCAGCACGACTTGGGAAAGCCCTTGTAGCCCAACGTCGAGGGATAGGCGCCGTGGTCGATCATGAAGTCGTGGGCGATGCGATCCAGCTCATCGGTAGTAACGCCGGGCGCGACGGCCTTGCCCGCCTCGGCAAGTGCACCCGCCGCGATCCGGCTCGCCACCCGCATCTTCTCGATCACCTCGGGCGTCTGCACCCACGGCTCGGAGCCCTCGGCAGCCGTGGCGCGGCCGACGTATTCCGGACGCGGGATCAATCGGGGCACCGGCAGCGTCGGAGACAGCACGCCAGGAGAAAGCGGGGCACGAACGGGCATTACGCCAGCTTAACGGAGCTGGTCAGCGCCGCCAGCGGAGCTTGCGTCGCGGCCCCCTGATGTCCACCGAGCCGCACACCACGCGACCGGTCAGCACCAGGTGCGGAGCTCCTTCGGCGGGCGGGTCGGTGCGGCGGTCGCGGGCGCTGCCGCCGTAGACCTCGACATCGTCGATCGAGGCGCTGGCACCGTCGGGCAAGCGGATATCGACCGAACCGAATCGCATGTCGAGCTCGATCACGACGACCGGGCCAGCGAAGCGGGCCTTGGTGAGGTCGAGGTCAACCGAGCCCAGGCGTCGCACCAACGCCAGCCGGGTCGGCACGATCCACTCCCCGTGGCGTTTGAGCGACCCGGCCCAGCCGCGCAGCTCGACCCGGTCGGCCGCCGAGGTAACGATGGCGCGCGGGCCGGGCAAGTCCCCGATCAGGGTGTCGAGGTCCGAACGCATCCGCGCCTGCGACACCTGCGCCGCGCGCTCCTCGAACTCCCCGATGTCGATCAATCCGAGGGAGACGGCGTTGTGCAGGCGGCGCAATGTGCCGTTGCGGTCCGCATCCGAGATACGCAAGGCCACGTCGGCTATGTCGTCGCTGAGACCCGTCATGGGTTCTCAATTTACGCCGCTACAGCAGGAAGTTGTCCGGCAGCGAGTCAAACATCACCTTGGTCATCCGGACGGCGTACTGCGAGCTGCCACCGCCGACGATCAGCGACGCGAAGGCCATGTCACCCCGGTATCCGGCGAACCAGGAGTGCGAGCCACCGGCGAATTCTGCCTCCCCGGTCTTGCCGTAGACCGGGCCGCAGCCGGCGATGTCGCGTGCGGTGCCGTCGGTCACCACCAACCGCATCATTTCGCGTAGGCCATTGAGCATCTCCGTGCTCACCGGGTCGGCCACCGGACCGTTGACCGCCGTCGGCCGGCCTTCGATCAAGCGGGGTACCGGTGTGCGTCCCGCGGCGACCGTTGCCGCAGCCAACGCGACGCCGAAGGGGCTGGCCAGCACCTTGCCCTGGCCGAAGCCGTCCTCGGTGCGTTCGGCCAAGTCGACGGTCGGCGGAACCGAGCCGGTGACCGTGGTAATCCCGTCAACCAGGTAGTCCACCCCGATCCCGTAGCGGCTGGCCGCCTGCGACAGCGCCCGCGGCGGCATCCGGCTGGCCAGCTCGGCGAAGGTGGTGTTGCACGAATTGGCGAAGGCGCGCGACATCGACACCAGACCCAGGTCGAATCCGCCGTAGTTGGGGATGGTGCGTTGGCCGATGTCGAGTTCACCGGGACAACCCACCATGGAGTTCGGCGTCGCCATGTCCCGTTCGATCGCGGCGCCCGCGGTGACCATCTTGAACGTCGATCCGGGGGGATACAGACCGCTGGTCGCGACCAGCCCGTCGGCATCGGCAGCTGCGCTCTGCGCAACGGCGAGCAGTTCACCGGTCGACGGCTTGATCACCACCATCATCGCCTTGTCGCCGCGGGTGTTGACCGCGTTCTGGGCGGCGCGCTGCACCGCTCGGTCCAAGCTGATGGTCAGCGAGGGTGCCGGTGCCGCATCGACCTCGTGCAGGACCGCGACGTCGACGCCGTTCTGGTTCTCGCTGACGACACGCCAACCCGCGGCGCCTTCGAGTTGGGTCGCGACCGCCTTTTTGACTTCGCTGATGAGCATCGGCGCGAAGTGGTCGTCGGTGGGCAACAGGTCGGGGCGCGGGGTCACCACGACTCCGGGGAGAGCGCCGATAGCGGGTTCTACACGGTCGTGGTCGGCTTTGCGCAAGGTGATCAGGTCAAGTGGAGCCCTCGAGGAACTGGCCTGCTCGGCCAGCCACTGGGGGTCGCCCAATGCGTCGTCGAAGGGCCGCAAGGTCTCGACCACCGCCCGCGCGGTGCGCATCAGGTTTCGTCCGGCCCGGGTGGCGTCCAACATGTAGTGGTAGACGTAGCCCGGCACCAGCACGTCGGTGCCGCCCACTTCGTTCACCGCGGCGCGGCGCGGCGGGTCGGCCCGCAGCGCGAAGGTCTGGTGCTCGCCCAGTTTGGGGTGCAGGCCGGTGGCCGTCCAGCGAACCGTCCAGTGGCCTTCGTTTCGGACCATCTTCAGCTGGCCGTCGTAGGCCCAGGTCCGGTTCTTCGGCAGCTTCCAGGTGTAGCGGTAGGCCACGCTGCCGGTGTCGTCGTTGTAGCGGGCGCCGAGCAGTTGGGCATCCAGGTGTTCGGCCTGCAAGCCCGCCCACGCTGCGTTGAGTGCGCTGCGCGCCGCAGACGGGTCGTCACTGAGCTCGGCGGCCGCCGCGGTGTCGCCGGTGGCCAGGGCCGCGAAGAACCGCTCGGCGACGGGCCCTGGACCGTCGGGGCGGGGCGTGCAGGCCGCCATGCCGGCTGCGGTCAGCAACACGGTGACCAGACCCGTGACGCGTGTGACGAATGAGCTTGCAGTTGTCATTGGGGCTGATGTTACGAAATAGAAACGGCCGCCGGGCGGAGGCGCACCGAGACTGCCGTTGGCGTGTCCGCTACTCGAACTTTCCCGCGCTAACCGCAGTTTCGGCGAAGAGCCCGAAGCGATCCCGAGATCAGTCGAGCAACACGGTCGCGAAGGTGCCGACCTGGGTGAATCCCACCCGCTCATAGGTGGACCGCGCCACCTCGTTGAAATCGTTGACGTAAAGGCTGGCGATGCGCCCGGTGCCGACAATCACCGCCGCCAGCATCGCAGTGCCGCCGGCGCCCAGCCCGCGGCCGCGTCGGTCCGGGTGCACCCAGACACCCTGGATCTGCCCCACCGCCGGCGACTGGGAACCCACCTCGGCCTTGAACACGACCTCGCCCCGCTCGAAGCGGGCCCAGGCCCGGCCCGACGCGATCAGGTTGGCCACGCGCCGACGGTAGGCGCGGCCGCCGTCACCGGCCCGCGGATCCACACCGACCTCACCGATGAACATGTCGACGGCAGCCACGAGGTACGCGTCGAGTTCGTCGGGACGCACTTGGCGCACTTCGGCATCCATCGGACAGGCTGGCATGGTGTGCAGCGCCATCAGCGGTTGGCTTTCCCGCACGTCACGAGCCGGGCCCCAGGAGTCGGCGAGGCGCTGCCACATCGGCAACACCAATTCCGCGCGGCCCACCAACGACGAGCAGCGCCGGATCGCACCGACCGCCTTGTCGGCGAACGCAGTGAGGTCGGCCGGGGCACCGCGCAGCGGGATCAGGTTCGCGCCTGCGTAACACAGGGATTCGTCCACCCCGCCGCGCGTCCACAATTCCCCGCCGATCGACCGGGGATCGACACCGTGATCGGCCACCCGCGCGGCGACCATGCAGGAACCGATCGGATCCTCTTCGAGCACTCGCCAGACCGCGGCGGCGTCACGCGCTACGGACACCCGTCGCTGGTCGAGACGGAACTCGGGCGGAGCCGACATAGTGACTCTTTCTGGCGAACTCAACTGCCGCGCGCCTATGGCGATCCGGCTGGGATCAGCTTACGGCGACGGTGGGCGCACCGCCGGGAGATCCATCCTCCATCTCGGCGGCCAGGCGCATGGCCTCCTCGATCAGGGTCTCCACGATCTGCGCCTCGGGAACGGTCTTGATCACTTCGCCCTTGACGAAAATCTGGCCCTTGCCGTTGCCGGACGCCACACCCAGATCCGCCTCACGCGCCTCACCGGGGCCGTTGACCACACAACCCATCACCGCGACCCGCAGTGGGACGTCGATCCCCTCCAGCCCGGCGGTGACCTCGTTGGCCAACCGGTAGACGTCCACCTGAGCCCGCCCGCACGACGGGCACGACACGATCTCCAGACCGCGCGGCCGCAGGTTCAGCGACTCCAGAATCTGGTTGCCGACCTTGACTTCTTCCACCGGCGGCGCCGACAGCGACACCCGGATGGTGTCACCGATGCCGCGCGACAACAGCGCGCCGAACGCGACGGCGGATTTGATTGTGCCCTGGAAGGCCGGACCGGCCTCGGTGACGCCCAGGTGCAGCGGGTAGTCGCAACGCTCGGCCAGCAGCTCGTAGGCGGCCACCATCACAACCGGGTCGTTGTGCTTGACGCTGATCTTGATGTCGCCGAAGCCGTGCTCCTCGAACAGCGACGCTTCCCACAGCGCGGACTCCACCAAGGCTTCGGGGGTGGCTTTGCCGTACTTGGCCAAAAACCGCTGGTCCAACGAACCGGCATTGACGCCGATGCGGATCGGGATGCCGGCGGCGCCGGCCGCCTTGGCCACCTCGCCGACGCGGCCGTCGAACTCCTTGATGTTGCCCGGGTTCACCCGGACCGCGGCACAGCCGGCATCGATCGCGGCGAAGATGTACTTGGGCTGGAAGTGGATGTCGGCGATCACCGGAATCTGACTGTGCTGGGCGATCTCGGCCAGCGCGTCGGCGTCCTCCTGCCGAGGGCAGGCCACCCGCACAATGTCGCAGCCCGAGGCGGTCAACTCCGCGATCTGCTGCAATGTCGCGTTGACGTCGTGGGTCTTGGTTGTGCACATCGACTGCACCGCGATCGGATGGTCGCTGCCCACCCCGACCCCACCGACCTTCAGTTGGCGGGTCTTGCGACGAGGCGCCAGTGTGGGCGGAGGGGCAGCCGGCATTCCTAGGCCGACGCTCATGAGGGGGCTCCTATCAAAACAGCCTGATCGGATTGACCAAGTCGGCGGTCACGGTGAGCAGCATGTAGCCGACCACCACCACCAAGACTACGTAAGTGGCCGGCATCAGCTTGAGGTAGTTCACCGGTGCGGCCGCGACCTTCCCACGGGCCGACCTGAGCATGTTGCGCAGTTTTTCGAACAGCGCGATCGCGATGTGCCCGCCGTCGAATGGCAGCAGCGGCACCAAGTTCAGCACGCCCAGGATGAAGTTCAGCTGCGCGAGGAAGAACCAGAACGCCACCCACAGTCCGTGATCGACGGTGTCGCCGCCGATGATCGAGGCGCCCACCACGCTGATCGGGGTTTCGGGGTCGCGCTGCCCGTGCGGGTTGCCGATGGCATGCACCAGCGCGCCGACCTTGGAGGGGATGTTGGCCAGCGACTTGCCCAGCAGCACCGACAGGTCGCCGCTGAAGGCGAAGGTGGCCGGCACTGCGGTCACGGGGTTGTACTGGGTCGGCCCGAATTGGGCGGCGCCCACCCCGATCGCGCCGACGGTGCTCGGGACGGCCTCGCGGTCCGCGCCGTCGGCGATCCAACGCTGGGTGGGGGTCACGTCGACATACTTGGTGAGCTTGGTGCCGTCGCGTTCAACGACGATCGGCGTCGTGCCGTGCTGCTTGCGCACGGCGGCGGCCATCTCCTCGAAGGTCGAGACCGGGGTGTCACCGACCTTGACCACCACGTCACCGGACTCGATGCCGGCCAGCGCCGCCGGGCCGGGACCCGAGCAGGTGCCCAGTTCGCCCTTGACGACTTCGGGTGCTACACAGGCGGTTTCGCCGATGACGGCGGTGGTGGGGGCGTGCAGGTTGGGCAGACCCCAGATCACGGCGATGGAGTAGACCAGTACCAGGCCGATGATGAAGTTCATGGCGGGGCCGGCGGCCAGCACGGCGACCCGCTTCCACGTCTTCTGCTTGTACATGGCCCGCTCGACCTCGTCGGGCTCCAATTCCTCCACCGAGGTCATGCCCGCGATGTCGCAGAAGCCGCCGGCCGGGATCGCCTTGAGGCCGTACTCGGTCTCGCCGCGGCGCGTGGACCACAGCGTGGTTCCGAAGCCGACGAAGTAGCGCCGCACCTTCATGCCGGTGGCACGCGCCACCCACATGTGACCGCATTCATGCAGCGCTACCGAAATCAAAATGGCCAGCGCGAACAGCGCGATGCCGACCGCGAACATCATCGGGTGCTTCCGACCTTTCTCGTAGCTATCGCCTCGACGGCGCGAGCCGCTCGCTGCTTGGCCCAGCGCTGCGCATCGAGTACCTCATCCACGGTAGCGGGTTGCGCAGCCCACTGGTCGGCGGCGCCCAGCACCTCGGCGATGGTGGCCACGATCGCCGGGAAACTGATCCGGCCCGCCAGGAAGGCTTCGGCGGCTTCTTCGTTCGCGGCGTTGTAGACCGCGGTCATGCAGCCACCGGTCTGACCGGCGTGGCGGGCCAGCTGCACCGCCGGGAACACGGCATCGTCGAGCGGTTCAAACTCCCAGGTGGAGGCGGTGGAGAAGTCGCAGGCCGCCGCCGCACCGGGGACCCGTGCGGGCCAGCCCAGCGCCAGCGCGATCGGTAGGCGCATGTCCGGCGGGCTGGCCTGGGCGATCGTCGATCCGTCGGTGAAGGTGACCATGGAATGCACGATCGACTGCGGGTGAACGACGACGTCGATGCGCTCGTAGGGAACACCGAACAGCAGGTGGGTTTCGATGAGCTCGAGGCCCTTGTTCACCAGCGAGGCCGAGTTCAGGGTGTTCATCGGACCCATCGACCAGGTCGGATGCGCTCCAGCCTGCTCGGGTGTGACGTGCTGAAGATCCGCTGCGCTCCAACCGCGGAACGGCCCACCCGAAGCGGTGAGCACCAAGCGGGCGACCTCGTCGGGAGTGCCGCCGCGAAGGCACTGCGCCAGCGCGGAGTGCTCGGAGTCCACCGGCACGATCTGCCCAGGCTCGGCCGCCGCCAGGACCAGCGGGCCGCCGGCGATCAGTGATTCCTTGTTGGCCAGGGCCAGCCGCGCCCCGGTCTCCAGCGCGGCCAGCGTTGGCCGCAGGCCGAGCGCGCCGACCAGGGCGTTGAGGACCACATCGGCCTCGGTGTCGTACACCAAGCGGGTGACGGCGTCGGGCCCGCAGTAGGGAGCGTCGAGCGCCTCGCCGACCTGCGGGTCGGCGACGGCGATGTTGGTGACCCCGGTCTCGGCGCGCTGGTCGGCCAGCAGCTGCGGATTACCACCCCCGGCGGCCAGCCCGACGATCTCGAATCGGTCCGGGTTCGCCGCGACGACCTGTAACGCCTGGGTTCCGATCGAGCCCGTGGAGCCCAACAGCAGAACTTTGATCCGGCGGCCCGTGCTCACCCACCTATTGTGCTCCCGCGTAGTTGCCGAAGCTCCACAGGTTGCCTTCCGGGTCGCGGACGGCGAACTCGCGGGCGCCGTAGTCGGTGTCGGTCAACGGTCGGATCACCTCGGCCTGGTGATCGAGGACCCGCTGGTAGAGGCCGTCGGGGTCGCTGGTGACCACGAAGCCGCCGGCGGTGCCAGGCTCGCGACACCAGTCGTTGCCGGGTTTGTAGCTGCCGAGCATGATGCCGCCGACGCCTTCTGGCCAGCGCAGCTCAGCATGGGCGATGGTGTCGCCGTCATCGCCGTGGCGGGCCGTGACGACGAAGCCGAACGTATCGACGTAGTAGTCGATGAGTTTGCGCGCGTCATGCGCTTGCAGGGTCAACCAGACGGTCGGGTTCTGATGCGTCATGACTCCACTCTGACCGCGGGGCGTGACCGCCGTCTTGAATGTTTTGGAACTCATCGGCCAACCATGCCGCCGGCGATGTTCCGGCGAATCGAACGAAGTCACGGGTCAGGTGCGCCTGATCCGCGTATCCGGCACCGGCCGCGATTCCCGCGAGGTCGACACGGCGATGCCGACGAGCGTCATCGGCTATTCGGGCGGTCGTGTACTCGAATCGCATCAGCATGGCCACCGCTTTCGGGTTGCGACCGACCTCGCGGCGAAACAGCGTGGTCAGATGCCGCTGGCTCAGTCCGACTTGCTCGGCGATGTAGGCGACCGGCGCCCTCCCCCGTCTGCGCTGCAGCAGCTGCCAGGCGTGGGTCACCTCGGGCCGCACGGCGCTGTCGCGTCGCCGCTGCTCGGCCACCAGATAGGCAGACACCAACGCAAACGCGTCCGGCCAACACCGTGTGGCGGCAAGCTGCTCATGCAGCCGCACCGCACGCCGGCCCAACATCGGTGCGGCGTCGAAGTCGGTCACGCTCAGCTCGGCGGCCGGGACGCCGAACAGCGCGCGCGACGCCAGCGGATGCACCGCCAACTGAACACCGGCCTGGCCGCGGCGCTGGCGCACATGACTCGCCTGCACATGCAGGCCGCCGAGGACGACCGGATTCGGCGCGGCCGCCGGCAGTGCATGGGCGGTATCGGCCGCTTCCACGCCCTCGTCGAGGCTGACGATGAACGTCAACGTCGACGACGGCATCCCCCGGTGCACGGCCTCCGGGACGTCGAGCGCGCGGTAGCCCACCATCGACGTCACGCCCGGCACAGTGTGGGGTGCCGCAGCGAAATCCCAGATCCGCGGCCTGTCGTCGGCATCGGGGGCCATGGTGCCCACGGTATCCCCGCAATCTGCCCCTTGACCGTCCATCGCTCCCGATGCAGAATCCTACACAGTGTAGGAAAATGAACGAGCCAGAAAAGTGGAACGAGCCAGGAAATGGCGAAAGGCAGGCGAAATGAGCACGCTGCGTACGTGGCTGTCCCTACCCGACGCCGAGCCCGCTGAGGATTACGGCTTCTTCGGCCCCGACTCGGTGACGTGGAAGGTCTGGAGTTACCCGACCTCGCTGTCGATCGGTTTCCAGCGCGCAGTCGTCATTGAAGAACTCGACCCCGCACTGGTCGCCTCCGTCGACCACACCCAGGCGATCTACGACAGGCCACGGACCCGCTACGACCGCACCCTGCGCTACTTCGCAATGGTGGCCTTCGGTGAGAGCCGCGCCACCGCCGAAGCAGCCGACATGCTGGTCCGAATCCACTCCAAGGCCATCGGTGTCGATCCGGTCACCGGTGCGCACTACGACGCGAACGACCCGGCATCGCAGATGTGGATCCATCTCACGGCCTGGCACTCGATCCTGTACGCCTACGAGAAATACGGCCCCGGGCCGCTGTCCGCTGACGACGAGGCGTCGTACTGGGCCGACTGCGCCAAGGCGGCCGAGCTGCAGACTCTGGACCCGGCCGACGTACCGCGCACCCGGGAGGGCATCGCGGCCTACTTCGAGCAGATGCGCCCGCAGCTGATCAACTCCGCTATCGCCCGGCGCGCGATGGCACACCTCCTGCACGCCGAGGTGATCTTGCCTGAATCGCTGCCGAAGCTGCTGTGGCCGGGCGCGCTGGTCGTCACCGCGTTCCTGCGCCGCGGCACCCTCGCGACCATGCCCCGCTGGATGCGCAAGCTCGGCGGCGTGGGCACCTCTCGGGTGCTCGACGCACTGATCGTGCCGCCGCTGAGTGCCGCGTTCACGCTGCTGAGCCTGAGCCCGCGCGTGCAGCTGATGCTGCTGCGACTGATCTCGCCGATGACGCTTCCGATCGGCACCCGGGTGCTGCGGGCGATCCCGCCGGTGAACCCGGTCACCACGACTCCGCGGGAAGCCCAGAAACGCTTCGGCTACGCCTTCCCGGCGCAGGCCCATCTGGAGTTCCGGGCCAAGCAGTCGCATCGGGTCTTCGGCGAAGGTCTGGCCCCCAGCGACGAGGGGCTTATCGAGTCGCAGCCGATCCTGGGAAGCATCCGATGAACCTCGAAGCTCTGCAGCGCTTTCTCGACCGCCAGTTCAGCATTCGCCAGCTCTTCTTCCTCGGTTTCATGGCCTCGGCGCTGCTCGGCGCCTACCTGGTGATCGGACTGTTCTGGGCCGGCAGCCACTACCAGCACCTGCACGACGTCCGCGGACTGGACAAGGTGTTCTCCGTTCTTGGAGAGATCGTGGCCTGGCCGGTGCTGACCATCGCCGACATCCAATTACGCTGAACCGGTGCCGGAACCAGCCGCGAACCGGTCCCGCGCCGAGCATCTCGGCCCGCAGCGACGTCGGCCGCAGGTGCTCGACGCCGCTCTGCAGATCGCTGCCGAGCACGGCGTCGCCGGGGTGACGATGAAGGCGATCGCCGAGCGCATCGGAGTCACCCGCCCGGTGGTGTATGCCTGCTACGACGGCCGGGGCGAGGTGCTGGCCGCGCTGCTCGACCGCGAGACCGAGCTGATGCTGACCAGTCTGCTCGGGGCGCTGCCGCCACGACGGACCAGCAGCGTCGAAGACCGGTTCGTCGCAGGGTTCCGCGCGTTCCTGTCTGTCGTGCGTGAACGGCCTGCATCGTGGCGGATCATCTTCACCGCCGACCAGGATCCGGTGCTGGCCGCCGCTGTCATCTCCGGACGCGCCCGGCTCACCGACCGGGTCGCCACCGTGATGCGGCCACTGCTAGAGCAGCGAGACCCGACCACCGACACCCTGACTGCGCTCACCGAGGTGTTCCTGGCGATCTGCGAGGCCGCCGCCCGGATGCTGCTCGACAATGACCAGCAGTGGACGCCGGAGAGCCTGGCCGCGATCGTCGGCCCGGCCGCTTACCGGACATTCGCGATCTAGGCGATCGCAGGCGCGGCGGAGCTGGGCGCTGAGGGTCGCCGTCGTGCGATGAGCTGACTCACCATATGCCAGAATGATCCGAACCTGCTGCGAACCTAAGGAGTCGAAGTGGCCAGTACCGAGGTGGAGCGCCACAACGGGGTTGACCCTGTCGAGGTGCCGTCTGCGGCGTGGGGTTGGAGCGCCATCAACTACCGCACCTGGCACATCGTCGGCTTCGGCATCGTCGGTTTCTTGCTGCTCATGCTGCGCGGCAACCACATCGGCCACGTCGAGGACTACTTCCTGCTGGGATTCGCCGCGCTGACGCTGTTCGTCGTGGTGCGCGATATCGTCCTGCGCAACCGCGGCCGGCTGCACTAGCCGCCAGATCGTCCGGCGCCGATTCCCCGAGATTGCATCCACCCGGTTAGATCGGCGATTTTCCCGGCGTCAGTGCAATCTCGCGGGGCGATTACTGGTTCTCGGCCAGCTGGCCGCACGCAGTGGTGATTCGCCTGCGCTCCAGCTACCGACCTTCGGCCGCCAGCTGGCCGCACGCGGCGGCAATCTCCCGCCCGCGGGTATCGCGGACCGTGCATTCCACGCCTTGAGCCCGAACTCGCCGGACGAACTCCCGCTCCGCCGGCTTGGGACTGGCGTCCCATTCGCTGCCCGGCGTGGGATTGAGCGGAATCAGATTGACGTGCACCAGCGGCCCCAGCGCCTTGTGCAGCTTCTTGCCCAAAAGATCTGCCCGCCAGGGCTGGTCGTTGACGTCGCGGATCAACGCGTATTCCACTGAGACCCGCCGGCCGGTGACGTCGGCGTAATAGCGGGCGGCATCGAGGGCTTCGGAAACCTTCCACCGGTTGTTGACCGGCACAAGCGTGTCGCGCAGCTCGTCATCGGGGGTGTGCAGCGACAGTGCGAGCGTCACCCCGAGGCGCTCGTCGGCAAGCTTGCGGATCGCCGGGGCCAACCCGACCGTGGAAACCGTCACCGATCGCGCCGAGATGCCGAAGCCGTTGGGCGCCGGCTCGATGATGCGCCGCACCGCGGCCACCACCCGGGCGTAGTTGGCCAGCGGCTCCCCCATCCCCATGAACACGATATTGGACAGCCGCCTCCCAGAAGATGGAGCACCGTCCCGGTCGCGGAGTTCGACCGACGCCGCCCGCACCTGCTCGAGAATCTCGGCGGTGGACAGGTTGCGGGTGAGGCCGGCCTGCCCGGTCGCACAGAAGGGGCACGCCATCCCGCAGCCGGCCTGCGACGAGATGCACACGGTGTTACGGCGCGGATAGCGCATCAGCACCGATTCGAACTTGGTGTTGTCGTGGGCGCGCCACAGCGTCTTGCGGGTCTCACCGGCATCGCATTCGATCTCGCTGGACGCGGTCAGCAGCGTGGGGAACAACGCGTCGGCCACCGAGGTGCGCACCGCGGCGGGCAGGTCGGTCATCTGCTGCGGATCGGCGATCAATCGGCCGTAGTACTGGTTCGCCAGTTGCTTGGCGCGAAATGCCGGCAGGCCCAGCTCAGCGACAGCGGCCACCACGCCTTCGGAGTCGAGGTCGGCCAGATGCCGCGGCGGCAGTGCCCGCCGCGGTGCGGTGAACACCAGCTGTTGCTTCATGATCCGTTCCAGTATGCCGGTGACTCAGGGCAGGACGGTCAACACGATCCAGGTCACCGCCGCCGACGGCAGCAGCGCGTCGAGCCGGTCCATGAGCCCGCCGTGGCCGGGCAGCAGCCGACCCATGTCCTTAATGCCCAGATCGCGTTTGACCTGGGATTCGATCAGGTCGCCGAAGACTCCGGTGAACACCAACAGCAGCCCCAGCGGCAGGCCCACCCACCACGGACGATCGAGGAACACCGTCACCGCGAACACGGCCGCGCCTACGCCGAGCACCAGTGATCCCCCGAGCCCCTCCCAGGACTTCTTCGGGCTGATTGCCGGCGCCATCGGGTGCTTGCCGAACAGCACACCGACGGCGTAGCCGCCGATATCGGAGAAGACCACCGGGAACAGCAGGCACAGCACCCGGCCGGGGCCGTCGTCGCGGAAAACCAGCAGGGCCGCGAAGCTCAGACAAAGCGGCACCCAGACCGCGATCAGAATCGTCGCCGACACGTCCCGTAGATAGTTGACCGGGGCGTTGTGCAGCCCCTGGCCCACCAGCCGCCAGATCATGACGATCACCACGGTCGCACCGAAGGCGCCCAGCACTCCCCGAGCGCCGAACGGCAGCGACAGCCACAGCATCGCCTGGCCGCCGAGTGCCAGCGGGATGAACGGCACGTCATAGCCGACTTCGCGCAGCCGCCGGGTGATCTCATGGGTGGCAACCGGGGCGGCCACCGCCAGAATCAGCACCCAGAAGCGCGGGGCGAACAACAGGGTGTAGACGAGAGTCCCGCCCAGCAGGGCGCCCACGGCGATAGCCGCCGGAAGGTTGCGTCCAGCTCGCGACTGTTTCGGTTGTGCATCCGCGGCGTCTACGCCGGTGTCTTGGTCTGCCACGGTTGTGCCTGCTGAATGGCCGCTAGACCTCCAGCAGCTCGCCTTCTTTGTGCTTGACCAGTTCGTCGATCTGGGTCACGTACTGCTGAGTGGACTTGTCCAGGTCTTTCTCCGCCCGGCCCACCTCGTCCTCGCCGGCGTCGCCGTCTTTGCGGATGCGGTGCAGCTCTTCCATCGCCTTGCGGCGGATGTTGCGCACCGAGACCTTGGCGTCCTCCCCCTTGGCCTTGGCCTGCTTGACCAGCTCCTTGCGTCGCTCCTCGGTGAGCTGCGGCACCGACACCCGAATCAACGAACCGTCGTTGCTGGGGTTCAGGCCGAGGTCGGAGTTGCGGATCGCGGTCTCGATGGGTCCCAACTGCGAGGCCTCGTAGGGCTTGATCACGACCAGCCGTGCCTCGGGCACGTTGATGCTGCACAGCTGGGTGATCGGGGTAATCGAGCCGTAGTAGTCGATGACGATCCGCGAGAACATGCCCGGGTTGGCCCGGCCGGTGCGGATGGTCGAGAGATCGTCACGGGCCACCGACACGGCCTTCTCCATTTTCTCTTCGGCATCGAAGAGAGCCTCGTCGATCATGTGCCCCGCTCCTCGTTATCGCTTCGCTCTGGCGCCGTCGCCGCCGGTGGTCATCTGCACCGCGCCCTTCAGCTGGTGACCAGTGTCCCGATCTTCTCACCCGCGACCGCCCGCGCGATATTTCCATCGGTCAACAGGTTGAACACCAGGATCGGCATGCCATTGTCCATGCACAGACTGAACGCGGTGGCATCGGCCACCTTCAGGCCCCGCTCGATGACCTCGCGATGAGTAATCGAGGTGAGCAGTTCAGCGTCCGGGTCGACGCGAGGATCCGCGGTGAAGATGCCGTCGACCGCCTTGGCCATCAGCACCACCTGGGCGCCGATCTCCAGCGCGCGCTGAGCCGCCGTGGTGTCGGTGGAGAAATACGGCAGTCCCATGCCGGCGCCGAAGATCACTACCCGGCCCTTCTCCAGGTGCCGCGCTGCCCGCAGCGGGATGTAGGGCTCGGCGACCTGTCCCATGGTGATGGCGGTCTGTACCCGGGTGTCGATACCTTCCTTTTCCAGGAAGTCCTGCAGCGCAAGGCTGTTCATCACGGTGCCGAGCATGCCCATGTAGTCCGAGCGCATGCGTTCCATGCCGCGCTGCTGCAACTGGGCGCCGCGGAAGAAGTTGCCGCCGCCAATCACCACGGCCACCTGCACGCCATCGCGGACCACTTCGGCGATTTGGCGGGCTACCTGGGCGACCACATCGGGATCGAGCCCGACCTGCCCGCCGCCGAACATCTCCCCACCGAGCTTGAGCAATACCCGGGAAAAAGGGGGGCGGCCGTCCGGCCGGTCTCCGTCGGTACTCGTCGGCTCCGTCATCAGGCTCCTCCGGGCTGCGCGCATATGACAGCGCCATCGCGGGAATCGTCCGCGACGGCATTGTCATCCTGCCCTACCGGAGCGGTCAAACACAGCCCGGGGTGGCGACGCCGTCCTCAACCGTCACAACATATGAAAATATTTTCAATTGATGCTTTCACTGCTATGGTCTGCGCTGTGCCGAACTCGCTCCATCAGGTGAAAGCCGAGTTCTTCAAGACCCTCGGGCACCCCGCCCGGATCCGGATCCTGGAACTGCTCTCCGAACGCGACCACACCGTCGGTGAGCTGCTCCCCGAGATCGGGCTCGAGGCATCGAATCTCTCCCAACAACTGGGTGTCCTGCGTCGCGCAGGCGTGGTGACAGCGACCAAGGACGGCAATGCGGTGGTCTACTCGATCGCCTCGCCGGTGATCACCGAACTGCTTGCCGTGGCCCGCAAGGCGCTGACCGGATTGCTCAACGATCAAGTGGCCATCCTCGATGACCTGCGGGCCGGGCAATGAGCTGGCTCACCAGAATCCGTGCCCTGGGCCGTGTCACCGAGCCGGCCGGCGCCCGTCCGCCGGCCGCCACCGAACCGCCGGGAGGCGTGACGGGCTCGCTGCAGATCCGCCACGTCGACGCCGGATCGTGCAACGGCTGCGAGATCGAGATCGGCGGGGCTTTCAGCCCGGTATACGACGCCGAGCGATTCGGCGCCCGACTCGTCGCCTCGCCGCGTCACGCCGACGCCCTGCTGGTCACCGGGGTGGTCACCCGCAACATGGCCGAGCCGCTGCGCAACACCCTGGAGGCCACGCCGCAGCCCCGCAAGGTCATCGCGTGCGGGGACTGTGCCCTCAACCGCGGGGTGTTCGCGCAGTCCTACGCGACGGTGGGGGCCGTCGGCGAGGTGGTTCCGGTCGATGTCGAGATCCCCGGCTGTCCGCCGACGCCCGAACAGATCCTCGCCGCACTGCGGTCGGTGACCGGCCGGTGAGCACGCTGACGGTTTCGACCCCCGATACAACGCACCACCAAGCGCTCCCAGCGGCCCTCAGCGGTACCGCCACGGCCGGCATCGGTGCCGCCGGAGTCGGCATCGGCCTGGCCGGTGTGTTCGGCACCGTGCCCGCGATTCGCATCGACTGGCTGGTGCCACTGCTGGGTGTACAGCTGCGCATCGATGCGCTCGGCGGTTTCTTCATGGCGCTGACCGGTGCGGTGGCCGTGGCCGCCGGCCTGTATTGGATCGGCTATGCACGCCACGAGCGCTATGGTGCGGTCCCGCTGCTGACGCTGCCGCTGTTCGTCGCCACACTGCTGACGGTTCCGGCGGCGGGCTCGGTAACGACGTTCCTGCTTGCGTGGGAACTAATGGCGCTGGCGTCGCTGGTGTTGGTACTCACCGATCAACAGCGCAGTGAGGTGCGTTCGGCCGCGCTGATCTACGCGGTGATGACCCAGTTGGGCTTCGTCTCGCTGCTGTTGGGCATGGTGGTGCTGGCAGCTCACGTCGGCGACGACTTCGCCGGTATGGGCGCGCTGCCCGACCGCGTGCGCGACACCGTGTTCGTGTTGACCCTGATCGGCTTCGGCTCCAAAGCCGGGCTCATGCCCCTGCACGCGTGGCTGCCCAGGGCGCACCCCGAAGCACCCAGCCCGGTCTCGGCGTTGCTCAGTGCCGCCATGGTCAACCTCGGCATCTACGGGATCATCCGCGTCGACGTGCAACTGCTCGGGCCCGGCCCACGGTGGTGGGGTCTGGCGCTGCTGATCGCCGGTGGCGCATCGGCGCTCTACGGCGTTTTGCAGGCGTCGGTGGCAACCGACCTCAAACGGCTGCTTGCGTATTCGACGACGGAGAACATCGGGCTGATAACCCTGGCTCTGGGCGCGGCGACGTTGTTGTCGGGTGCGGGATCACGCGATGCCGCCGCCGTTGCCGCGGTCGCGGCGCTGCTGCATCTGCTCGCCCACAGTGCCTTCAAGAGCCTCGGATTCCTGGCCGCCGGGTCGGTGCTGACCGCCACCGGCCTGCGCGACCTGGATCGACTCGGCGGGCTGGCTCGCCGAATGCCTGGTACCACAACGCTGTTCGGGGTGGCCGCGCTCGGCGCCGCCGGCCTGCCGCTGGGCGCAGGTTTCGTCAGCGAATGGCTGCTGATCCAGTCGCTGATGCACGCCCGAGCCGACCACGACCTCACGATCACCTTGGTGACACCGCTGGCCGTGGGCGCGATCGCACTGACCGCCGGCCTGGGGGTGGCCGCCATGGTCAAGGCGTTCGGCATCGGCTTCCTGGCCCGCCCACGCTCGGATGCCGCAGCGGCGGCACGCGAATCGCCCCCCACGATGCTCGCCGGCATGACGCTGGGCGCGCTCGCCTGCCTGGTTCTGGCCGTCGCGCCGGGCACCGTCGGCCCGCTGTTGCACCGGGTGCTCGACACCCTGCCGGTGTCGGGGGCAGCCCCGGCGCTCGGAACCTACCTGCGCATTCCCGGGCTCGACGCGTCCATGTCCCCCGGCCTGCTGGCCGCCGTTCTGGCCGCCGCCGTCGTGCTGGTGCTGATCGGTTCACGCTGGCGGGCACGGCAGCGCCCGAGTACCGCCACCGTTCCGCTATGGGCCTGCGGCGCAGACGAACTGAGCCCACGCATGCAATACACCGCGACGTCGTTCGCCCAACCGCTACAGCAGGTTTTCGACGATGTGCTGCACACCGACACCGCGGTCGAAGTGACCCGCCAAGCCCCGTCGAGCTACTACGTGGACCGGATCGCCTACCGGGCGCGAGTGGCCGATGTCGTCGAAGACCGCTGGTATGCGCCGCTGCTGCGGGGCGTGGCCGCCGCCGCGCAACTGGTGCGCCGCGCCCACACCGGCAGCGTGCACCTCTACCTGGCCTACGGTGCGGTGGGAGTGCTGATCGCGATGTTGGTGGCGCGATGAACGCACTGACATACCTGGCAGGCTTCGTGCAGGTCGCCGGCGTCATCGCAGGCGCCCCACTGGTCATCGGCCTGATGCGCCAGGTCCGAGCCCGCGCCGAGGGCCGCACCGGGGCCGGAATCTGGCAACCGTGGCGCGACATCCGCAAGCTGCTGGGCAAGCAGAACCTCAAGCCGCTCGGTACCACCTGGGTGTTCGCCGCGGCGCCGGCCGCGTTGGCCGCCACCACGCTGGTCATCGTCGCCACCGCACCCCTGGTGGCGACCGGCTCGCCCCTGGACCCGATCGCCGACCTGATTACCGTTGTGGGCCTGCTGTTCCTGGGCACAGTGGCCCTGACCCTGGCCGGAATCGACACTGCAACGGCTTTCGGCGGCATGGGCGCCAGCCGCGAGATCACCATCGCGGCGCTGGTGGAACCGACCATCCTGGTGGCGGTGTTCGCCCTTTCGATCCCGGCGAACTCGGCCAACCTGGGAGCCATCGTCGGCAACACCAGTGCGCATCCCGGCCAGGTGATCTCGCTGGCGAGCGCGCTGGCGTTCGTCGCACTGGTCATCGTGATCGTCGCCGAGACGGGCCGGCTGCCGGTGGACAACCCGTCCACCCACCTGGAGCTGACCATGGTGCACGAGGCCATGGTGCTCGAATATGCCGGCCCCAAGCTGGCCATGGTCGAATGGGCCAGCGGCATGCGGCTGACGGTGTTGCTGGCGCTGCTGGCAAACCTGTTCTTTCCCTGGGGCATCGCGGGCGCGGACCCTAGCGCGCTCGACCTGATCGTCGGCGCCGGCGCGATCGCCCTGAAAGTGGCCGCGCTGGCCGCAGTCATGGCCGCCGTGGAGGTCTTCCTCGCCAAGCTGCGCCTGTTTCGGGTGCCTGAACTACTCGCTGGGTCCTTCGTGCTGGCGTTGCTGGCCGTGACGGCGGCGAACTTCTTCACGGGAGCGGCGGGATGAACGACGGGTGGATCGACTACGTCAACTTGCTGGACCTGGCTGCCGGCGGTGTGCTGCTGGCCGCGGTGCTGGCGGTCTGGCACCGCGACCTGTCGGTGGTGGTGCGCCGGTTGCTCGTCGCCCAAGGCGTCGCGCTGGCCGCCATCCCAGTGATTCGCGGTGTGCACGAGCATGATCGAGCCCTGCTGTTGGTAGGCCTCGGCGTGCTGGCGGTACGTGCGGTACTGCTGCCGTGGCTGCTGCACCGAGCGTTGGGCGCCGAACGCCAAGAACGCCGTGAGTCCGCTCCCCTGGTCAGTACGACCGCTTCGCTGCTGATGGTCACCGCACTGGTGGTCGCGGCGTTCACCATCGCCCAGCCGGTGGTCGCGCTGGCGCCCAGTACCTCGACCAACGCTGCCCCGGCGGCCATTGCGACGGTGCTGATCGCACTGTTCATCATGGCGACCCGCCGTCATGCCATCTCACAGACGGTCGGGCTGCTGATGCTGGACAACGGAATCGCTGCGACCGCGTTCCTGCTGACCGCCGGCGTCCCGCTGATCGTCGAACTCGGCGCCTCGCTCGACGTGCTGTTCGTGCTGATCGTGCTCGGAGTGCTGACCGGACAGCTGCGCAACGCCTTTGGCGGCGTGGACCTGGACCTGTTACGGGAGCTACGCGACTGATGACACTCCTGATTGCGCTTCCACTGCTGGCACCGGTGCTGGCGGCGCTGTGCTCGGTGACGCTCGGCTGGCGCCGGTTCAGCGCTGCCGTCACAGTGATGTCGGCGCTGACCATCCTCGGATGCGGTGTCGCCCTGGCCGTCCGGGTCGGCGACGGCGCCTATCTGGCGCTGGGTGGCCTGCTGCGGGCCGATGCGCTGTCGGTGACGATGCTGATCGTCATCGGTGTCGTCGGCAGTCTGGCCACCTGGGCGAGCATCGGCTACATCGACGCCGAAGTAGCTTGTGGGCACACCGATGAACGCGGCGCACGGTTGTACGGCATTCTGACTCCGGCGTTCTTGGCGGCGATGGCTCTTGCGGTGTCGGCCAACAACATCGGCGTGGTGTGGATCGCGGTGGAGGCCACCACGGTAGTCACCGCGTTTCTGGTCGGGCACCGCCGCAGCCGGGCCGCACTGGAGGCTACCTGGAAATACGTCATGGTGTGTTCGGTGGGCATCACGATCGCCTTCCTGGGCACCGTGCTACTGCATTTCGCCGCGCTGCATGCCGGGGCGGGCGGACAGGACGCGCTGGACCTCGACGTGCTGGCCGCCCACGCCAGTGGGCTAGACCCGGCGGTGACCCGGTTGGCGGGCGCACTGCTGCTGATCGGCTACGGAGCCAAGATGGGCCTGGCGCCGTTTCACACCTGGCTCGCCGATGCGCACAGCCAGGCCCCAGCGCCTGTTTCGGCGTTGATGAGTGGGGTGCTGCTCTCCGTCGCGTTCTCGGTGCTGATCCGGATCAAGCCGATCATCGATGCCGCGGTGGGTCCGGCGTTTCTGCGGACGGCACTGCTGGCGGCCGGTTTGGTGACACTGCTGATCGCTGCACTGCTGCTCACCATCACGACCGATCTCAAGCGGATGCTGGCCTATTCGTCGATGGAGACGATGGGCCTGATCGCTGTCGCCGCGGCGGCGGGCACCCAGCTGGCGATCACCGCGCTGCTGCTGCATGTCCTGGCTCACGGTGTCGGCAAGACGGTGCTGTTCCTGGCCGGCGGGCAGTTGCAGGCCGCCCACGGCAGCACCGCGATCGGCGAGATCACCGCGGTGTTCGGCAGGTCACGGTTGGTCGGCGGCGCGTTCGCGGCCGGGATGGTGGTACTGCTCGGTCTGCCGCCGTTCGCGATGTTCGCCAGCGAGGTGGCGATCGCGATCTCGCTGGCCGACGCACGTCTCGCGTGGGCCCTCGGTCTGGCATTGGTGGCACTGGTGGTGGCGTTCGCCGCCCTGCTGCGCAACTCCGGCCGCCTGCTGCTGGGCACCCCGGACGCCGGCAGCCCGGCCATCCGGGTACCGGTGACGGTTGCGGGCGCGCTGGTGGCCGGGGTGCTGCTCTCACTTGTCCTGGGAGTGACCGCCGGCCCGCTGACCGATTTGTTCACAACCGCCGCAAGCCAACTCGGAGTCCGCTGATGAAGCCGATCACCAGCACGCAGCCGGTCACCGGCGATGAGCTGATCGACACGGCCACGGCTCTGCTGGCCGACCGTTTCCGGCTGGCACTGATGGCCGCCCACGATGACGGCGACACTCTGCGGGTCGTGTACCTGTTCCTCGCCGGCCGCCCGGACCGCCGCAGGGAGCTGACCCTGACCGTTCCGGCGGAGGCCCCCGCGATCCCGTCGCTGGCCCGGCTCTCTTTTCAGGCCGGCCGATTCGAGCGCGAGATGCTCGATCTGTACGGAATCACCCCGGTCGATCATCCGCAGCCGCGCCGCCTGGTACGGCACGCGCATTGGCCGCAGGGTTGGCACCCGATGCGCAACAATGCCGGGCCACCCGGCGACTTCGTTGCGGCGGACCACTTTCCCTTCTTGACCGTGGACGGCGCCGGGGTCTACGAGATCCCCGTCGGCCCGGTACACGCCGGTCTGATCGAGCCGGGCCACTTCCGGTTCTCGGTCGTCGGCGAATCGGTGTTACGACTCAAGGCTCGACTGTGGTTCGTCCACCGCGGGGTCGAGCGACTCTTTCAGGGCCGGCCGGCCCTCGCGGCGGTGGAGCTGGCCGAACGGATCAGTGGTGACACCTCCGCCGGTCATGCGCTCGCACACAGCCTGGCCGTCGAGGACGCTCTCGGTGTCGAGCTGCCCGATCCGGCGCATCGATTGCGCGCATTGCTCGTCGAGCTCGAGCGCCTCTACAACCACGCAGCCGATCTGGGGGCCCTGGCCAACGATGTGGGCTTCGGCCTGGCCAACGCGCACGCCCAGCGCGTCCGCGAACTTGCGCTGCGCATCAACGCACAAGTGACCGGACACCGACTCTTGCGCGGGGCGATCAGTCCCGGAGGTGTCGTGCTGCAAGCACTTCCGGACCCGGACCGGCTACAGGACCTGGCTGATGACATCGCCGAGATCGCCGAGCTGACGTTGGGCAACTCAGTGATCTATGACCGGTTCGCCGGCACCTCGATATTGCACCGCGACGACGCCGTCGCAATGGGCACGCTGGGCTACGTGGCTCGGGCCAGCGGAATTGTCACCGACGCCCGCCTCGACCACCCGACCACCGAGCTCCCGGTGACCGAGGTGACCGCGACCGCCGGGGATGTACTGGCTCGCTACACCGTTCGCCGCGACGAGTTCGCGGCCTCGGTGGCCCTGTGCCGCAACCTGATCGACAATCACGAAGGCCCGCTCGATATCCGAGCGTCCGTGCCGGCGGCGACGGGCCCGCGTAGCGGGATCGGCATCGTCGAGGGCTGGCGCGGCAGCATCGTGCACCGGGTGGAGATCGGAGCCGACGGCGTCATCGGCCGGGCCAAGATCGTGGACCCGTCCTGGTTCAACTGGCCCGCGCTGCCGGTATCGATGACCGACACCATCGTCCCGGACTTCCCGCTGACGAATAAGAGCTTCAACCTGTCCTACGCGGGAAACGATCTATAGCGGCTCAGCGCAGAGACCTTGTATGTCAGGATATTTGACATGGATGACGTGGACGTTGCTCCGCTGGGCTACCTGCTGTACCGGGTCAGCTCGGCGCTGCGCCCCCAGGTGACCGCGGTACTCGGGCCGCTGGGGCTCGCATTGCCCGAATTCGTCTGCATGCGGGCGCTCTCGTTGCGTCCAGGGCTCTCCAGCGCCGAGCTGGCACGCCACACCGGCGTCACCCCGCAGGCCATGAACACCGTGCTGCACCGGTTGGAGAACCGCGGCGCGGTCAGCCGCCCGGAGTCGGTGCCCTCCGGGCGTGCACTGCCGGCGAATTTGACCGAGGCCGGTCGGGATCTGCTGAAGCAGGCCGAAGATGCCGTACGCGTCGCGGACGGTCGGGTGCTGGCTGCGCTAAGCGCGGCCGAGCAGCACCGACTGCGGCAAATGTTGGAGCGAATCGGCGCGGAGTGACCGCTAAGTGGATGGCGGCGACCCGCTAGAGACCCGTCAGACCCCAGCTGCGATCCTGGGCCAGGGCTTGGCGGCCTCCAGTTCGTAGGCCAACTCCAACAGCCGGGCATCCTGCCCGATGGGGGCACTGAACATCATGCCCACCGGCAAGCCGGCCGCGGACTCGGCCAGCGGCAGCGAGATCGCCGGTTCCCCGGTGACATTCTGCAGCGGAGTGAACGCCACCCAATCCATCAGCCGGTCGATGACCTGCTCATAGCTGGCCGTGGGGTCCAGGTGGCCCACCCTCGGTGTCTCGTGGGCCAGCGTCGGCGTGAGCACGACGTCGTAGTCGCCGTACAGCCGTGAGGTGTGCCGCCGGCGCACGGACGCCAGGCGGGCGACCGCCAGCGGCAGCCGGTAGAGGTGGCGGGTGGCATGGCGATCCAGCCCCAGTGTCAGGTTGTCCAGCTGGGTGCGATCGAAGGTGGGGCCGAACATCCGTCGTCCACCCCTGACCAACGCCGTCGCCAAAAACGCCCAGTAGAGCAGGAAGTCGTCGGCGAAGTGCGCCGGCACCGGTGGCCGGTCGAGATACTCGACGCGGTGCCCCAGCTCCTCGAGCAGCGCCGCCGTCTTCAACGTCAGCTCGCGCATTTCCGCCGACGTCTCGCGCGCGATCGACTGGGTGATCACCGCGATCCGCAGGCGCTGAGCACCCGGTGCCCGGATGTCACCGATCGGCGGCAGCTTGGTGTTGCGCGAGATCCGTTCCGCCTCTGCGTAAAAGGCGGCGGTGTCGCGCACCGAGCGGGTCACCACTCCGTTGAAGACGATCCGCACCGGCATGGCACGCAAGTCCTTGTCCAACGGCAGCCGGCCCCGCGACGGCTTGAGCCCGACCAGACCGTTGCAGGCCGCGGGAATGCGGATGGACCCGCCGCCGTCGTTGGCATGCGCGATCGGGACCACCCCGGCAGCGACGAACGCCGCCGACCCCGACGACGACGCCGCCGCGGTGTAGTCGGTGTTCCACGGGTTGCGGACCGCGCCGATCCGCGGATGCTCGGCCGAAGCGCTGAAGCCGAACTCGCTCAACTGCGTTTTGCCCAGCGGAATGAGCCCGGTGCTGCGATAGAGCTTGGCGAAGTCGCCGTCGGCCGTGGCCGGGTGGGGCTGCCAGGCGTCGGTGCCCTGCATGGTCGGCATCCCGGCGACGTCGACATTGTCTTTGATAAACGTCGGGACGCCCTGGAAGAACCCGGTGTGGCCGCCGCTGCCCTGCCCGGCGGTCTGCCGCGCGCGGTCGAACGCCCGGTAGGCCAGGGCGTTCAGCTGCGGGTTGACCGCTTCGGTGCGCGCGATCGCGGCGTCGACCAACTCGGCGGCCGACACCTCGCCCGATCGGAGTCGTTCAACCAGACCGACCGTGTCCGAGTCACCGAGCGCGTCATTACCGAATGCGTGCGCATGTTGCATGGGGTGACATTAGCCGACGCACCAGTCGGGTCTGTGCCACCCAAACGAAAATCACCGCCAGGCCCGATTACGGGCGCTGGCGGTGAGTTTCGTACGAGTGGACTAGGCCTGTCCGACCTCGAACCGCGCGAAGCGGGTCACGGTCACGCCGGCCTCGTCGAGCAGCGCCTTGACGCTCTTCTTCGAGTCGGAAACCGAAGACTGGTCCAGCAGCACCACGTCCTTGAAGAAGCCGGTGACCCGGCCTTCGACGATCTTGGGCAGGGCGGCCTCGGGCTTGCCCTCCTCCTTGGCCGTCTCTTCGGCGATGCGACGCTCGTTGGCCACCAGCTCGGCGGGCACGTCGTCGCGGCTCAGGTACTTGGCCCTGAGCGCGGCGATCTGCAGCGCCACGGCGTGAGCCGCCTCGGTGTTGTCGCCGCTGTACTCGACCAACACGCCGACAGCCGGCGGCAGGTCGGAGGCCCGCTTGTGCAGGTAGGCCTCCACGGTGCCGTCGAAGTAGGCGACGCGGCGCAGTTCGAGCTTCTCGCCGATCTTGGCCGACAGCGCCTCGATGGCCTCACCGACGGTGCGGTCACCGAGCTTGGCGCTCTTGAGCTCCTCGACATCGGAGGTCTTGGCCGCCGCGGCGGCGGTGACGACCTCGTCGGCGAGCGTCTTGAACTCGTCGTTCTTGGCGACGAAGTCGGTCTCGGAGTTCAGCTCGATCAGGGCGCCGCCCTTGGCGGCGACCAGACCTTCGGCGGTGGCACGCTCGGCGCGCTTGCCGACGTCCTTGGCACCCTTGATGCGCAGCACCTCGACGGCCTTGTCGAAGTCGCCGTCACTCTCGGCCAGCGCATTCTTGCAGTCCATCATGCCTGAGCCGGTGAGCTCCCGAAGCCGCTTAACGTCGGCAGCGGTGTAGTTCCCCACTGTTGTGTGCCTTTCCTACGATGCGTCGTTGGTGGTTTCGGCGCCGGCAGCAGCGGCGTCGGCGTCGGCGTCGGGCGCCGCGGTGGTGGCACCCGCCAGCAGCTCCTGCTCCCACTCGGCCAGCGGCTCAACCGTTTCGGCCGCAGCCTTGCCCTCGCCGTTGCCCTGACCTGCCCGAGCCTGCAGCCCCTCGGCCACCGCGGAGGCGATGACCTTGGTCAGCAGAGCCGCCGAGCGGATGGCGTCGTCATTACCCGGGATCGGGTAGTTCACCTGGTCGGGGTCGCAGTTGGTGTCCAGGATCGCGATGACCGGGATGCCCAGCTTGATGGCCTCCGCGACCGCGAGGTGCTCCTTGTTGGTGTCGACGACCCAGACGGCCGACGGCACCTTGTTCATGTCGCGGATACCGCCGAGGCTGCGCTCCAGCTTGTTCTTCTCGCGGGTCAGCATCAAGATTTCCTTCTTGGTGCGACCTTCGAAGCCACCGGTCTGCTCCATGGCCTCGAGTTCCTTGAGGCGCTGCAGGCGCTTGTGCACGGTGGAGAAGTTGGTGAGCATGCCGCCCAGCCAGCGCTGGTTGACGTACGGCATCCCGACCCGGGTGGCCTCGGCCGCGACCGATTCCTGAGCCTGCTTCTTGGTGCCGACGAACATGATGGTGCCGCCGTGCGCGACGGTCTCCTTGACGAACTCGTACGCCTGGTCGATGAACGTCAGCGTCTGCTGCAAGTCGATGATGTAGATGCCGTTGCGGTCGGTGAAGATGAACCGCTTCATCTTGGGATTCCAACGACGGGTCTGATGCCCGAAGTGGGCGCCGCTGTCCAGCAGCTGTTTCATGGTTACGACAGCCATGAGTCCATGGTTCCTTTTTTGTCGGTTGTCGCCCGGCGTCGGGTGAGGCCGGGCCCTGGTGCCTGCTGAGATGTCGGACCCCTGCTGGGGACCACCCGGCATCTGCGTTGTGGCGCAGGCACGCGAAGTCAGCCCGCATAGCGAACTGCGCAAATGAGTTTACACGGTCCGAGCAGGTGCTTTGTCCACAGCGGTGACTGGCTCGATTCGGGGCTACCGAGGTGAACTGGGCACATGCGATGCGTGGCATTGTTGCTGGTCGGAGGCCTTTTGCTGGCCGCACCGGCGCACGGCGACACGGTTCGGCTGGATTGGCCGCTGCGGCCACGCCCGGCGGTGGTGCGGCGATTCGATGCCCCGCGCCCGGATTGGCAGCGTGGCCACCGGGGCGTGGACCTGGCCGGGGAACCGGGCCAGCCGGTGTATGCCGCCGGCGGCGGCACGGTGGTGTTCGCCGGACGTTCCGGTGGGCAGCCGGTGGTGTCGCTGGCCCATCCCGGCGGGTTGCGCACCAGCTACCAGCCGGTGTTCGCGGCTGTCCGGATCGGTCAGCTGGTGGCCGCGGGGTCGGTGATCGGCACCTTGGAGCCCGGCCATCCGGGCTGCGCGACTTGCCTGCACTGGGGCGCGATGTGGGGGCCGGCGTCGCGGGCCGACTACCTCGATCCGTTGGGATTGCTGGCCTCGACGCCGATCCGACTCAAGCCGGTGACGGGCGGGACGGGGGCTACCGCGAAGGCAGTCGACGCAAAAAATCCAGCATGGCGGCGATGACGACGTCAGGCTGATCCCGTTGGACCCAGTGCCCGGCACCGGCAATGACTTTCAACTCGGCGTGCGGAATCAGCGCGGCCGCCGCGCGTGCACGTGCAATGGGCACGCCGGCGTCCCGGTCGCCGTGGATGATCAGCGCCGGACGCGGGAACGACGCCAGCTGAGCCGTGTAGTCGGTTTTCAGCCGGTTCCACAACATCTCGTCGTGCTGCCATTGCTCGAAGGCGGCAAACCCGGGGTGCCGTGCGGCGGAGATGATCTCCGCGATCAGCTCGGGGTTGCGTTGGGCTGGATCACGGATCAGCGATTTGAGGCTCCACGTCAGTGCGGCGCGGTTCGTGGACATCCACCGAGTGGCGAGATCCAGCGCTCCGGTGCGCTGCATCGCCCACGCCAGCAGCTGGCGGCCGCCGGCCAGCCGCGGCATCAGCCCGTAACTGTCCAACAGCAGTGCCGCAGTAACCCGTTCTGGCCGGTCCAACACATGCCCGATCGACAGCGCCCCGCCCAGCGACAACCCGCCGATGGCGTAGTAATCCAGTCCGAGCGCGTCGATGAACTCCCCCACGTAGGCGACCAGCCGCTGCTGGGTCACCCGCCAGGTGGGCATCGGGCTCTTGCCGCAGCCGGGGTGATCGGGAGCGATGACACGGAAGCCGCCGGCAGCCAAGCGCGGTCCGACCTCTCCCCAGGACAACGCGGCGCTGTCCGTGCCGCCACCATGCAGCAGCACCACGGTGCCAACTGCGTTGTTGTCGGGACGAAAGTCGAGGTAGGAGATCGGTCCGGACGGCAGTTCGAGATGTGACCGCACCGTCACGCCCGCGGGTGGGCCTGATCGTGCACGGCACGCAGCCGGGCGACGGTGACATGGGTGTAGAGCTGCGTGGTGGCCAGGCTGGAGTGACCGAGCAGTTCCTGCACGATCCGCAGGTCTGCCCCACCCTCCAACAGATGCGTGGCCGCGGTGTGGCGCAGCCCGTGCGGCCCCATATCCGGTGCTCCCCCGACCGCGGCGACGGTCTGGTGCACCACGGTGCGGGCCTGACGCGGGTCCAGGCGCCCGCCGCGGGCGCCGAGCAGCAGCGCCGGGCCGGACTCCAGCGTCGCCAGCGACGGGCGCCCCCGGGTGAGCCATGCCTGCAGCGCGTCGGCGGCGGGTTCCCCGAACGGCACCGTGCGTTGCTTGTTGCCCTTGCCCACCACCCGCAGCACCCGTCGTGAACTGTCGACGTCGTCGATGTCCAGGCCGCACAGTTCGCTGACGCGCACCGCGGTGGCGTAGAGCAACTCGGCGATCAGTCTGTCCCGCAACGCCAGGGGATCGTTCTGCTGTGCCCCGGATTTGGCAGCAATCATCGCGTCATGCGCCTGGTCTCGACGAAGTACCGCCGGCAGCGTGCGGCGCGACTTCGGCAGCTGCAGGCGCGCACCGGGATCCGACGACAGCAGCCCACGCCGCACCGCCCACGCGGTAAAGGTCTTGACCGTCGATGTGCGGCGCGCCAGGGTGCTGCGCGCAGCACCGGCGCCGGCCTGCGCGGCCAACCAGCTGCGCAGCACCGGAAGGCTCAGTCCTTCGATGCCGGTGTGTCCCTGCTCGGCGAGGAATCCGAACAGCGATCGCAGATCACCGAGGTAGGCGCGCCGGGTGTGCTCGGAACGGCCCCGTTCCAAAGCGAGGTACTCGTCGAACTCGTCGAGAATCGCTTCCACGTCGACCACGGTCTCAGACGGCGCCCGGGGGCGCTCAGGTGACGCGCCGCAGCGTTTCCGGGGTGAGATCAAGCCGTGACGGATAGCCGTCGACAGCCATGATCAGATCGGCTTCGGCCAGCAGCGAGCGCAGCACGTGCACGATCCCGGCGGTTCCCCCCAAAGCCAGGCCGTAGGCGTACGGTCGGCCGATACCGACCGCCGTGGCCCCCAGAGCAAGGGCCTTGATGATGTCGGCCCCGGTGCGGATGCCGGAGTCGAAGAGCACCGGCATCCCGTCGGCGGCCGCCACCACGTCAGGCAGGCAGTCCAGGGCCGGCAGTCCGCCGTTGGCCTGGCGACCGCCGTGCGTGGAGCAGTAGATGCCGTCAACCCCGCCGTCTCGAGCGCGCCGTACGTCGTCGGGGTGACAGATGCCCTTGACGATCAACGGCAGGTCGGTCAATGACCGCAGCCACGGCAGATCATCCCAGGTCAGCGGATTGCCGAAGGTCTGGATCCAGGACAGGATGGCGGCTTGCGGATTCTCCTCGGGCGGCTGGGACAGGCCCGCCCGAAACACCGGGTCGGACCAGTAGTTGGACAGGCAGTGCCCGCGCAGCTGCGGGAAGTTCGACGTGGATAGGTCGCGGGGACGCCAGCCCGGAACCCAGGTGTCGAGGGTGACGACGATCGCCTTGTACCCGGCCGCCTCCGCGCGACGCACCAGGCTGGCCGCCAGCTCCCGGTTTTTGGGCGTGTACAGCTGGAAAAACCCTGGCGTGTCACCGAATTCGGCGGCGACGTCCTCGAGCGGGTCCGCGGTGAGGGTGGACACCATCATCGGAACGCCGGTGGCCGCCGCAGCACGTGCGCTGGCCAAGTCGCCGTGACCGTCCTGGGCGCAGATGCCGATGACACCGATCGGCGCCATGAAGACCGGCGAGGGCAGCCGCAATCCGAACATCTCGATCGACAAGTCACGCTCGGCGGCGCCGACGAACATCCGCGGTATGAGCCCCCACCCGTCGAAGGCGGTGACGTTGGCCCGCTGGGTGCGTTCGTCGCCGGCACCGCCGGCCACATACGACCACACCGAGGGGGAAAGCGCCGCTGCGGCTTTGGTTTCCAGCTCGCTATAGGTCATCGGCAACGCGGGTACCACCCCGGCCAGGCCCTGCAGGTAGATCTCGAACTGGTAGTCCCCGAATGCCATGGCTTTAGCCTGTCTTCTCTTCAGCCGCCGCTGCGTTTTCCGTCGCCTCTGCACCTGCTGCGCCCTCTAAGGCGGCGAGTTCCTTCTTCCACTGCCGGAAAGTCTCTTCGGTGCGCCCACGCCGCCAGTAGCCCGAGATCGACGCCCACTTGGCGTCGACGCCGCGCTCCTTGCGGACATAGGGCCGCAGATTGTGCATGACGGCCTGGGCCTCACCATGGATGAAGACCTGAACCTGGCCTGGCAGCCACGCAAAGGTGGTGACCGCTTCGATCAGCGGCGCGTTGTCCCCGGCCCGCTCCTGCCCCACCAGGTCCGCACGTCCCCCGCGGTGCAGCCAGCTGAGCTCGATTCCGTCCGGCGTCTCCAGCACGATCTCGTCTTCGGGGCCGGCGACTTCGATGAATGCCCTGCCCACTGCGTCGTCCGGCAATGCCTCGAGCGCGGCAGCGATCGCCGGCAACGCGCTCTCATCGCCGGCCAGCAGGTGCCAGTCGGCGTCGGGGTCCGGCGCGTAGGCACCGGCGGGCCCCATCAAGTAGACCGGATCCCCGGGCGCAGCGCTGGCCGCCCACGGGCCGACAACGCCGTGGTCGCCGTGTACCGAGACGTCGATGGCGATCTCCCGGGCGAGCGGATCGGCGCGGCGCACCGTCAGGGTGCGGACCACTGGACGCTGCTCGTCGGGAAGCCCGTCGAAGCTGTCCAGAGTCAACGGCTGCGGTAGCGCCGCGACATCGACGTCATAGCGCACAAAGATCACCTTGACGTACGAATCGGTGAAATCGCTGGGCTTGAATGTGTCGAAACCTTTGCCGCCCAACACCACTCGGATCATGTGTTCCGAAGCCTGCTCGGTACGGACAACTTCGAAGGTGTGAACCGGTCGTCCCGCCACGCTGTCTCCCCTCTTCGCCCTGCCCAGCCGACTATACGAGCTACCGATTCGGGCGAGCGATCGCCCAGCATCCGTCGCGCCGCGCCGCGAGGCCAGCGACCTCCAGCATCGCCAGTGGCCCGAACACCTGTGCCGGCGCCAACCCGGAGGCCACCGCGATCTGATCGACGGTGACCACGCCGCGCCCGGGCAGTGCTTCGTAGACCTGACGTTCGGCGGCGCTGAGCCCGTCCAGCGGTGTGGCCGGCCGCGGCGGATCGTCGGCAAGTTCCCCAACCCGCCCCACCAGCTCGATCACTTCGTCGACCCGGGTCACCAACTCGGCACCGCCGCGCAGCAGTACGTGGCAGCCGGCCGAGGCCGCGCTCGTGACGGGGCCGGGGACCGCCGCCACCGGCCGGCCCAGCAGCCGGGCCCACGCAGCGGTGTTGGCCGCGCCACTGCGCAGTCCCGCCTCCACCACCACCGTCGCACCTGCGAGCGCCGCGACCAGCCGGTTGCGGGTCAGGAACCGATAGCGGGCCGGACGTACCCCGGGCGGATACTCGGTGACCAGCAGGCCGCTGGCGCCGATGCGATGCAGCAGCGCGGAATGGCCTGCCGGGTAGGCGATGTCGATACCCCCGGCCAGGACCGCCACGGTGGTTCCGTCTGCGGCCAGCGCCGCACGGTGCGCCGCGCCGTCGATTCCGTAGGCGCCGCCGGAGACCACCGCCACGTCGCGTTCGGCCAATCCGGCGGCCAGATCCGCGGCCACCAGCTCGCCGTAGGCGGTTGCTGCCCGGGTCCCCACGATCGCGGTGGCCCGCTCGGCGATCTCGTCGAGGCGTGCCGGCCCCACCGCCCAGAGCGCGAGCGGTGGCCGGCAATCCGGTTTGCAGGCGGCGTCGGCGCCCCCGAAGCCGGCGAAGGCCAGCACCGGCCACTCGTGGTCGTCGGGGGTGACCAGGCGGCCTCCGCGGCGGTCGAGGTTCTCCAGATCGTCGGCAGCGACGTCGATCTCGCGTCGGGCCTCGGTGTGGCGGGCCAGCTCCGGGCCGACTGCACCGCACCGAATCCGTTCCGCTGCTTCCACCGGACCGACGCGGTCGACCAGTACGGCCAGCTCCGGGCGCGGCGGCTCGGCAACCCGGGACAGGTAGGCCCACGCCCGCTTCGTGGTGGCGTCTGTGGTGGTCATCGGGCCGCACCCGCTTGGCGGAAGCTCAGGGCCGCGGAGACCTCGTCCAGTCCCGGAGACGTCCGCCCGGCCAGATCGCAAAGGGTCCACGCGACCCGCAGGGTGCGGTTGGCGCCCCGGATCGATAGCAGACCGCGGTCCAGCGCAGTGCGCAGCGGGGCCATCGCCTCGGCAGTGAGCCGAAACTTGCGGCGCAGCAACGCCCCGCTCACCTCGGCATTGGTGTGGAAGCCGTGCGGTGCCCACCGGTGTGCTGCGGCGGCGCGCGCCTGCGCGACCCGGCTGCGCACCGCGGCGGTCGACTCCCCATCCGCCGCCGAGAACGCACCTGCGCGCACCGGATGCATCTCCACTCGCAGGTCCACCCGGTCCAGCAGCGGACCGGACAGCCGGCCCAGGTAGCGCCGCTTCTCCATCGACTTACAGGTGCAGTCCCTGGGATCGGCCGGGGCGCATGGGCACGGGTTGGCCGCCATGACCAGCTGGAAGCGGGCCGGGTAGCAGGCCACCCCGTCGCGGCGGGCCAGCCGGATCTCCCCGTCTTCCAGCGGTGTACGCAGCGCCTCTAGCGCACTGACCCGAATCTCGGCGCACTCGTCGAGGAACAGCACACCTCGGTGAGCGCGGCTCACCGCGCCGGGCCTGGCCATCCCGGAGCCGCCGCCGACCAGCGCCGCGACGCTCGAGCTGTGATGCGGCGCGATGAAGGGCGGCCGGGTGATCAGCGGCGCACTGCCCGAGAGCAGACCCGCGACCGAATGAATGGCGGTGACCTCCAGCGACTCACTTTCGGTGAGCGCCGGGAGCAGTCCGGGAAGGCGTTGGGCCAGCATGGTTTTACCGATTCCGGGCGGACCGGTCAGCATCAGATGATGGGACCCGGCGGCGGCCACCTCGACGGCGAATCGAGCCTGAGCCTGGCCGACCACCTCGGCCAGGTCCGCGACCGGCTCGGTCACCGGGGCCGCGGTGGTGATCCGGTCCTGCAGCCGTGCGGCCCCCTCCAGCCAGCCGTGCAACTGCCCCAGCGTCGCCACGCCGTACACGTCGATGCCGTCCACCAGGCTGGCTTCGGCGAGGTTGTCCACGGGAACCACCGCGGCAGCCCAGCCGTCGTTCTTGGCGGCCAACACCGCGGGCAGCACCCCGTGGACCGGCCGCACGCGCCCGTCGAGTGCGAGTTCCCCCAGCAGCACCGTCTTCTCCAACCGGGACCACGGCGCTTTGCGGTCAGCGGAGAGCACGGCGGCGGCCAGCGCGATGTCGTAGACGGAACCCATCTTCGGCAGCGTCGCCGGCGAAAGTGCCAGGGTCAGCCGGGCTGCGGGCCAACGCTGCCCACTGTTGGTGATCGCCGCGCGGACGCGATCCCGCGACTCCTGAAGTGCGGCATCGGGCAGCCCCACCAGGTGCACCCCGGGAAGCCCCGAAGTGATGTCAGCCTCGATCTCCACGATCAAGCCGTCGAGGCCTCGTACCGCCACCGAGAACGCCCTCCCCAGAGACATTCAGCTCACCCCCTGTAGGTGCGTGATCTCTGGGACTCGGTTCCGCCCGATCCGCACCCCGATCACGTCGAGACGTACTTGGTCCCAGTGCGCCTGCTGGCCCACCAGCCAGGCACCGGCCAGCCGGCGCAACCTGCGCACCTTCTCCGGCCCCACCGCGTACGCCAGCCCGCCGAAACCCTCACCGCTGCGGGTCTTCACCTCGACGAACACCACGGTGCGCGCCACCGGGTCCGCGGCAATCACATCCAGTTCGCCGTACCGGCAGCGCCAATTGCGGGCCAGAATGGCCCAGCCCTGTTCGATCAGATGGTCGACGGCCAGTTGTTCTCCGAGCGCACCCAGCTCGGTGCGAGACATGGTTGTCATGCCGGTCAGGGTCGGTCAATGCCCCGACACCGTCGAGCCGAGACGATCCGAAATCAGCTGCCAGGCAGGCAGTTATCCCCAGCCTGGCTTTTCATCCACAGCTGCAGATGCCGAGATTCCGGCTCACTCGCTGCGACCGCGGACCCGTTGCCGCTGCCCCACGTGGGCTTCGGCGTGCAACCGTTCCGTCATGTGGGGATAGTGCAATTCGAAGGCGGGGCGGTTCGAGCGGATCCGGGGCAGTTCGGTGAAGTTGTGCCGCGGCGGCGGGCAGCTGGTGGCCCATTCCAAGGAGTTGCCGTGGCCCCACGGATCGTCAACGGTGACCGGCTCGCCGTAGCGGTAGCTGCGGAAGACGTTCCAGATGAACGGGAGCATGGAGACGCCCAAGACGAATGCGCCGACCGTCGCCACAATGTTCAACGGTTGGAAGCCGTCGGTGGCCAGGTAGTCGGCATAGCGCCGCGGCATCCCGGCCGCCCCGAGCCAATGCTGCACCAAAAAGGTGGTGTGAAAGCCGATCAGCGTCAGCCAGAAGTGGAGCTTGCCCAACCGCTCGTCGAGCAGTCGGCCGGTCATCTTCGGAAACCACAGATAGATACCCGCGAAAGTGGCGAACACGATGGTGCCGAACAACACGTAGTGGAAGTGGGCAACGACGAAGTAGGTGTCGTGGACGTGGAAATCCAGTGAGGGGCTGGCCAACATCACACCGGTCAGGCCACCAAGCAAGAACGTCACCATAAACCCGATCGAGAACAGCATCGGCGTCTCGAAGGTCAGCTGTCCTCGCCACATCGTGCCGATCCAATTGACGTACTTGATGCCGGTCGGCACCGCGATCAGAAACGACATCAACGAGAAGAAGGGCAGCAGCACGGCCCCGGTCGCGAACATGTGGTGCGCCCAGACCGAGGCGGACAGGAAGACGATGGCCCACGAGGCGTAGATCAACGTGGTGTACCCGAACAGTGGCTTGCGACTGAATATGGGAAGTACTTCGCCGATGATGCCCCAGAACGGTAGCGCCACGATGTAGACCTCGGGGTGCCCGAAGAACCAGAACAGGTGCTGCCACAGGATCGGCCCGCCATTGGCCGAGTCATAGACATGGGCGCCCAAGTGGCGCTCGGCGGCCAAACCGAACAACGCCGCAGTCAGGACGGGAAATGCCAGGAAGATCAAAACGCTGGTTGCCACGATGTTCCAGGTGAAATTCGACATCCGAAACATCGTCATTCCGGGTGCGCGCAGGCAGACGACCGTGGTGACCATATTGACTGCGGCCAAGATGGTTCCGAGCCCCGACACGATGAGACCCACAATCCACAGGTCCGCGCCGGGGCCCGGTGAATGGACGCCGTCACTGAGTGGCGCGTAGCCGGTCCAGCCGAATTCCGCCGCGCCGCCGGGGGTGATGAATCCCGACAGGACCAGGATCCCGCCGAACAGGAACAGCCAGTACGACAGGGCGTTCAGGCGCGGAAACGCGACATCGGGCGCACCGATCTGCAGCGGCAACACCAGATTGGCGAAACCGAATGCGATCGGCGTGGCATACAACAGCAGCATGATCGTGCCGTGGATGGTGAACAGCTGGTTGTACTGCTCATTGGACAGAAACTGCAGGCCCGGTGCAGCCAGTTCGGCGCGCATCAGCAACGCCATCAGTCCCGCGGTCAGGAAGAAGCCGAAGGCGGTCACGACGTACATCTGGCCGATCACCTTGTGGTCGGTAATGGTCAGCAGCTTGACGACCGTCTCGCCGCGGGACTTGCCGCGCGGCGGGAATGGTCTAGATGCAACGACCTCTGCGGGGGCCGTGCGCGCCTCGCCGAGGACCATTGCTCTCCCGTCACCACGCACAACAGCGATCAGCTGTGTGGCCGGGATACCCGTAGGGGGCGAGCCGAAAACCCGGGGCGACGATCCGTCGTTTAGCCGGCGTGCGCACCCGGTGCGCGAACGATCAACGGCACTCCGGGGAAGTAAGCCGCCATCTCGGTGCGGGCACGACGCAACGCGGCGGTGCCGTAGCCCTTCTTGCGGTGTTCCGGATGAATCCAGATCCGCACGTTGACCTCACCGTGGTTGAGGTCGCCGAAGACCATCCCGACCTTCTGCCCGGCGTCGATGGCGACGAACAGCGCCGCGTCCTCGTCGTCGACGCGGGCCAGGGCCGAGCTGATCTCGTCGCCGATGTCGCCGGCCGGTCGACCGGTCCCGTCGGCGCTCGCGCCGACGTCCGCGGTCCGATCCGCCAAAATGTCCCGGTCCTGCTCCCCGGAGAAGATCCGGAGCGCCAACGTCTCGCCGGAACTGGCCGGCCGGTCACCGAGGGTGAACGTCAGCTCGTTGTTCAAGTCGTTGAGCTCGTCGGCGATCTTGTCCCGCGACTCTTTGGTGAGCTGATCCAGCGACATTCCGATCACCGCTTCGCAGCCCAGCGGCGAGACACCCAGCAGATCCGCGATCGCCTGCACGGCCGACGCGCGGTCGTCCGAATCGACGATCACATCCAGCACCTCGTGGCGGCGTTCCATGGCCTTGAGCAGGGCATCTGTTATTTCACGGCGGGAGACGGCACGGTCGACAGCGGTCATAGGTGTCAGCCTAGACCGAACTGCACGCCGACGCGGGGGTGTTCATTTGCGAGGCGTCAGCCTGCGAATTGCTCGCGCAGGACCCGCTTGAGAACCTTGCCGGTCGGGTTACGCGGAATGGCGTCGGCGAAGATCACCTTCTTGGGCACCTTGTAGCGCGCGAGCCTGGCTCCGCACTCGGCGATGATGTGTTGTTCGCTGAGTTCGGCGTGATCGCCGACGACGATGGCGCACGCGATCTCTCCCCACTTCTCGTCGGGCAGACCGATGACGGCCACCTCGTTGACGCCGGGGATTCCGATCACAACGTTCTCGATCTCCGCCGGGTAGATGTTCTCGCCGCCGGAGATGATCATGTCCTTGAGGCGATCCTTGATGTACAGGTAGCCCTCGTCGTCGATCTCGCCGATGTCACCGGTGCGAAACCAGCCGTCGTCGAAAGCGCCGCGGGTGGCGTCCGGGAGGTTCCAGTACTCCTTGAGCAAGAAATCGGCCTTGATCACGACTTCGCCTTCGCCGCGTTGGCTGATCACTCCGTCGTCGCGGCGTACCCGGACGTCGGCGAACATGCAGGCCCGCCCGGCGGATCCCACCTTGCGCAAGGCGTCGTCGCCGAGTAGCAGGGTTCCGCCGCCGCACGATTCGGTGAGCGCATAGCCCTGTACGACCTGCATGTTCTTGGCGGCGTACAGCTTGATCAGCGGCTCGGGCATGGGAGCGCCGCCGGTGATGAAGAAGCGGAAGTCGGGCGCATCGAGTTCGTCGAACCCGGGCACTTGGCGCATGAAGTTCAGGATCGCCGGCACCGCTCCCCCGATGGTCACCCGTTCTTGCACGATCAGCGTCCACACCGTCGCCGGGTCGAACTGCGGCATCGAGATCAAGGTGATGCCGCGCATGGCGCAGAAGATGACCGTGGTGAGCGCAGCCACGTGGAACATCGGCAGTGGCAGCAGCACCCGGTCTCCGGCACGCACATCGACGGTGAGCGACCACGACGTTGCCGCCGAGTGCACGGAATCATGCGTGTGAACAACGCCTTTCGGGCTGCCCGTGGTTCCGGAGGTGTACATGATGAACAGGTTGTCCTGGTCGCCGCACTCGACATCGGGCTCCTTGGCATCCACGGCTGCGAGGCGTTCTTCCAGCGAGCCGGCACCGCCTGCCGCCGGCACCCAGTCGGTGACAGTGCAGGGATGGCTGCCGCCCGCCCGCACCGCGTCGGCTACCGCCGTGAATTCGGCACCGTAGATCAGTGCTTTGCTGCCGCTGTTGGACGCGATGAACTCCAGTTCCGGTGCGGCGAGGCGGGTATTGAGGGGCACGACGACGACCCCGATCTTGGCCGCGCCGTAGAACAGGCCGCAGAACTCGACGCTATTGGGCATCAGCAGCGCCACCCGGTCGCCCTTGCCGAGACCGAGCGAGATGAGCACGGCGGCACAGCGATTGGCTAACTCATTGAGCTGCGTGTAGTTCAGCCGCACCGCTGACGACGGCTCGACGTAGGCCTCTAGCCCGGGGCTGACGACGGCACGTTGTGCGAGCATGGCGCCGATGTTCTTCATGGTTTCCTCCGTGTCGTGGCCTGCAGTCTCTGGAATGACTGGTCCATCAACCGGGCCAGTCTCAGGGGTTCGTCCACGGCCTCCGGGGCGGCGCCGATGGCGATGCGGACGGTGTCGTTGACGCTGGCGAAGGTGACGTTGAGTCCGGCGCCGGGCGGCAGAATCGGCAGGCCCAGAAAGGCGACCAGTGGTGCACCGGCCAGGTAGAGCTGTTCGGTGGGGCCCTTCATGTTCGAGATCACCACGTTGGCGCTGGGCGCGTTTCCCAAACCGGGCAGGGAGTCTGACACGGCCATGCTGCCGGCCAACAGCAGCGCGTAGACCTGACGCGAGGTCGTCTGCATCCGGCGGCCCTTGTCCTTGGCCTTCTTGGTGGCGCCGTTGATCTGGCGCAACCGCTCACCGATATCCACCCCGGGAGCGCCCATCGAGATCAGTTCGGCGCTTACCTGATTGCCGCCCGCCCCGCCGGACTCATGAGGCCCCTCACGCAGCGACATGGGCATGAAGGCCACCAGCGGCCGGTCGGCGGGCGCCCCGCGCTCGCCGAGGTAGGTGTGCAGGGCGTCGTCGATGACGGTCATGACGACGTCGTTGACGGAGGTGTTGGTAGCCGTGGCCACCTTCTTGACGTCGGCGAGCGGCAGCCCGGCGTCGGCGTAGGCGCGCGCAGCCGATTTCGCGGTGTTGTTGAACAACGTTCGTTGCGCCGTGAACGGCACCGACGCCATGCGCGGCTTCAGGTGCAGCGCCTGCACGCCGAACTCGACGATGTCGGCTCCGATGCCGAGCATGTCTGCGGGCAGCTTGGTCAGTCCCCGCAGCTGCCCCTGCAGCCGCTGGGTCTGGGAAGCCCTGGGACGCCGACGACGCACCTCGGCACCGCCCTGGGGCGCCATCCACGGGGCCGCCAGTCGCTCGTCATCGGGCGAGGCGCTCATGAAGTTGCGCATCACCCGCAGCCCGCCTTCACCGTCGATGAGGGCGTGGTGCACCTTGATCATGACAGCGAGACAGTCGTTTTCGAGGCCGTCGATGATGTAGCACTCCCAGAGTGGCCGGCTGCGGTCGAGCAGCCCGCTGTTGAGCGTGGAAACCAGCTCATAGAACTGCGCCATGGAGCCGGGCGCCGGCAGGTCGATCTGGCGGACGTGGTTGGCCAGGTCTGGCTCGACGTCCTGCCACGCCGCAATACCGGTGCCGGCCCAGGTGAGTTTGTGCGTGAAGGGCTTGACCGCCTGGCTGCGTCGATAGGCGTCGAACAGCCGGGGCCCGAAGGTCGATTCCTGCCCCTGCGGCTTCTTGAAGATCGTCATGGCAGCCATGTGTAGTGGCCGGTTTGGGTTCTCCAACAACAGAAAGGTCAGGTCGGTAGGGCTAATCATTTGACTCATTGGGCGATCTCATTCGTTTCAGTAGCGGCAAGCAGAGCGTTCAGTTCATCGACGAAGTGGCCGAAGAGTTCCCAGCCGTCGTCGAGGACTTCCCGGTCCGCCAGCATGCAGATGTTGGCCCGCCCGCAGTAACTCCACATCGTGACGTTGAGTCCGGTGCCGTCGGCGAGTTGACCGGTGGAGAACCAATTGTCGAGCTTCCAGTTGTCCAGGTAGAGCGCGCCTTTGGGCCCGGGGACGTTGGAGAGCACCAGGTTGCCGAATAGGCCGAAGCTGCCTCCCCGGCGGTGGATCGCCTTGCGGATGAGTGTGATGCCCCAGGGTGGGACGACTTGCAACAACGCGCTGATGTCGGCCCCGGCCTCCTTGACCGCCTTGATGTGTTCTTTCATCTCGAGGTTGGACTCGCGGCTGGCCGCAAGCCGCTGCAGCGGATCGGCGATGTCACTGCGGATCCAGCAGAAGTCCTGGGTGGCGAAGTTGCCCCGGCCCTCCATCCCGGTGGGCCGCTCACCCGCGAATGGGGTGGCGCCGATCAGGGGATGCTCATCGGGGTCGTAGTCCGCGCCGATGAGGAGACGTCGAACCGCGCCGGCCACGCAGCTGCTGAAGACGTCGTTGATGGTGACGTCCAGCGCCTTGCTGACGGTGACGAAGCTGTCCAATGGGAGGCTGTCGCAGACGAAGGTCCGCCCGGCGCTGAGGTTGACGTTCAGCGGTGTCTGCCGCATCATTCCGGCTGCCGGCGGTGGCGGTGCGCCGGCAGATTTTCGCTTGCGTTCCAACATGAACCGCTGCCATAGCCCGGCGGCCACCTTCGGCAGGTTGGCGATGGCGACTTCGGGAAAATCGCGTACCGCCCAACCGAGACGGCGCAGCCACGACGGCAGTGGCGGTGGGTTGTAGGGCGGCGGCTCGTCGGACTTGGCGCCCGGCTGCGGCTGGTAGAACCGCTGCATCAGCCAGGACGCGCCGACCCCGTCGACGTAGGCGTGGTGCACCAGCATCACACAGGCGACCTTGCCGTCGGCAAGTCCCTCGACGACCCACATCATCCACAGCGGTCTGCTGCGGTCGAGTTGATAGGCGTAGATGTCGGCCATGAACTCGCACAGGCTCTTGTGGTCGGCCGGCGGCGGGCAGGCAACCCGGCGAATGTGGTACTTGAGCTGGAAGTCCGGATCCTCAACCCAGTACGGATGATTGAGGCCCAACGGCGAGTCGAGGTACTTCCACCGCAGGATCGGCATCAGATGCAACCGGCGCGCCGCCTCGGCGCAGAACTTGTCGAAGGACCAGCCGTCGGGGTCGGTGGACGGGTCGAGGATCGCCACCTTGAACGTATGCATATACGCCTTGGGTGTCTCCATGCCGAGCATGAATGCGTCGACCCCGTTGAGCCTCTCCATTATCGCCTCCGCGCCGTTTGGTCGCTGTGCTCGCCTTTTCCGGATTGCTTGCGGCCCAATCGATAGGACCGATGAGCCTCACTGAGGAAGATCCCGATCGCTGTGACGGCCGCTGGGGTTCGGGCACCGTCGGTCACGTCGAACCCGTGGTGGGCGCCGGGCAGCTCCAGATACGCGACTGCCGCCTGCGACGTCGCGCGGAGGCTGTCCGCGAAGGCGGCCGCCTGAGCGACCGGGATGATGGTGTCGGCGGTGCCGTGTACCACCAGGAATGGCGGTGCGTGCGGCCCGGTCCGCGCGATCGGCGAGGCCGCCCGGAATAGCTCGCGGTTCCTGTCGTGGCGCTTGCGTACTACGACCCGCTCGATGAAGTCTATGAACCGGCGTCGCTCCGCAGTCGACCGGTCTTCCCAGTCGTAGCGCCCATAGATGCCCACCACCGCATTCACCGACGTATCGGCGTCGGCCGGCAGATCCGCTTCCAGGCTGCGATCGCCGGCGGTCAGGCCGGCCAGGGCGGCCAGGTGGCCGCCGGCCGAGGCGCCGGCAATGGCGACGAAATCGCTGTCGCCGCCGAAGGTGTCGGCGTTGGCCCGCGCCCAGGAAACGGCGTTCTTGACATCGTTGAGGTGGCGCGGCCAGCGATGACGCGGCGAGACGCGGTAGTCGATCGACAGGCATACCCAGCCCCGCTCGGCGAGGTGGCTCAGCAGCGCGTCGCCCTGCAGCGTGCGGCGGCCGTGCACCCACCCGCCTCCCGGTACGAAGATCAGCGTGGGCGCCGATGTGGCCAGCGGCCCGGGGCGGCGCCAGATGTCGAGCACTTGTTCGGGAGAGTTTCCGTAGCTCACCGATTCCCGGTAGAGGTACCGCCGCCGGTTCCGGTGATGGCTCAATACCGGTGGCAGCCGGCCGGGTGCGGGCCAGTCGATGTCGAGCCGCGTTGCCGGAACGATGTCGCGCAGGGCATCCGCGCATACCTGCGCCGTGGTCTTGCTGGGCTGTTCGGCACGCGTACCTCGGCGCGGCACGAACATTCCTTTGACCGCCGCGGAGGCGATACCGGGAGCACGTCCCCCGGCCCACAGGCCCGCTGCAACCATCGTCCCGAGTGGGGTGAGGCGCTTGCCGACGACGGGCACGGTGGCCAGCGACTCGCTCAGTGCCATGAGGTAGTCGACCGGACCGGTCCGCGGTTCGACGTCCGCGTTTGCTTCCACTGTGTGCCTCCTGTGTCCGCCGCGGCGTCAGCGCAGTAGGTGTCGGCTCATGACGACGCGCTGGATCTGGTTGGTGCCCTCATAGATCTGGGTGATCTTGGCGTCACGCATCATCCGCTCCACCGGGAAGTCCGTGGTGTAACCCGCCCCACCGAACAACTGCACCGCATCAGTAGTGACCTCCATGGCCACATCCGACGCAAAGCACTTGCTGGCCGCGGAGATGAAACCCAAACCGGTCTCACCGCGCTCGGCCCGCGCCGCCGCGGAGTAGACCATCAGCCGCGCCGCCTCCAGCTTCATCGCCATATCGGCCAACATGAACTGCACACCCTGGAAGGTGCTGATGTTCTTGCCGAACTGCTTGCGGTCCTTGGTGTATTCGATCGCCGCATCCAACGCGCCCTGCGCGATGCCGACAGCCTGCGCACCGATCGTGGGCCGCGTGTGATCCAACGTCCGCAACGCGGTCTTAAACCCCGTCCCGGGCTCACCGATGATCCGATCACCGGGGATGCGGCAGTTCTCGAAGTACAACTCGGTGGTCGGCGAGCCCTTGATGCCCAGCTTGTGCTCCTTGGGCCCGATGGTGAAGCCCTCATCGTCGATGTGGACCATGAACGCCGAAATCCCATTGGCGTCCAAGTCGGGGTCAGTGACCGCCATCACCGTGTACCAACTGGACTTACCACCATTGGTGATCCAGCACTTAGAGCCATTGAGGATCCAGTCATCACCATCGGCCTTGGCCCGAGTGCGCATCGCCGCGGCATCACTGCCGGCCTCGCGTTCGGACAGTGCGTAGGAGGCCATCACCTCACCGGCCGCCAAACCGGGCAACACCTGCGCCTTCAGCTCGTCAGAACCCGACAAGATCAAACCCATCGTGCCCAACTTGTTCACCGCCGGAATCAACGACGACGACGCACACACCCGGGCGACCTCTTCGATCACAATGCACGCCGCCACCGAATCAGCACCCTGCCCGCCGTACTCCTCCGGGACGTGCACGGCGTTGAAACCCGACGCATTCAGCGCCGCCAGAGCCTCTTCGGGGAACCGGGCCTTCTCATCGACATCCTTGGCGTACGGAGCAATCTCCTTCTCCGCCAACGCCCGAATCGCCGCCCGCAACTCATCGTGCTCCTCGGGCAACTTGAACAGATCAAACGAGGGATTCATCGGGCGCTCCCCGCCTTCGCCCACGGAAAGAAGCGCCCCGCCGCGGCGGCGGTGAGCCGCTGATAGCCCGGCCCGATGACGCGAACGAGTGCGTCGAGGGCGTGTGCCTCCCAGCCGATCAACACCCGGGCACGGCCGGCGCGGACGCCGTCGAGGATGGTCTGTGCGGCCATCTCCGGGGAATGCAGCAGCAGGTAGCGGTCATAGAACTCGGCCAGGGTCTGGGCGTCTTCGCCGTCGCAGACGGTCGCGTTGCGGGCCACCCCGGTCTTGATGCCGCCCGGGTGTACACACGTCACCTTGACCGGATGACCGTTGATCAGCATCTCTTGACGCAGCGCTTCGGTGAAGCCGCGAACAGCGAATTTGGCGGCGTTGTAGGCACTTTGACCTGGCACCGCGATCAGCCCGAACAGGCTGGAGACATTGACAATGTGACCGTCGCCGGATGCGATGAGGTGCGGCAGAAAAGCTTTGGTGCCGTTGACCACGCCCCAGAAGTCGACGTCCATGACGCGCTCAATGTCCTTGAACGACGCCTTTTCGACGTCGCCGTTGTAGGCGATTCCGGCGTTGTTGTAGACCTGGTGAACGCAGCCGAAGTGGTCGACTACGTCGTCCGCGTACGCCAGCACCTTCGCGCGTTCGGCCACATTGAGCTGGTCGGCCTTCACCTGCGCTCCCAGCGCCTGCGCCTTGTGCGCGGTGTCGGCGAGTCCGTCGGTGTCGATGTCGGACAACGCGAGCTTGGCGCCGTGGGCGGCGAGGTTGAGCGCCAACGCTTTACCGATCCCGGAGCCCGCTCCGGTGATGACCACGACTTTGCCTGCGAATCGGGTGTCGGGGTCAACCGGGCGGCGGCCGCGCAGTCCGGCCAGGGCGATGACGATCCCCGAAGAGCCCAGTCCCAGCGCCCAACGGGGTAAGCGTTGCGAATTCATGCCCCGATTTTGTCGACCGCCAGCGGGATAGGTCTTGACATTTTCCGACGTTTTTTTATCATTTTCCGACAACTGGGTGGTGGAGGGTGGTGAGCGAGATGTCGTCGGGCAGTTTCATCCGCGCGCCGGCCGCGTCGGGTTACACCGAGCTGGTCCGCGAACTCGGCGGCGACCCAGCGGCGTTCCTGACCCGCTTCCATATCCCGGCAGAGGTGGAACAGCTGGAGGACGCGTTCGTTCCGGTCGACGCCTTCGCTCGGTTGCTGGAGACCACCGCCGACGAGCTTCGCTGCCCGGAGTTCGGGCTTCGCCTCGCTTACCTGCAAGGGCTGCATATCCTCGGACCGATCGCGGTGATCGCGCGCAACGCCCAGACCGTGCTGAGTGGTCTGGCCGCGATCTCGCGGTTTCTGTACATCCACTCCCCCGCCCTGGAGCTGACCGAACGCCGAACACCGCGGGGCATCGCGTTCAGCTACGAGGTGACCGAGCGAGGAATCCCCTACCCACGGCAGGCCTACGAACTCAGCATGGGTATCGCGGTCCGCATCCTGCAACTCCTCGGCGGTCCCGGCGCACGACCGGAGTGCGTCTCGTTCATCCATCGCCAACAAGCCCCTGACAGCGCCTACCGCGAGGCACTGGGTTGCCGAGTGAATTTCGATCAGAGCTGGTGCGGGTTCGAGTTGCCCACCGATCTGGCCGAACGGCGGATCGAGAACGCCGACCCCCACACCAGCCGCATCGCCACCCAGTACCTGGAGTCGACCTACCTGCCGAAAACCTCGCCGCTGGCGGCACGCGTGGCGGAGCTGGCCCGCCGACTGTTGCCCACCGGGCAATGCAGCATCGACGTCATCGCCGCCGAGCTGGCCCTACATCCCCGGACCCTGCAAAGACGACTGGCGGCCGAAGGGGTCAGCGGCCGCGACATCATCGACGAACAGCGCCGCACGCAGGCAATACGGTACTTCGCCGAACCCGGGTTACCGGTACGGCAGATCGTTGTGCTGCTCGGCTACACCGAACAAAGCGCGCTGAACCGGTCGTGTCGCCGGTGGTTTTCAAAGACGCCGCGCGAGTGTCAGGTCAGTGGGTGCGACTAGGCGCCTGTGGCGCTACTCCGGGAGGCGCAGCTCGGGCTTCTCGACCTCTTCGATGTTGACGTCTTTGAAGGTCACCACCCGCACCTGCTTGACGAACCGGGCCGGCCGGTACATGTCCCACACCCAGGCGTCGGCCAGCCGAAGCTCGAAATACACCTCGCCATCGGCGTTGCGGGGCACCATCTCCACGCTGTTGGCCAGGTAGAAGCGCCGTTCGGTCTCCACCACGTAACTGAACTGCCCCACGATGTCCTTGTATTCGCGGTACAGCGAGAGTTCCATCTCGGTTTCGTACTTCTCGAGATCTTCGGCACTCATCTGCTCAGCCGTCCTTCTGCTCGGTTCGTCGACCCCATTGTCCCCGCAACCGGGGCGGCCGCCCCAGTCCCGGCCAAGGCCATCGCCACGTTGCGCACGTTGATGAACGAGAAGCGATGCTGGCTGCACGGTCCTAATGCAGTCAGTGCCGCGGTGTGCGCCGCGGTGGAGTAGCCCTTGTGTACCGCGAAGCCATAGCCGGGGTGGTCGGCGTCCAGGGTCGCCATGTAGCGGTCCCGACTGACCTTGGCCAGCACGCTCGCCGCGGCAATACACGCCGCCGCCCCGTCGCCGCCGATCACCGGAAGCGAGGGCATCGGCAGCCCCGGGACCCGGAACCCGTCGGACAGCACATAGCCCGGCCGCAGCGGCAGACCCGCCACCGCACGCCGCATGCCCTCGATGTTGGCCACGTGCACGCCGCGCGCGTCAACGTCGGCAGGCTCGATGAACACCACGTGGTAGGCCAGCGCGTATCGGCAGATCAGCGGGAACAGCTGCTCACGGACCTTCTCGGTGAGCTTCTTGGAGTCGTCGAGCGCAGCCAGGGCCGCGGGTTTCCCCGGCCCGAGCACACAGGCGGCCACCACCAGCGGTCCGGCACAGGCACCGCGGCCGACCTCGTCGACACCGGCGACCGGGCCGAGCCCACTGCGGTACAGCGCCGACTCCAACGTGCGCAGCCCCGGTGAACGACGAATCACCGTGCGCGGCGGCCAGGCCGGAGCCATCGCTACGGGCCCTGCTGCGGGTTTATCGCTTTCACCGGCCCCCAGCGCGACGGCGGCCAGGCGATGAACCTGGTCTTGCCGATCACGTTGGCCACCGGGACGGTGCCGGCGTCCAAATCTTCTCCGGTGCACAGGATCCGGCGTTGCAGGTCGGGTTGGACCTGCACCGAGTCGCAGTGCGCCCGCGAGTCCGACGAATGGGTGCGGTTGTCACCCATCACCCACAGCCGCCCCTGGGGCACGGTCACCGGACCGAACTCGTTGCCCAGGCAGGGATAGACCAGCGGGTCGACCATCAGGGTGGCCGGGTTCAGGTAGGGCTCGTGGAGCAGCTTGCCGTCGACGGTCAGGCCGGTGTCGTTGCGGCACTGAACCGTCTGACCGCCTACCGCGATGACGCGCTTGACCAAGTCGTTCTCGTCGGGCGGGACGAACCCGATGAACGACAGGGCGTTTTGTACCCAGCGCACCGGCGTGTTGGTCGACCGGATCGACTTGTAGCCGACGTTCCACGACGGGGGGCCACGGAAGACCACGACATCGCCGGGCTGCGGTGCGCCGAAGCGGTAGGTGACCTTGTCCACCATGATGCGGTCGCCGACGCAGCCGTGGCAGCCGTGCAGCGTCGGCTCCATCGACTCCGACGGAATGAGGTACGGACGTGCCACGAACGTCAGCATCAGGTAGTACAGCACCAGCGCGATCGTGATCAGCACGACCGACTCGCGCAGGGTGCTGTGCTTGCCGTCCTCGGGCACCTCGACAGCCTCAGCCGCCTCGGGGGAACTTTCGGGTGATGAGCCCGTGGTTTCGGTCACGAGATCAGGGTAATGACCGCGTCAGCGGTACCGGTGACCGATCGGAAAAAGCCCGGCGCGGGCAAGATCAGCGCTTTTCCTTGATCTTGGCCTTCTTGCCGCGAAGCTCACGCAGGTAGTACAGCTTGGCGCGCCGAACGTCACCGCGGACCACAACGTCGACGTGGTCGACGTTGGGCGAGTGCACCGGGAAGGTCCGCTCCACGCCGACGCCGTAGCTCTCCTTGCGGACGGTGAACGTCTCGCGCACGCCGCCACCTTGCCGACGGATGACCACACCCTTGAACACCTGGATGCGCTCCTTGGAGCCCTCGATCACCTTCACGTGCACGTTGACCGTGTCGCCGGGGCCGAAGGCCGGGATGTCGTCGCGCAGCGACGCCTTGTCGACGATGTCCAGCGTGTTCATTGGGGAAACACTTCCTCGCGGGTCGCGGCTTCGGACCGGCCGACACGCGTTGTGAGCATGCAGACGGTTACCGAGCCGATGGGTTCGGGCATGTTGTCGCGCTGTGCGGTGACCGGGACGCCAGGACTCCGCTGCACCATCAACCGCAGGCGACAACTGCTCAATTGTGCCAGACGCAGCGCAACCAGTGAAATCGCGCAAATCGCCGCTGGTCGTTCCACGCCGAGCCCCGTCGCCGTGATAATTCTGGAGGCGACCGAACTGCGCGATCCGCATGCCCACGCGGTAACCTATCCGGCGGGCCGATGGCAGCAGTTGTGGCGAGCCCGTGAACCCCATGTCGGTGCAATTGCGCGACTGATACCCGTTGAGGAGGCCACCAGCCGTGCGGCCATCGATGCTTCTGTTGACCATCGTTATGGTGATTTCCACGGTGGTGTTCGGCTGCGACGAGAAGGTCTATGGCGCCGACGCCGTACGGCCGACGCCGTACCACGCGCCCGAGGTGACACCGGTGGCCACGGCGATCGAAGCCCCCCGGGCGCCCGCGATTCAGCCGGCCGCGGTGGTCGATGGCCTCTCGGCGCGCATGCAGGAAGCCACCGACGACGCAGCCAAGGTCGGCGCCAACATCTCGGTGGCGGTGCTGGACCGGATCTCGCACCAGTTGATCACCAACGGCAACAGCCGGCCGATCGCCACCGCGTCGGTCGTCAAGCTGTTCATCGCAGACGACCTGCTGCTCCGCAAGCCCGAAGGCGGCCTGTCGGCTGACGACCGGGCTGCTCTCGATTCCATGCTGCGTGCGTCCGACGACGGGGCGGCCGAGACGTTCTGGAACCAGAACGGCGGCAACGCGATCATCACCCGGGTGGCGAGCCGCTATGGCCTGGCCAACACCTCACCGCCGTCGAACGGCGCCTGGTGGAACACCATCAGCACCGCACCGGACCTGGCGCGTTACTACGACATGCTGCTCAACGGTTCCGGCGGTCTGCCGCCGGCGCAGGCCAACATCATCATCAACAACCTCGCGCAGTCCACGCCGAGCGGCCTCGACGGCTACCCGCAGCGCTTCGGGATCCCGGAAGGCTTGTACGACGAGCCGGTGGCGGTGAAGCAGGGCTGGATGTGCTGCATCGGCAACAACTGGATGCACCTGTCGACCGGCGTGGTCGGGGCGGATCGTCGCTACATCGTGGTGATCGAGTCGCTGCAGCCCAGCGATGACGCCACGGCGCGCACCACCATCACCGAAGCGGTGAAGACCATCTTTCCCGGCGGCCGGATCTAGGCCGGCGGATCTAGTCCAGTAGATCCGGACGGCGTTGGCGGGTCCGCTCCAGGGCGGCCTCGTGCCGCCAGGCGTTGATCCGGGCGTGGTCACCGGAGAGCAGCACGTCAGGCACATCCAGGCCGCGCCAGCTCGGCGGACGGGTGTAGCTCGGCCCCTCCAGCAGCCCGTCGCGATCCGGCGAATGCGAATCGTCACGCTGGGACGCCGGGTTGCCGAGCACGCCGGGCATGAGCCGCAGCACCGCTTCCAACATCACCAGGACTGCGGGCTCCCCGCCGGCCAGCACATAGTCCCCGATCGACACCTCTTCGACCCGCATCCGCCGAGCGGCGTCGTCGGCGACCCGCTGATCGATGCCCTCGTAACGGCCACAGGCGAACACCAGATGCTCTTCGTGGCTCCAGCGCTGCGCGGTGGCCTGGTCGAACAGTGTTCCCGCCGGGGTCGGGACGATGAGAACGGTCTGCTCCGAACAGATTTCGTCCAGCGCTTCACCCCAGACCGGCGCCTTCATCACCATTCCCGGGCCGCCCCCGTAGGGCGAGTCGTCCACCGAGCGGTGCACATCGTGGGTCCAGCGCCGTAGGTCGTGAACCTCGAACGCGACCATCCCGGATTCGATCGCCTTGCCGGGCAGTGATTGCCGGATCGGAGCCAGGTAGTCGGGGAAGATCGTGACGACATCGATTCGCATGCCGCGCTTTACCCGTCCAGCTCCAGCAGCCCGTCGGGCGGGTCGATCAGCACGGTGCCCTCAGCCAGCGACACCGACGGCACGAACGCAGCGATGAACGGCACCAACAATTCCCGACCACCGGTCCGTTTGATCGCGAGCAGTTCGCCGGCAGCCGTGTGCAACACCTCGGTCACGGTGCCGATCTCCTCCCCCGCCACGGTGCGCACCTGCAGACCCTCGAGTTGATGGTCGTAGTAGGTGTCCGGCTCGGTGATCGGCGGCAACTCCGCAGAATCGACGACGAAAACGCTGCCGCGAACCGCGTCGGCGCCGTCACGGTCGACGACCCCGGCCAACCGCACCAATAGGCGTGCCCCATGCGGGCGCGCCGCCTCGACGACGTAGTCGCGTTGCGGCGCACCCGACTTACGGGCGTGCAGAGTTGCACCCGGCGCGAACCGAATTTCGGGATCGTCGGTACGGACATCGACGACGAGTTCGCCGCTGATGCCGTGGGCCTTGACCACACGCCCGACTATCAGCTCCATGAGCCGGTCGACTACCGGTCGGTGTCCACCACGTCCACGCGGATACCACGTCCACCGATACCGGCGACGAGGGTGCGCAACGCAGTGGCGGTGCGACCGCCGCGACCGATTACCTTGCCCAGGTCGTCGGGGTGCACATGCACCTCGACGGTGCGGCCACGGCGGTTGGTCACCATGTCGACTCGTACGTCATCGGGGTTGTCGACGATGCCGCGCACCAGGTGCTCGACAGCGTCTGCCACCACGGCACTCATCGCCGCGGTCAGCTCTCGCTGGCCGACTCGGCGGCCTCAGCAGCGGGAGCCTCGGCGGCGGCGTCCTCGGCGGGAGCCTCAGCCTTGTCGTCGGCCTTCTCAGCCTTCTTGGCCGGCGCCTTCTTCTTCTTGGCGGTGGTGGCCTCGGTGGTCGGGCCACCCTCGGCCTCGGCCAGCGCGGCGTTGAACAGCTCCAGCTTGCTCGGCTTGGCCGGCTTGACCTTCAGGCGGCCCTCGGCGCCGGGCAGGCCCTTGAACTTCTGCCAGTCACCGGTGATCTTCAGCAGCTTGAGCACCGGCTCGGTGGGCTGGGCACCGACCGACAGCCAGTACTGGGCGCGCTCCGAGTCGATCTCGATCAGGCTCGGCTCTTCCTTCGGGTGGTAGCGACCGATGACCTCGATGGCGCGGCCGTCCCGGCGGGAGCGCGCGTCGGCAATCGCGATGCGGTACTGCGGGTTGCGGATCTTACCGAGGCGGGTGAGCTTGATCTTGACAGCCATGAATACTCCTGCGATATCACGCTGCAATTCAGCGATGCGGGCGGGATTGCCCACATCCGGTTTTGCCTCGCGTGGTTGCGTCACCCCGCGCGGAGCCCCAACAGGGTCGCATCGCACGGCGGACAGCCGCCCATTGTGCCAGAAGCAGACCGGTCAGCAGAAATCGCCTCAGGGCATCTTCTGAAAGCACTTGATTTCGGAACGCCGGCTCATCCGCCAGCCGTCGGCGGTGCGGACGAACTGGTCGTCGTACCACAGCCCCACCAGCATCATGGGGTCGTTCTCCCCGCTGAACACCATCGGGTTGAAACAGAAGGTGCGTGCGGTGGCACTGTCGCCGTCGACGCGGATCGCCGGTAGACCCAGCATGTGGGCGTAGTTGGCGAATTTGGGCAGTACCTCGGCCAGCCAAGCCTTGACCTCCGGGAAGCGCCCGTCGATACCGCCCAGGGCGCGGTAGTCGATGTAGGCATCGGGGGTGAACACCGCGTCTAGACCGTCGAAGTTGCGGGTGTCGATCGCAGTCGAGTAGTCGACCAGCAGCTGCTGGATCTCCCAACGGTCCGAAATTTCTTGTTGGCTCAGCATTCCTCGATTGAACACCACAGCGGTAAGGTAGGCCGCCATGCGGAAAATCTTGGCCGCAATCGCGGCTCTCGCAACAATGTTCGCCTCTCCCGCCGTGACTGCCCACGCCGACGCTGCACAGCCCCTCGGCTCGGCGCCGGTGCCGGTCGGCCCGGCCCCGAACTGGCTGATCGCCGACCTGGATTCCGGGCAGGTGCTCGCCGAGCAGAACGGCTACGCCGCGACTCCCCCGGCCAGCACGATCAAGGTTCTGCTGGCACTGGTGGTACTCGACGAGTTGAATCTCGACGACACCATGGTCGCCACCCCGGCCGACACCCACGTGGAGTGCAACTGTGTCGGGGTCAAGGCCGACCACAGCTACTCCGCACGGCAGCTGCTGGAAGGCCTGCTGCTGGTTTCGGGCAACGACGCCGCCAACGCACTGGCAGACATGCTCGGTGGGCCGGAAGCGGCGGTGGCGAAGATGAACGCCAAGGCCGCTGCGGTCGGGGCGACCGATACCCACGCCAGTACACCGTCCGGGCTGGACGGCCCCGGCGGCCCGGGCGCGAGCACCCCGCACGACCTGGCGGCCATCTTCCGGGCGGCGATGGCCAACCCGGTGTTCGCCGAGATCACCGCGCAGCCCGCGGCGACGTTCCCCACCGATGCCGGGGAGCGTCCGATCGTGAACATGAACGAACTGCTGGCCCGCTACCCGGGGGCGTTCGGCGGCAAGACCGGCTTTACCGACGCTGCCCGCAAGACCTACGTCGGCGGCGCGGCCCGCGACGGCCGGCGGTTGGTGGTCGCGATGATGTACGGACTCATCCATGAGGGCGGGCCGACCTATTGGGACCAGGCGGCCGCCCTACTGGATTGGGGTTTCGCGCAGTCGCCGATGTCGAGCGTCGGGAGCCTGTAGGTCGAGCATCGCCGAACGTGTAATCAGCGCGAGAAATCGCCGGAAATATCGCGCTGTGTGCACGTTCGGCGCCGGTTAGCTAGTAGACCCGGCCGCGCAGCATCACCAGATCGGGACGGCTCAGCACCTCGGGGCCGTCGCGCGGGTCGTCGGCAAAACAGACCAGGTCGGCCGGCGCGCCCTGCTCCAGCACCGGTGCCCCCAGCCAGCGCCGGGCATCCCAGCAGGCCGCACCCAGTGCTTCGGTGCGGCTGAGGCCAACCCCGGACAGGGCGTCGACTTCGTCGGCGATCCGGCCGTGGGCCACCATTCCACCGGCATCGGTGCCGGCGTAGATCGGCACGCCGGCTTCCCGAGCCGCACCGATCCGCGATCGACAGCTGGCGTGCAGCGCGCGCATGTGCGCGGCGTAGGTCGGGTATTTGGCCGCCGATTCGGCGATACCCGGGAAGTTGTCGATGTTGATCAGCGTGGGCACCAGGGCCGTGCCGTTGGTCAGCATCAGCTCGATGATGTCGTCGGTGATGCCGGTGCCGTGCTCGATGCAGTCGATGCCGGCATTGATCAGACCGGGGAGCGCATCCTCGCCGAAGACGTGCGCGGTGACCCGCGCGCCGTTGGCGTGCGCGGCGTCGATGGCCGACTTCAGTACGTCGTCGGACCACAGCGGCGCGAGGTCGCCGACACCCCGATCGATCCAGTCCCCCACCAGCTTCACCCAGCCGTCGCCGCGACGGGCTTGAGTGGCAACGGCTTCCGGCAATTGTGTCTCGTCGTCGACGTCGATCGGCAGTCCGGGGATGTAGCGCTTGGTCCGGGCCAGGTGCTGCCCGGCGCGGACGATGCGCGGCAGGTCGGCACGGTCGTCGAATGCGCGGGTGTCGACCGGTGAACCGGCGTCACGGATCAGCAGTACCCCGGCACGCCGTTCGGTCTCAGCCTGGCGCACCGCCTCGTCGACGTCGACCGGCCCACCCGGCCCGATCCCGACGTGACAGTGCGCGTCGACCAGGCCCGGGATGATCCAGCCGTCGGAGAAGACGGTCTCAGCGCCGTCGACCGGCTCGAGGCTGATCGTGCCGTCGACGATCCAGTACTCGACAGGCTGTTCGTCGGGCAGCCCGCGACCGGAAACGTGGAGCGCCAAATTACTTCTGGCCCGGGAAGTTCAGCTTGGACAGGTCGAAGTCGGCCAGCCCGGGGGGCAGCTCGTTGAGGCCCTCGGGCATTTGCGACAGGTCAGGGAAGCCGGCGGGCATCCCCGGGCCACCGGGACCGAACATGCCTCGCATCTTCGGCGGGGTCGGGCCGCGGCCCTTGCCCTTCTTTCCGGCCTTACCCTTGGCCTTGCGGTTGGAGCTCTTGCGGCCCATTCCGGGCAGACCCAGGCCGCCCATCATCGACGACATCATCTTGCGGGCCTCGAAGAACCGGTCGACGAGCTGGTTGACGTCCGAGACGCTGACCCCCGAACCGTTGGCGATGCGCAGCCGCCGGGAGGCGTTGATGATCTTCGGGTCGGCCCGCTCGGCCGGCGTCATGCCGCGGATGATGGCCTGCAGGCGGTCCAGCTGACTGTCGTCGACGGCGGCCAGCGCGTCCTTCATCTGGCCGGCTCCGGGCAGCATTCCCAGCAGGTTGCCGATCGGACCCATCTTGCGGATCGCCAGCATCTGCTCGAGGAAGTCCTCCAGCGTGAGCTCTCCGGAACCGATCTTGGCTGCTGCTTCCTCGGCCTTGCGGGCGTCGAAGACCTGCTCGGCCTGCTCGATAAGGCTGAGCACGTCGCCCATGCCCAGGATGCGGCTGGCCATCCGGTCGGGGTGGAAGACGTCGAAGTCTTCCAACTTCTCGCCGGTGGACGCGAACAGGATGGGCGCGCCGGTGACCTCCCGCACCGACAGTGCCGCACCACCTCGGGCGTCGCCGTCGAGCTTGGTGAGTACGACCCCGGTGAAGCCCACCCCTTCGCGGAACGCATCGGCGGTGGTGACCGCGTCCTGGCCGATCATGGCGTCCAGGACGAACAACACCTCGTCGGGCTGCACCGCATCGCGGATGGCGGCGGCCTGGGCCATCATCTCCTCGTCGATGCCCAGGCGCCCGGCGGTGTCGACGACGACGACGTCGAAGTGCTTGGCCTTGGCTTCGGCCAGGCCGGCTGCGGCCACGGCGACCGGGTCGCCCGGCGTGCCGGTGTCGCCGGCGACCGAGGTCCCCGGATGCGGGGCGAACACCGTGACTCCGGCGCGCTCCCCGACGACCTGCAGCTGGTTGACCGCGCCGGGGCGTTGCAGATCGCAGGCCACCAGCAGCGGAGTGTGTCCCTGGCCGCGCAGCCAGGTGGCCAGTTTGCCGGCCAGCGTGGTCTTACCCGCACCCTGCAGACCGGCCAGCATGATGACCGTCGGCGGGGTCTTGGCGAATGCCAGCTGCCGGGTCTGCCCACCGAGGATGCCGATGAGCTCCTCGTTGACGATCTTGACGACCTGCTGGGCCGGGTTGAGCGCACCGGAGACCTCGGCGCCCTTGGCACGGTCCTTGATCCGGCCGATGAATGCGCGCACCACCGGCAGCGACACGTCGGCTTCCAGCAGGGCCAGCCGGATCTCGCGGGCGGTGGCATCGATATCGGCGTCAGTGAGACGGCCCTTGCTGCGCAGCCCCTGCAGGGCCCCGGTCAACCGGTCGGAGAGGGATTCAAACACGCCGCCAGCCTATATCTGGTCTCAGCGCGGGCGGGCGGGCCGAGGCGACATGGGGTGGCCCGAGCAGGCGGAGGGTCGCTGGCACGTCCGATATCCGCGGCGCGCAAATTGTAACCGCAACGTTAGATAAATTGCACAGTTAATGCCGCAATTCTTATCCGTTAAACGGCGGTTTCCGAGCTTTCACAATCGGACTACTGCCGTTAAGGATTAGCGCACAGCCGCTAAGAAAACGTTACCGATCTACTTAAGCTCTCCGATTCCTGCAAGGCTTCACAGCATCGAAGACCGGCTCGTCGGACCATCACATTCTGGTCCGGCTTCCTGCGAGGAGGATGCATGTCGTTTGTGAAAACACTCCCCGAATCAATGACGCATGCCGCGGGTCAACTCGCAGGTATCGGCGAAGCCCTGTCCGCCGAGAGCGGCGCGGTGGCGATCCCGACCACGGTGATCGCGCCGGCCGGTACCGACCCGGTCTCTGCGCTGCAGGCCGCGGTGTTCGCGACCTACGGCAACCTCTACCAGTCGATCAGCGAGCAGGCGGCAGCCGTTCACCAGCAGCTGGTGCAGGTCCTCGGACAGAACGCCGGGGCCTATGGCACTGCCGAGGCGACCAACCAGGCGACATCGTCGATGGACTCGGGCCTGCAGTGGTTCCTGACCAATGTCCTCGGTGTGCCGTCCAGCGGCAGTGGTTCCCTGCTCTCGGGCAACCTGGCCAACATCGAAAACATCGGTATGGGTAACTGGGCCTCGGCCGGCTCGGCCGTGCTTGGCCTGGCAGGTGGTGGTCTGCTGGACTTCCCCGAAGAGGTCGCCGCCGAAGGCGCCGCCGGACTTGTGGGCTACGAAGCACCTGCGTCAATGGCCGGCATCGGCGCGATGCCGGTGGCAGCCGGGATGGCACAGGCCACCACGGTCGGCTCCTTGTCCGCACCGCCCAGCTGGGGAACAGAGCCCGTGGCGGCCGCGACCGCTGCCCCAGCCCGTTTGGCGGCTGCGAGCAGCATGGCTACACCGCACTCCATGCCCACCATGGCGGCCGTGCCGGCGGCCATGGCGGCAGCCGGAGCCGGCGACCGCGGCGTCGGGAAGTTCGGCGCCCCGCGCTACGGCGTAAAGCACACCGTCATGCCCAAGCCGACCGCCGTCTAGCAACCCGCCCCACCAACGAGAAGGGGAATACATATGTCATTCGATTTCGGAGCACTCCCCCCGGAGATCGTCTCTGCGTGGATGTACAGCGGAGCCGGTTCCGGACCGCTGATGTCGGCCGCCGCGGCGTGGGGCAGTCTGGCCGCCGAGCTGGAGGCGTCGGCCACCTCAGCCCAGCTGGTGGTTTCCGAGCTGGTCGGCGGAGACTGGACGGGCCCAGCCTCAGCTGCCATGACCAGCGCGGTCTCGCCCTATCTGTCATGGCTGCAGACCACTTCGGCGGCCGCCCACCAGGCCAGTTCGCAGGCGATGGCCTCAGCAGGAGCGTTCGAGGCCGCCCGCGCGACGGTCGTGTCTCCCGCGATCATCGCCGCCAACCGGGCCCAGCTGGCGGCATTGGTTGCGTCGAATTTCCTGGGGGTGAACACCCCGGCGATCCTGGCCACCGAAGCCCACTACATGGAGATGTGGGCGCAGGACACCATGGCCATGTTCGGCTACAGCACCGCGTCATCCAGCGCTGCTGCGCTCACCCCGATGACTCCGGCGCCGCAGACCACTAACCCGGTTGGCGCGGCGGTCGCCACTGCCGGCAGTGCCACTGGTGGGCTCCAGCAGGAGCTGACTCAATCGCTTACCTCACTACAGGGGGCCCTGCAATCGCTGCTAGCACCGCTGACAGGGGCATCAGAGCCGACACTGGTGAACGCGATCGACGTCTTGTTAGGAACCCCCTTGTTCGCCAATGCCATCAACGGCGGGGTGAACACCGCCGCCTGGTTCACCGCCACCGCCATCCCGACGGCGGTATCACTGGGGCACACGCTGGCCCTGGCGGGCCCGGCCAGCCTGGCGTCCGACGTCACGGGCATGGACGGCCTTGCCGCCGGACTGGGATCGGGGGTTCTGGCGGGTATGACGCAACCAGTGGGCGCGGTGGCTGCCGCCGGAACTCCGGTCCTGGCGAGCCTGGGTCAGGCGTCCACGATGGGCGGGATGTCGGTCCCGGCCAGCTGGTCGGGCGCGGCAGGCACTCAGCTGGCCGCATCGACGGGCTCGGGCTGGACGGTTGCCGCAGAAGAGACCGCTGGCATGCACGCCGTGCCGGCCGGAATGGCTCCGATGGGCGCCGGTGGACGGGGCGGCCTCGGTTCCGGCGGCCCGCGCTACGGCTTCCGGCCTACGGTAATGCCGAAACAGGTGCTGGTGTAAGACCGGGTGCGCCCTCTTGGTCGCCGGCAAATGCGGGAGCCCCGTCGAGCCGCGCCTCAGGAGGGCGCACCGCGTGCTTCCGCCGGTCCGCGGGGCAGGTGCGGCCCCGGATGCAGCCGCAGTTCAGGCCGATGATGCAGGTCTGGGGGCTGACGGGTGTCACACCCGGCAAGGGGGCCACACCACTCACAGGGACAGGCGATGCCTGCGCGATGCCGGCTGCTCCGGCTCCGGTGAATCCGACTACCAAAGCTGCGCCTGCTGTACTCAACAGCGCGGCCGTCATCCTGCCGAAGCGTCTCATCGCAATCCCTATGTTTCGTCCGTGTTTCACCCCCTTCACAAAACGTACTTCTCGTTCCTGGCATAGATCTGAATCTTCCTGACATCCGTCTGAGTCTCTGCAGCTCGTAGCCACCCCGGGGCATGCGGACGATCTCTCGGGATGACCGCGGCTCCCGTACTTACAACCCCGAAAGCCGCCGAAGAATATCGGCGCGACCCGCCCGCCTATATCGCCTGACGTTCTAAATCAGTGGAAAACAATTCCGATCGAACGACAGAAACGCGGCCTTTTATTGCCCCAAGACGGCGTCCGGCCCAATACCGCCAGGCCGCACGTCTCGAATGCCAATCATTGAAATGGGGATATTTACGCCGTAATTGGGGCAAGTAATAACTACGGAGACGAGGACATCGCGACCACGCTGTGCGCCGCTAGCAAATTGTTCAATTCGGCGGCTCTCATGCCCCCAAAGCCGACATCCCGTGCCTCGGCGACACTGTGACGGCACTCAGCACGGCGTCGACACGCCGGCTGATCGTGCGCGCCGCATCGAAGAGCCTGGCCGACAACTCGTACCTGTCGCCGAGCTCCAACGCGGCACTGACCTCGTCGGCGTACTGGGGCGACAGCAGATCGTAGGCGCGCCCGCCCGCCCGGTGCAGTTCGGTACGCACGTCCAGCACCGTGCGATAGGCACCGCGCAACGAACTCCCGATGCCATCCGGCCGACGCCTGGTCCAACCGCCGGAGACATGGGCCACCGTCAGCGCATCGAGCAGTTGAACGTCACGCAGGCCACCTCGGCCACATTTCAGATCGGGTTCGGCGCTACCCGCTATCTCCCCGCTGCGCTGCCACCGGGCGTGTGTCACATCGACGAGTTCGGCGTAACGGGTGCCGATCCTGTGGCGCCATTGCTGTCGGACGCCGGCGATCAGGCGTGTCGACAGCAGCTCATCGCCGGCGATATGGCGTGCGTCCAGCATGGCCAGAGCGGCGAGGATATCGGAGTCTGCGACCCGCAGCGCCTGCGGAACTGTGCGCACGCTGTGGTCGAGACGAACATTGGCGTCCCACAAGGGATACCAGAGCAGCTCCGCCGTCCGCCGCACCGAATCGGGAGGCATGCCGTCGTGCACCAGCAGCAGGTCCAAGTCCGAGTGCGGAAGCAACTCGCCGCGGCCCAGCGAACCGGTGGCAACAACCGCGAAACCACTTCCGGCCACGACCCCGATCTCGCTCGCCTTGGCGGCCAACCACGACTCGTGCACCTGGCGCCATATCTGCCGCAGTGCGACCGAATCCCATTGCGCTGACGTGGTGGACCGCAGTGCCGCCCGGACAGCGGCCAGGTCGGTTGCGGAGCAGCCGGGTCGACGCTGCTCAGGGCTCAAGGTTGGACCCCCGCGGTTCATGGCCGTCTACATCGGCTCGGATCGCACTACCGACTCATACCGCGTCGGCGCCGCGTTCGCCCGTGCGCACCCGGACCACGGACTCCACCGCGCTGACCCACACCTTGCCGTCGCCGATCTTGCCGGTACGTGCCGCTCGCACGATGATCTCGACGATCTTGTCGACTGTGAAGTCGTCGACCAGCACTTCGATCCGCACCTTGGGAACGAAATCGATCGAGTACTCGGCACCCCGGTAGACCTCGGTGTGGCCCTTCTGCCGTCCGTATCCCTGGACCTCACTGACCGTCATCCCCAGGACTCCGGCCCCTTCCAAGCCAGTCTTGATGTCCTCCAACGTAAACGGCTTCACGATCGCGGTGATCAACTTCATCTTCTCTCCTGTCTTCAGCCGAGTAGGCAAGAACAGCACTGCCGGCACTCACGAGGTCGTAACCGCTTTGGAGGTGCTCGGCCTCATCGATTCCCGACGCTTCATCCTCGGCGTCCAGTCGCAGTCCGATGGTGTATTTGAGGATCAAGGCCAAGATCGCGGTTCCCACCGCCGAGTACAGCGCAACACTGGACGCGCCAATGAGTTGGCGCCACAGCTGATCGAAGCCGCCGCCGTAGAACAAGCCTGGCGACACGTCGGACGCACCGTCGATCGCCGCGGTGGTCGGCGCCGCGACCAGGCCCACCAACAGGGTTCCGACAAGACCGCCGACCAGGTGCACTCCGACGACATCCAGCGAATCATCAAAGCCAAAACGGTATTTCAGGCCCACTGCCAGTGCGCAGGCGACGCCGGCAACCGCGCCGACAACCAGCGCGCCGACAACATCGACAGACGCGCACGCCGGCGTAATCGCCACCAGCCCGGCCACGATTCCCGACGCTGCGCCCAACGAGGTGGCGTGGCCGTCGCGGATCCGCTCGGCCAGCAGCCAGCCCAGCATCGCAGCGGCTGTCGCCACCGTCGTGGTGATGAAAGTCGAACCGGCAACACCATTGGCGCTCACCGCCGATCCGGCGTTGAATCCGTACCACCCGAACCACAACAGGCCGGCCCCCAGCATCACCAACGGCAGATTGTGCGGCCGCATCGGAAGGGCAGGCCATCCCTGGCGCTTGCCGAGGATGAGCGCCAGCACCAAGGCAGCCATGCCCGCGTTGATATGGACCGCGGTGCCGCCCGCAAAGTCGATCGCATGAAGCTTGTTGGCGATCCAACCGCCGTGCGGGGCGGTGCCGTCGTCAAATGCAAACACCCAGTGGGCGACAGGGAAATACACGACGCTTACCCACAGAGCGGAAAACAACAACCAGCTGCCGAACTTCATCCGGTCCGCCACCGCCCCAGAGATCAACGCGACCGTGATGATCGCGAACATCATCTGGAATCCCACGAAAACGGTCGCTGGCACCGTGCCGACGAGCGGAATTTCTACCGCAGGCGTACCACTGGCCGGATCGGCGGCGACCGCGTTGACCCCGATCAGGCCCTTCAATCCCCAGTAATCAGTTGGGTTTCCCGCGACGTTGCCGACATCATCGCCGAAAGCGATCGAGAATCCGTAGAGCACCCAGAGCACGGTCACCACACCCATGGCACTGATGCTCATCATGATCATGTTCAAGACACTCTTGACCCGAACCATGCCGCCATAGAAAAAGGCCAGTCCGGGTGTCATCAAGAGCACCAGGGCGGCGCTGATCAACATCCAAGCTGTGTCGCCGGTGTCGGGCACCCCCATCGCCGGGAATTGATCCATGCACCAAACCTCCTCCGCCGCGACCGGTTGCGGTATGAACCAGGCTGGTCATAACCATGCGCAACAGTTGTTTCAGCGAAAGCGCTGCTCCGTTGCAGATATGTGACCAGCTGCTCACAGCGGTGAGCCAGGAAGACGGCAGGAAAGGCCTAGGGACGTGCGCCGGGAGCGCCCCCGGCACCACCGGCACCACCGGTGCCGTCGACGTTGGACCCGCCGGGCTTGCCCGCGCCTCCGGTAATACCTCCGGTGGAACCACCGTTGCCACCGTCACCGCCGTCGCCGCCGACGCCCAAAGAACCGTTGCCGCCGGCGCCACCGTTACCGCCGCGGCCACCGGAACTGCCGATCTGATCGGCTGCGGCGCCGCCGTTTCCGCCGTCGCCGCCGTCGGCGCCTACCCGGCCACTGCCGCCGGCACCACCGACTCCCCCGGCACCGCCGTTCCCACCGGTCGTCCCGACGCCGCCGGCCCCGCCCGCGCCGCCGTTGCCACCGTGGCCCCCGATACCGAACGGGTTAGTCAGGCCTGCGCCACCCGCACCACCGGCGCCACCGTCGCCGTCGTCACCGGCCTGCCCGACCGCGCCGATCCATCCGACGCCGGTGCCGGCAACACCGCCTCGCCCGCCGTCGCCGCCGTCACCGCCGTTACCGCCGTTGGGCTGGCTGGCGGTACCGATGCCGCCGGCCGCACCCACCCCGCCGACGCCGCCGGCGCCGCCGTTGCCGCTAAAGCCCAAGAGCCACCCGGCATTACCGCCCACGCCGCCGTTGCCACCGGCACCGCCGTTCAATGCGGTCACGTCGGGGCCGTTGACGCCGGCCCAGCCGGAGCCACCGCGGCCCCCGGCGCCCCCGAAGCCCCAGCCGGACAAGGCATCACCACCCGCACCGCCTTCACCGCCGGTATGCGCGAGCAGCGAGCCTCCGTCGAAGGTGTCGTGGAAGCCAGTACCGCCCTGGCCGCCGACACCACCGTCGCCGAACCACATTCCACCGGTACCGCCCTGGCCGCCCGCGCCGGCCTCGATCACTGTTCCGCCGGCCCCGAGGTAGGCCGCGGCGCCCTGCCCGCCCGCACCGCCGTTGCCGAACAATCCGGCATCGCCGCCGTCACCGCCCGCACCGCCGTTGACGCCGGCTACGCCGGCGGCGCCGTCGCCGCCGTCACCGAAAAGGAACCCGCCGTCACCGAGGTCCCCCAAACCAAGCCAGCCGAACAACGAGGTGTTGGGACCGTTGAAGCCATCGACACCGTCGCCGATCAAGTACCTGCCAAACGTCATCACCCAGGGCGCGTTGATCATGTCGATCAGCAGCTGGTTGCCCACGTTGTGCAGGAAGCTCTCCATGGCGTCATGGATCGGGAGGTAGAAGCTGTCCTGGTAGAGGTCAGCCAGGTCGGGTTGCGCCAACGAGGTGGCATCGACGCTGCCGACATCGCCCGCTTCCAGGCCGGCCAGGTTGAGGCCGGGCATGTCGAACCAGGTGCCGGGGTCCAGGAAGTCGAAGTCGGCCTGAGCCGCCGGCACAGTCGTGAGGGGCGCCAGTGCCAGCGCCAACGCCGACACGGCGCCGCCGATGGCGCGACTCATCCGACCGGTTGAGTTACGTCCATGCTGCCCCGCGCTCCGACGAAGACGACGATTCATTTCGATAGGCCTTTCTGCGGCTGGTCAGTGCCGATGGCGGAACCCGACTTAGGCGGGGGTGAGAGAGTCGAAGCCGAGTAAATCCGAGATCCAGGACAGGCCGAGATTTCCGTCCACAACAGACGCGACGGAGTTCAGAAAGTCCGCACCATCGCCGGGTTCAGTCGCCGTCGCCGAACCACCGAACAGCCCGCCGAACAGCGGCGCAGGGTCCTGGATATCAAACAAGACGCGTTGCGCTGCATTCCACAGCAGCGAAAACGGTTCCTGCTCCATGAACGACCCGAATACGTAGTTCGCCGGATCCTGTAGGTCGCGAATGGCGGCCTGGACGCCCTGCGACCACGCATCCGTGAGGGCGGCGTTGACCTGGTCCCAGCTGATGTTGCTGGGTAACAGGTCGAAGCTGAACGACGTGGGCACGTTGGCCGGACCCTGATTCCAGCCCTCGGTGAGACTGCCATAGCCGAGATTGACCAGGATGCGCATGCTCGGCTCCAACAGGTCGGCCAGCGGGTTGCCCCAGATCGGGTTCACCCGCAGCAAGTCCAACAACGGCAGAGTCTCGGTAGGGATCATGTAGTAGTTGGTGAGACTGTCCCCGCTCGTCTCCAGGTGAATGGCGTTGGCAATGTCGTCGGGGCTCAGTCCGAAATATCCGTCGTGCAGCAGAAACATGCCCGCAATCGCATTAAGATCTGCCAGCAGATTCAGCGGATAACGCGGAAAGTCGGCGAATCCGTCGTATTCCATCGTGTAGACGTCGGTAGTGAAATAGTCCGGCGTCGGATGCCCAAGGGTCAGCCCATTCCAAAAACTGAGGTTTCCACCCCAAATGTTGAGCATTTCGACCAGCCCGCCGTTGGGATTCGCTGAATTGCCCACGAACACAAAATGAATGTCCTCGGCCGCCACGCCGTCATGGTGAAGTTGTTCCATCGTCATCGACGACATGGCCGAGCTCTGCGAGTACCCGAACACGTACAACGGATTCTCGGCGTTCACGCCTCCACCGGCGATCTGCTTCTCGATCGCATCCGCGAGGATCTGGGCGCCTTGAGCTTCCGAGAGGTTGCCCGGGAAGTACAGCTGGGGCGTGAACAGTGACTGCGCCGTTCCGGTAAAGCCGTGGGGCTGCAGGTATAGGAGGTTGGCCGCGTTGACGTAACCGTCCGGCGGCAACGGAATGCCACTGCCTCCCATGACGAACGCGATCTGACCGGCTGCCAGTTGCAGATCCGCGGACGCGGCGGCCGAGGACCGCGGAGCCGGCGGGGACCCGATACCAAGCCCTCCCAGGCCGGCGCAGACGACGAGAATGCTTACGACAGTGAGTACTGCTCGACCACGGCGGGACGAACGCCCCAGCTGCGGACCGGTCATCGCGGAGACACCAGCCATGCCAAACCCCTTGAAAAGCTCTTCAACGCACCGCCGACCGCGGAACCCCACCCGAAATTAGACCACCCGCAACAGTTTTAGTCAGTCGTTCCACGGAAAGCCAGCCAGATTGACATAACCCCTGTTATTGGGGTGTGATAACTATTTAGGCTCTTAGCTTCCCCGAATCGCAGCGCGGAACACCGTCCAAGTAAAGTGTCCTTCGTGGATATTAATGGAGCAAGCGCGATCGTCACCGGTGGCGCATCAGGAATCGGCGCGGCTACTGCCCGCCAGTTGGCCGACAGGGGCGCACGGGTCGTCGTCGCCGACCTGCAGGCGGACAAGGGTGAGGCGCTGGCCCACGAGATCGGCGGCGTGTTCGTGTCCGTCGACGTGACCAGCACCGAGCAGATCATCGACGCGGTCAACACCGCAGCGGACCTCGGCCCGCTGCGGGCGCTGGTGAACTCGGCCGGCATTGGCTGGGCGCAGCGCACGATCGGCAAGGACGGCGAGTTCGACTCGGCGCACAACCTGGATGCCTACCGCAAGGTGTTGGCGATCAACCTGGTCGGGACCTTCGACTGCATCCGGATCGCGGCCACCGCGATGAGCCGCAACGAGTTCACCGACACCGGCGAGCGCGGCGCAATCGTCAACATGACCAGCGTTGCGGCCTTCGACGGCCAGATCGGCCAGGCCGCCTACTCGTCGTCCAAGGGCGGCGTCGTGGGCCTGACCCTGCCGGTCGCCCGCGACCTGTCGGCGGCGGGCATCCGCGTCAACACCGTGGCCCCCGGCCTCATCGACACCCCGATCTACGGCGAGGGCGAGGCCTCCGAGGCCTTCAAAGCCAAGCTCGGTGAGTCCGTGCTGTTCCCGCACCGGCTCGGCAAGCCCGAAGAGCTGGCCTCGATGGTGGTGGAGCTGCTCACCAACTCCTACATGAATGCCGAAGTCGTCCGCGTGGACGGTGGCATCCGGATGCCACCGAAGTAGTTTTCCAACCCGAGGTTGAGATTGCGTCCAGGGTCGCGGATACCGCGAGATGTACAGCCCTGGGCGCAATCTCAGCGGACTAAGACATCTAGGGGCTTGCCGTGGCACGCCGGCGCGTGGCACCCCAGAGCCCAACCCCGATGCCGACGACCGCTCCACCGAGACCGACGATCTGCTGTCCACGCTTGAGATCGGCGTGCACGCTGATCCCGCCCAGCAGGTCGGCCGCGTCGGCACCACCGGATGCGAGGAACCAGCCGCGCGTGTCGCTACCGCGCAACGCCCCGTTCACGAGTAGCCCGCCGATCAGGGCGTCGCGGTAACCCATCGAACGCAGCAGCAGGCGCGCGGACGGCCCAGGATCGTCCGGCTCTCCCCACAACCGATTCGCCCGAAGCGGATCGACGAGAAAAGAGATACCCGACGCCAGCCGGATACAGCCCGCGACCAGTGCGGCACGGTCTTTGATCATGGAGCGCAGCCTAGGGCCCGACGCCTGCGCCCGAAGCTATTTCCAGGCGAATACCGGTTGCTCCAACTCATCGACCGGGTCCCCTCGGCCCTCCAGGCACAACCACCGCAGTTGCAACAGCACCGCCCCGGTCGGCGCGTGGATGAGGTCATTACCCAACGGGATCTGCACGACCGGACGTGGGCTCTGGGGAATACTGACGAAGCGCGGCGAATCATCGCGTTGCAGCTGATGTAGTCCCACGCGGTAGACCGCCACTACCTCGGCCGGCGCGGGACGGAGATCGAGCCGCCCCCCGCCCCAGATCACCACCGGCGTGATGACGTATCCGGAGCGAGTCGGATAGTCGTCGAGTACGCCGAGCACAGCCGAATCGGACAACCGGACGCCGACCTCCTCGTCCAACTCACGCAGGGCCGCGTCGACCGCGGATTCGCCAGGATCCACGCGGCCACCGGGCAGCGCCCACTGAGCGGCATGCGAGGTGAGACGAGAGGCTCTGCGGCACAAGAGGAATGCAGCACCCCCGGATACATCGACCATGCGGCCGTCAAGACCAGCCTCCGGCATGGGCCGACCGGCGATCCAGTCTTCCACGGGCGCGGGGTCGACCCGGTCTTCGGCGATTTCGGAGTCCACGATCACCACCGCGACGGCCGCGTGCCGCTTCGCCGGGTCGGTCACGGTGCGGCGGTCGTGCCCGGCCAGGTGTGCCCGGATCCGTTCCCGCAGCGTCTCGTCATAGCTGATCGTCACCGCTTGACCATAGGCGGCGCGGCGGGAACGACCTCGGGCACTTGGCCCTCGGGTGGGTCAGCCGGCGGCCCACTGCTTGGCCCGTTCGACGTCATCGAGGCCGAACACCGCAAGCTCGCCGGGAATCATCCATTCGAGCGCATGCAGCACATGGGCAACCCATTCCTTGTCAGACACCACCGCGATGCGTTTGAACGCCGAGTGATGCGGCAGTACTGCGCCCAGGCCGAGCTTGATGTCCTCGGCCAGCCCACCGGGCCCAAATCCCTCATAGTCGGAGTCGATGACCTCGACGATGCGGACATCGCCGCCCTGCAGAAGCTCGTGCAGCGACGGCTTTATCTCCCGGAGTTCGTCACCGCGAAGTCGTCCCGATACCCGAATGCCCATCACACCCGGCGGCATGTCCGGTAGTAGCTCGATCATGGGAATGCTCCTTCCGGCCGATGCCGCCACTGTAGCCCCGCCAGGAGCGACTATTCGAAGTCGTTGCCGTGGGACTGGTGTTCGCGAAGCCGGGTCGCGAAGGCCATCCAATCGCCGGCTTCGGCATCCTTGAGCAGGCTCCGATGTTCGGCCAGCACCAGGTCTGGCTGCCCGCGGACCGTCGAGTTGCGCGCGATGGAGAGGTGCTGCCGATCTTGCAGTCGGTCGTAGAACGCCAGCATCGTGGCGTTTCCGGCGAGCTCCACAAATGCGCGATGAAACTGCCTGGCCAATACCGCAAAGCCGGGATAGTCGCGCCGGTGTAGCGCCTGCTCCTGCCCGTCAAGGTTTTCCTGCAGACGCGCACTCAGAAGCTGGCGCGCCTCAGGGTCGCCCAGTTGCACCCCGGCGCATTCGAAGGCGTGCCGCACCTGGTCGGACTCGCGGATCTCATCGACGGTCAGTTCACGTACCAGTGCACCGCGCTTGGGGTAGATCCGCACCAGCCCTTCATCTTGCAGACGCCCCAGCGCCGCCCGCACCGGCGTACGGCTCATCGACATCGACGCCGCCAGCGTTGCTTCGCTGAGCATGGCCCCGGCGGGGAACTCACCGCTGAGGATGCCCGCACGAATCAGGGCGTGAGCACGTTGCGCGGAGTTGACCATCACGTCGCTCATGGGGACCTCCTGGCCGGCGGGGACAATCTAGGATACCGCTAGTATCCTAGATAGAGACAGCGGGCGCAGAGGATTCAAGGAGTGTCGTGACAACACCAGCGAACGCGCATCAGCCGACGGAATCGACTACGCAAGCACTGGCATTCGCTGAGCGCGTCACCGAAGCGCTGGACGCCGCCAGCCTCGCACTGCTACTGAGCCTCGGACATCAAAGCGGCCTGTTCGACGCCCTGGCCACCCTGCCGGAACCGGCAACCAGCACCCAGATCGCCACCCGCACCGGACTCAACGAACGCTACGTTCGTGAATGGTTGGGGGGCACGACCGTAGCCGGCGTTGTGGATTACGACCCTGCCAACAAGACATATCGTTTGCCGCAGCACCATGCCGCGGTGTTGACCCGTGCCGCCGGGGCCGCAAACCTGGCGCGTGTCGCGCAGTACATCGCGCTGATGGGCGAGGTTGAGCAGAAGGTGCTGGACTGCTTCCAGCGTGGCGGCGGGCTTCCCTACAGCGACTATCCCCGCTTCCACGCGGTGATGGCGGAGCGAAGCGGCGAAGTCTTCGACACGGCGCTGGTGGACGTCGTCCTGCCCCTCGTCGAGGGCTTGCCGCAACGACTCCACGACGGTGCGGAGGTGGCCGACTTCGGCTGCGGCAGTGGCCACGCCGTCAACGTGATGGCTCAGGCGTTCCGCGACAGCCGGTTCACCGGCATCGACTTCTCGTCCGAGGGCATCGAGCGAGCGACGCGCGAGGCGGCTGCGCGGGGACTGACGAACGCCGCCTTCGAGGGCCACGATCTGACGACGTTCGACCGAGCTTCGGCCTACGACCTGGTCACCGCATTCGACGCCATTCACGATCAGGCGCAGCCGGCGCGGGTGTTGGAGAACATCTATCGATCCCTGCGGCCGGGGGGCATCTTCGTGATGGCGGATTCGAAGTCGTCGAGCAGCCTGGAAGACAACATCGGCGTTCCGATGAACACCTACCGCTACACGGTCTCCCTGATGCACTGCATGCCCGTGTCGCTGGCCTTGAACGGCGCCGGCCTGGGCACCATGTGGGGCCGCCAACTCGCAATGTCGATGCTGGCCGACGCCGGTTTCACCGACGTGGAGTGCGCCGAGATCGACGAGGATCCGTCGAACTACTACTACATCGCGATCAAACGCTAGGCCTGCCCGATCAGCCGGCGTTGCGCGCCAGATTGATGGCGTAGTCGCTGACGAAGTGCCCCGCCGCGGGTTCGCCGGAGCCGCAGCTGCCGTCGGACTCCCCAACTCGCTTGACCCACAGGTAGGCGTCGGCGTGCTGCCCGGCGGTGTTGGTGGTCGGCGGCGTGCCCAGGGCCCGTCCGCTGGGGTTGCACCAGCCGTAGGGGTCGCCTTCGGCGGGGCCGGCGCCGTTGCGGGAGGTGTCGATCACGTAGTGCGCGCCGCCGGTCATCCCCGAGATCTCTTCGCCGTAGCCGGTTTCCTCTTCGGTGGTGAAGTAGTTCGTGCTGTTCAGGGCAAAGCCCCGCGCGCGCCCCACGCCGGCCTGGTTGAGGCGGTTGGCCATCTCGCCGGCGCTGACCCACCGCGAGTGCCCGGCGTCGACGTAGACGGCCGTGGCCGGGTTACGGCCCAGCGTGTCGACGGCATAGCTGATCAGGTCGAAGCGCTCCTGACGCGCATCACCGGAGAGGCAGTCGGCCATCGCGAGTGCGTCGGGCTCGAGGATGATCGCGGCCGGGTTGCCACCGATCCCGTCGGCGACGCTGTCGATCCAGGCGCGGTAGGACGCGCCGGAGGAGAATCCGCCCGCGGCGTAGCTGCCGCAGTCACGGTGCGGGATGGCGTAGAGCACCAGCACCGGCATGGCTCCGGCCGCCGCGGCGGCGCCGGTGTGCCGGGCCACCGTCGAACCGACAGATCCCACGCCGAACGCCTGGTCCAGCCAGTACGCCTGCGGGGTGTTGGCGACCCGGGCCAGCTCGGCGCTGTCCGGCTGCGCGTTGGAGGCATGCATCGCCTTGGAGATGGGATCGACATAGAAGGGCATGCCGCCCAGCGGGTTGTCCCCGTCGGCCTGAGCGGGGGCCGCGCCGGCCAAAGCCGCAACGGCAAGGAGGGGGGTGAGGCAGCGCGCGACCGCGCCAAATGCTGAGGGGATCACAGGCAAAAATTACCCTATGGCCGACCCGAGGTCACAAGACGGTCACGATCGAGGCTGGAGCGCTCAGCCGAGCAGCGCGTCGACGAAGGCGCCCGGCTCGAACGGGGCCAGATCGTCGGGCCCCTCCCCCAGGCCCACCAGCTTGACCGGCACTCCCAGCTCCTGCTGCACCCGGAACACGATCCCGCCTTTGGCAGTTCCGTCCAGCTTGGTCAGCACCACCCCGGTGATGTCGACGACGTCGGCGAACACCCGGGCTTGGGCCAGGCCGTTCTGCCCGATGGTGGCGTCGAGGACCAGCAGCACCTCATCGACGGCGGCGCGGCGCTCCACCACCCGCTTGACCTTGCCGAGCTCGTCCATCAGACCGGTCTTGGTGTGCAGCCGTCCCGCGGTGTCGATGACCACGACGTCAACACCGTCGGCTACGCCCTTGTCGACGGCGTCGAACGCCACCGAGGCCGGATCGGCGCCCTCGGCGCCGCGCACCACCTCGGCGCCCACCCGCGCTGCCCAGGTCTGCAGCTGGTCGGCCGCGGCGGCCCGGAACGTGTCGGCCGCCCCCAGCACCACGCGGCGGCCGTCGGCCACCAGCACTCGGGCCAGTTTGCCGACGGTGGTTGTCTTACCGGTGCCGTTGACGCCGACCACCAGCAGCACCGACGGGTGATCGTCGTGCGGCAGGGCCCGAATGGAACGCTCCAGACCGGGCTGCAGCTCGCCGATGAGCACGTCGCGCAGCACCGCGCGAGCCTCGGCCTCGGTGCGCACCTGACCGCCGGCCAGCCGTCCGCGCAACTGATTCACCACCGATTCGGCGACCACCGGGCCCAGATCGGCCACCAGCAGGGTGTCCTCGACGTCCTGCCAGGAGTCGTCGTCGAGGTCTCCGCCCCCCAGCAGCCCGAGCATCCCGCGGCCCAATGCGTTCTGCGACTTGGCCAATCGACCGCGTAGCCGCTCCATCCGACCTTCAACCGGTTCGATGTCCGGCTCGACGGCCTCTGGCGCCGGCGCTGCCTGAGATACGGAAGGGACTTCGGGCGGCGCTTCGGGCAGTTCGATGTCGGTGATGGTGCGCCGGGGCGCGTCACGCGGAACGGTCGCGTCGTCACCGATGACGGGCGCGGGCGGCTCCGCCGTGTCGGTCCGACTGAAGGTGATACCCGAGGAGGCGGTGTAGCCACCGGAGCGGTCCAGACTCTCGCGTTGCGGTGCGGACAGGCTGATACGGCCTCGCCGATGCCGCACCAGGCCCCAGACCAGGGCACCGACCAGGATGAGCGCGACAACGACCGCCGCGGCGATCACGAGAGTTTGAGACGACACGACCGTCATTGTGGCAGCAGGGACTTAGTCGGGTTTCAACGCCGGGCTAGTGCGGGTTCACGCCTGGCTGGAAACGAGCTCTTCGCCCCGGATGCGTTGGGAGATCACCGCAGTGATCCCGTCGCCCTGCATCGTCACCCCGTACAGCGCGTCGGCGACTTCCATCGTCGGCTTCTGGTGGGTGATGACGATGAGCTGCGAGCGGGCCCGCAGCATCTCGAACAACGCCAGCAGCCGGCGCAGGTTGGTGTCGTCGAGCGCGGCCTCGACCTCGTCCATGATGTAGAACGGCGACGGGCGGGCCCGGAAGATCGCGACCAGCATGGCGATGGCCGTCAGCGACTTCTCCCCGCCGGACAGCAGCGACAGCCGCTTGACCTTCTTGCCGGGCGGGCGGGCTTCGACGTCGACGCCGGTGGTCAGCATGTCGTTGGGGTCGGTCAGCAGGAGGCGCCCCTCCCCACCGGGGAACAGCGCCGCGAACACCTCGGTGAACTCGCGCTCCACGTCGGCGTAGGCGTCGGTGAAGACCTGCAGGATGCGTGCGTCGACCTCGGAGACCACGTCGAGCAGGTCTTTGCGGGCCGCCTTGACGTCCTCGAGCTGGGTGGACAGGAAGTTGTAGCGCTCCTCGAGCGCGGCGAACTCCTCGAGCGCCAACGGGTTGACCCGACCCAGTTCGGCCAGCTCGCGTTCGGCGCGTTTGGCCCGGCGCTCCTGGGTGGGGCGGTCAAAGGGCATCGGGGCGGGAGCCATCACCAGTTCGCCGCGGTCGCGGGCCTGCTCGTACTCGGCCATCTCCAGTTCGGTCGGGGGCAGCGCGACATCCGGACCGTATTCGGCGATCAGGTCTGCCGAGCTCATACCGAACTGCTCGAGCACGGTCTGCTCGAGTTGCTCAATGCGCAAGGCGGCCTGCGCCTTGGCGACTTCATCGCGGTGCAGTGATTCGGTGAGCGCGGTGAGCCGGGTGCTCTGGGCGTTCACCTCATCGCGGACGGCGACCATCGCGGCCGCCCGCTGCTGACGTTCACTGGCGAGCCCGTCACGGATCCGTGCCGCCGCGGTCACCACATGTTGCAGGCGCTCGGCCAGCGCACTGCCGGCATCGGCCACCGCTGCCGCCGTCGTCGCCGCGCGTGCGCGTGCGGCGCGGGCCTGCTCGGCACGGACTCGTGCCTCGCGTTCGGCCGCGGCCGCCCGGCGCAGCGAGTCCGCCTTGCCGCGTACCGCATTGGCGCGTTCCTCGGCGGTACGCACCGCCAGCCTGGCCTCCACCTCGATGCTGCGCGCCGCCTCGGCTGCTGCCGCGATCTGCTGGCGATCCACCGGTTCGACGGTGGCGGTCGGCTGATCCTCTTCGGCGTTGCGCAGGCGGGTTTCCAGCTCGCTCAGCTCGGTGACGGTCTGCGCCCGGCCGGACTCGAGCTCGTCACGCTCGCGCAGCCGGCGGCGCCACTCGGTCTCGGCGGCGCGTGCCTCTTGGCCGAGCCGGCCCAGCTGCTCATGGGTCGCGGCGATGGCCGCGTCGGACTCGTTGAGCGCGGCCAGTGCCTGCTCGGTGGCGTCCCGGCGCGCGGACTGTTCGGCCAGCGCCCCGGCGAGGGCCGCGCCCAGTTCGCTGGCCTGTGTCTCAGCGGCGGCTGCCTCGGCGCGGGCCTTGTCGATCTCGCTGTTGATCTCCAGGGTGGACGGCTTGCGATCCGATCCGCCGCTGACCCAGCCCGCCCCGACCAGGTCACCGTCTAACGTCACCGCGCGCACCCCGGGGCGGCCAGCCACCAGCTCCAGAGCCTTGGGCAGGTCCTCGACCACCGCCACCGCCGACAGCATGGCCGTCATCGCGCCGCGCAACTTCTCGGGGGCCTCGATCAACTCCACTGCCCACAGCGCTCCGTCCGGCAGCGCCGCACGCTGTTCGGCGGCGGGCAGCGGCCAGTCCCCCAGCACGATCGCGGCCCGGCCACCGTCGGCGGTCTTGAGCGCGTGCAGCGCCGAGCGGGCCGCTCCGGCGTTTTCCGCGGCCAGCGCATCGGCAGCGGACCCGAGCACCGCGGCCAGCGCCGCCTCGTACCCCGAGCGCACCTTGACCAGCTTCGCGACCGACCCGAACAGGCCGGGGCCACTGTGGTTCGCCGAGAGCCAGGCGGCGCCATCGCGGCGTTCCAGCCCCATCGACAGCGCCTCGATACGAGCATGCAGTGAAGCGACTTGGCGCTCGGCGGCACGCTCGGCGGCCTGCAGCTCGGCGACGCGCTCATCTGCCAGCTGCAAGGTGGCCACGGTCCGCTCGTGGTGCTCGTCCAGACCGACTTCGCCCTGATCGAGCTCGGAGACCCGGCCCTGAACCGTCTCGAATTCCGCCTGTGCGGCCTGGGCCCGTCCGGCGGCCTCCTCGATACGCGTCGTCAGCTGCCCGACGTGAGTGTCGATCGACTCGACTCGCGCCCTAATCGTCTCGACCTGACCGGTCAACCGGGCCAAGCCCTCACGCCGGTCGGCTTCGGCACGAACAGCAGCCAGGTGCGCCTTCTCCGCCTCGGTGCTGCGACGCTCCCGCTCAGCCAGCTCGGCGCGGGCCGCCTCCAGCCGGATCCCGGCCTCGGCCAGCTCGGCCAGCAGTTGTTGCTCGGCCGCGGCCACCTGCTCAGCCTCGGCATCCAACGCGTCCGGGTCGACGCCGGCGGTGGTGATCGGCTCCTCGTCGAGATGGTGTGCGCGTTCGCTGGCGATGCGCACCGTGGCGCTGACCCGCTCGGCCAGCGCGGACAGCGAGAACCAGGTCTGCTGGGCGCCTTCGGCGCGCTGGGTCAAGCTGGCGACCGCGGACTCGTGGGCGGTCAGTTCGTCGGCCGCCACCGAGAGGCGCTCGGTGATCTGGTCGTGTTCGCGGCGCAGCGTCGCCTCGGCGTCGGTGGTTCCGGCGAACTCGGCCTGCCGCGACACCAGGTCATCGGCGGTCAACCGCAGCTTGGCGTCGCGCAGGTCGGCTTGGATGGTGGCCGCTCGCCGCGCGACTTCGGCCTGGCGGCCCAGCGGTTTGAGCTGGCGGCGCAGCTCGGTGGTCAGGTCGGTCAGGCGGGCCAGGTTGGCCGCCATCGCGTCCAGTTTGCGGACCGCCTTCTCTTTGCGCTTGCGGTGCTTGAGTACCCCGGCGGCCTCTTCGATGAACGCCCGGCGGTCCTCGGGCCGTGACTCCAGGATTTGGGCCAGCCGGCCCTGGCCGACGATGACGTGCATCTCGCGGCCGATGCCGGAGTCGCTGAGCAGCTCTTGGACGTCCATCAACCGGCAGCTGGCGCCGTTGATCTCGTACTCGCTGGCTCCGTCGCGGAACATCCGCCGGGTGATCGAGACCTCGGCGTACTCGATCGGCAAGGCGTTGTCGGAGTTGTCGATGGTGACGGTGACCTCGGCGCGACCGAGCGGGGCGCGCGACGAGGTGCCGGCGAAGATGACGTCTTCCATCTTGCCGCCGCGCAACGTCTTGGCGCTGTGCTCGCCCATCACCCAGGCCAGCGCGTCAACCACGTTGGACTTGCCTGAACCATTCGGTCCGACCACCGCGGTGATGCCAGGTTCGAAGCGCAGAGTCGTGGGCGCGGCGAAGGACTTGAAGCCCTTCAGCGTCAGACTCTTGAGGTGCACGGGGTGTGAGACTACCGGTCTAGCGTTCGGCGAATCCGTCGATCGGGTCCCCGGCGTCCATCCAGTCGGCGACAACAGTGTCCACCCGACCCGGCGTGGTGCCACCCTGCAGCAGCTCCAGCAGGCGTTGGCAGTTCGCGCGGGGGCCCTGAGCGACGACGTGTACCCGGCCTCCGGGCCGGTTGGCGGCGTAGCCCGTCAGGCCCAGCTCGAGTGCCCGCGAACGCGTCCACCACCGAAATCCGACGCCCTGGACGTGGCCGTGCACCCAGGCGGACAGCCGGACGTCAGGACCGGTCACCGGAGTCGATCTCGAAGCGCACCTCGGTGCCCGATTTCAGGGTGCGTCCCACCGTGCAGACCTGATCGATCGCCCGGTGCACGACGGTCAGAAGCCGCTCCCTGTCCGCGTCATCCAGGCCCGACAGGTCCAACTTCAGGACCTCCTCCAGCAGCGGATAGCGCTCCTGCTCCCGATCAGCGGGGCCGGAGACCTCGATGGTGGCCTGATAGTCGTCGCCCAGCCGGCGGGCCAGCGGGGCGTCACTAGACATTCCGCTGCACGCGGCCAACGCGATCTTCAGCAGCTCGCCGGGGGTGAAGACGCCGGCGACGTCTTCACTGCCGATCAGCACCTGCGCGCCCCTCGAACTGCGTCCGGTGTAGCGGCGGGTCCCGGTTCGTTCCACCCATAGTTCGGTCATGGGGACATCTTGGCAGCCCCAACAGTGACCGCACCGAACGTGCGCCCCGGCTCCGCCGCGCTTGCGATCCCCGCTGGGCCAATGGCGGTGACCCGCTGCGCCCGGCTCCGCCGCGCTTGCGATCCCCGCTGGGTCAATGGCGGTGACCCGCTGCGCCCGGCTCCGCCGCGCTTGCGATCCCCGCTGGGTCAGTCGGCGACCGCCGCTGCAGGCTTTCTGCCGTACTGGCGCTCCATCATGGCCGTGTCGCCGTACACCTGCACCCGCACGGTCTTGCCGTTACGCAGGGTGTAGACCTCGGCACTGTGCCCGCGTTCGCCGCCGATCGCCGCCTCGCTGAGAACGACGACGGTCTCACCGTCGGCCAGGAAGCTCTTCGGCGTGATCGTCGGTGACTTCTGCCCCAGCTGCATCAGGAATTCCATGAGCTCCGCTTTTCCTCGATAGGTTCCGCTGATCGCACTGTCGCCGGGCTGCACCCATTCGACGTCGTCATCGAAGAGAGCCATCAGGGATTCGGTGTCGCCGGTGGCGAACGCCTGGTAGCCGTTTCGCACCAGCGTGATGTTCTGCTCAGACATCTGTCGGGTCCTTTCGTAGGTATTCGCTTGCGCCCGTCCCGCTTTCACGCATCCGAGCCGGAACATCTCACAACCGAAGACCGCTTCGAGTCGGATGCTGCGAGGCATTCATAAGGCAAGCACCGATGCTGCAAAATTGCCTCATCCCAATGGACGAGATCCGCGTAAACTTTTGCGGCAAGAAGACAGGCGTCTTCGCATCTTTCTGCAACGGGGGGCGAGCCGAATGTCCAGGCCTACAAATGGATTCAGGGCCGGCGATGAGCGACATCGATGAATTCTCACAACTGATCGCTCGTATTTACTCCGCGGCGCTGGTGCCCGACGAATGGGATCCCACCATGGCCGCCATCGCCGACGCCTTCACGGCGCATACCGCATCGCTGGTGCTCTCCGACAGCGGCTCGCGCACGCTCAAGCACGCGCAGATGCCGATGTCAGCGGCTGCGTCCTACACGGCATATTACGAACGGCTGGATCACGTTCTCTACGCCGTCGAGACCGGACGCGAGGGTGTGGTGCGGACCGGCGCTGAACTCATGTGGCCCTACCAGAATTGTGAATTTCAGGTCGACTGGGCTCGCCCAAATGGGCTGCACGACGGACTCTTCGTTCGGCTCACCTCCGGAACGACGATGACGAGCCTGGCCATCGCGAATGCGAGACAATCGGAGCGGTTCGACAGTCCCGAACATCTCGCATTGATGCACCGCCTCATTCCGCATTTGCAACAAGCGTTGCGCATCCAGGACCGCCTCGAAGATCTCGATCGCCGCAATGGCGATCTCGCGGAGGCAAGCGAAGCCGTCAATCACGGAATCGTCATCGTCGAAGGGCGGCGGTACATCTACGCCAACCGTGCCGCGGAACGCATTCTGGCCGCCGACGACGGCTTGCGCATCGAAAGAGGCTGCATCACCGCGGAGTCGTCGCACGCCGACACCGAGCTGGGTTACAGCATCGCCCGACTGTCCAAGTCCGACGGTCAAGACATCTGGGGCGGATCATTCCTGTGCGCACGCCCCTCGGGGCGGCGTCCTTACATCATTCACGTTCTGCCGGTCGAAGCGAATTCCTTTGCGGCGCTGCACCATGGACGCGCCATGGTGATCATCGTCGACCCCGAACGACAGCCGGAACCACCAGCGATACTGCTGCGGCGCCTGTACGGGCTGACGAAGGCCGAGGCGCAGGTCGCGCTCTTGGTGATGCGAGGCGAGGGGCTGACTCCGATCGCCGAAGAGCTGTCGGTGTCGCTGACCACCGTGAAGACCCACCTCCGGCACATTTTCGACAAGACCGGAATCCATCGCCAGGCCGAACTCGTTCGGCTGCTGATTCTGCTCGATCCCGTTCACGGCTGAGGTGACGGAATCTGCGCGTTCGGCGCCGGAGGACTATTGTCGGGCTTGCCCCGCAACACCATTCGCCGGACAGCCTAGGGGAAATCCGTGCAGGTAGCGATCCCACTCTTCCCGCGGTTCACCGCCTTGGACGCCATCGGGCCATACGAGGTGCTGCAGCGGATCCCGGACGTCGAAGTGATTTTCGTCGGGCACCGCCGCGGTGAGGTCCGCGCCGACAACGGGATGCTCGGAGTCCTCTGCGATGCCCAATTCAACGAGCTGACTGCACCGGATGTCCTGGTCGTCCCCGGCGGCGTCGGGACACGAACATTGCTCGACGACGCGGAGTTGCTCGACTGGGTGCGCAAGGCCCACACCCACACCAGGTTCACCGCCTCGGTATGTACCGGCTCCCTGCTGCTGGCCGCTGCGGGGCTCTTGGACGGGCTGACTGCGACCACCCATTGGAGCGCCGTCGAGCTGCTAGAACACTTGGGCGCCCGCTACGTGGAACAACGGGTGGTCGAGCACCTGTCCCAGCGGATAGTCACTTCAGCAGGGGTCTCCAGCGGCATCGACATGGCGCTGCGGCTGGTCGAGCTGCTGGCGGACGCCGACACGGCGTGCGCCATTCAGCTGCTCATCGAGTACGACCCGCAGCCACCGTTCGATTGCGGATCGCTGACCAAGGCCGGCGAGGATGTTCGACGGCGCGCCGCGCAGCTGCGGCGCTGACACAGCCGACCACCGCGGGCATACTGGGCTTTTATGGCGACAGTGGTCGCATTCCACGCCCATCCCGATGACGAGGCGATTCTGACCGGGGGAACTCTGGCGCGGGCGGCCGCCGAGGGCCATCGTGTCGTCGTGGTGGTGGCAACCGATGGACGCGTGAATGACGGCGACGGTGATCGGCTGGTCGAATTGCACGCCAGCGCAACGGCCCTGCACGCAGACCGGGTCGAATGTCTGGGCTACGCCGACAGCGGCTTCGGGGCCGAGTTCTATCCGGATCCGCCGGGGCGGGTCAGGTTCGCCCGCGCTGACCTCGAGGAGGCGGCGCAGCGACTGGCGACCATCCTGCGTGAGGAAGACGCGGATCTGCTGCTGAGCTACCAGTCCAACGGCGGCTACGGCCACCGTGATCACGTGCGGGTTCATCATGTCGGTAAGCGGGCCGCTCAGATCGCGGCGACACCGCGTGTGCTCGAGGCGACCATGCCCCGGGAGATGCTGAAGCGGGTCGCAGAGGGCGCTCATCTACTGCACCTACCGGCCCCCTACGGGCGTGAGGTGGTACGCACCGCCTACGCACCGGCATCGAGCATCACCCATCGGATCAACGTGTTTCGGTTTGCCCGGCAAAAGCGGGATGCCTTCGCCGCGCATCGCTCTCAGATCGGTGCCAGCGCCGCCGCGGCACGCCTGTTCGCGGTGCTGATGCGACTTCCCCCACAGGCGGCCGGCCTGATGTTCGGCCGCGAGTGGTTCGTCGATCCAACTCTGCCGCCCGGCAGGGTGCACCGCGACATCTTCGAGTGACCCCGACCCAATTCCCGCGTCAGCGTTGGCAGTTCGGGCAGTAGTACGACGAGCGGTTCATGAACTTCGCCCGGCGGATCGGCGTCCCGCACCGCCGGCACGGCTCGTCTTCACGGCCGTAGGCGTCCAGTGACCGGCTGAAGTAGCCGGATTCACCGTTGACGTTGACGTAGAGCGAGTCGAACGAGGTGCCCCCGGCGGCCAGCGCGTCGTTCATCACCTCTGCTGCGGCAGCCAGCAGTGCCCGCAGCCGCGGCCGCGACAGCCGGTCGGCCGTTCGGGTACCGCGAATCCCGGCCCGCCACAGCGCTTCGTCGGCGTAGATGTTGCCGATACCCGACACCACCGTCTGGTCGAGAAGTTGGCGTTTGATCTCGGAGTGCTTGCGGCGCAACACTTCGATCACCGATTCGGCGTCAAAGCGCGGGTCCAGGGGGTCGCGGGCGAGGTGGGCGACCGGCACCGGCAGCACGCTGCCGTCCACGGCGACCAGGTCAGTGAGCTGCCACCCGCCGAACGTCCGCTGGTCGACGAAGCTGACCTTCGTCCCGTCGTCGAGCATGGCGGCGATCCGCAGGTGCCTGGTGTCGGGTAGCTCCCCCAGCAGCATCTGACCGCTCATGCCCAGGTGCACCACCAGTGCCTCATCGGCCGCGGCCCCGCTCAGCAGCAGCCACAGGTACTTGCCCCGCCGGTCGGTGCCGGTGATTCGGGAGCCCAACAGCCGGGCGGTCAGATCGGCGGGACCGGCGTCGTGGCGGCGTACCGCCCGCGGATGATGCACCCGCACCCCGGTGATCGTGCGTCCAACCAGGTGCTCGTTCAGGCCACGCCGAACCACCTCGACCTCGGGAAGTTCGGGCATTCTCAGGCCTGCGGTGCGTCGTTCACCGCACCCGGTGCGTCTGGGGCGTCCAGCGCCTGCCAGGCCGCGGCCGCGGCCTTCTGCTCGGCCTCTTTCTTGGTCCGGCCAACGCCGGTGCCGTACGCGGTGTCCGATACAACGGCGGTCGCGGTGAACTCGCGGTCATGGTCGGGTCCGGTAGAGGTGACCTGATAGGACGGCACACCCAGACCGCGGGCGGCCGTCAGTTCCTGCAGGCTGGTCTTCCAGTCCAAGCCGGCACCCAGCGTGGCCGCGGTGTCGAGCAGCGGACCGAACAGGCGCAAGATCACCTCCCGGGCAGTGTCGATTCCGTGCTGGAGGTAAACCGCTCCCAGCAGGGACTCCATCCCGTCGGCCAAGATGCTGGATTTGTCGGCGCCGCCGGTGTTTTCCTCGCCCCGGCCGAGCAGCAGGTGGGCCCCCAGGCCGTCCTCGGTCAGGCCCCGCGCCACATCGGCCAAGGCCGTGGTGTTGACCACGCTGGAGCGCAGTTTGGCCAGGTCTCCCTCGGGCCTGTCCGGGTGGCGATGGAACAACTCGTCGGTAATGGTCAGCCCGAGCACGGCATCGCCCAGGAACTCCAGTCGCTCATTGGTGGGCAGACCGCCGTGCTCATAGGCGTAACTGCGATGCGTGACTGCCAACGTGAGCAGGTCGTCGGCGAGATCCACGCCGAGGGCATCCAGCACGGCTTGCCGGGGACGGCTCACCGCTCACCGTCGTCGCTCGGCCCGGCGTCTTCGGGTTCCAGCATTCCCGCCAATTTCGCCCAGCGCGGATCGATCTTGTCGTGGTGGTGGCCGGGTTCTGCGGTCGCCAGCACCACGCCACAGTCCGGGCACAGTCCGGGGCAGTCCGGGTCGCACAACGGGGACAACGGCAGTGCCAGGCCGACCGCGTCAACGATGGCCTGTTCGAGATCGACCGCGTCATCGACGACACGGCCCATCTCGTCCTCGTCGGTGGTGGCGTCGGTGGTGCTGTCGGGGTAGGCGAACAACTCAGTCAGCTCGACCTCGACATTGCCGGTCAGCGGTTGCAGGCAACGCGCGCATTCGCCCGCGGTGCGCGCGGAGACCACGCCACTGACCAGAACACCCTCGGAGACCGACTCCACCCGCAGATCCAGATCGACTGCGCCATCCGCAGGAATCGCCACCAGATCCAGCCCGATGCGGGTCGGGCTGATCCGCTGCTCCTGCAGCGGCATCAACGCACCGGGGCGCCGTCCCAATCGGGAGACATTGACCACGAACGGCGCAGGCAACTGTCGCCGTGCTGCCTTCATACCTGCGCCGGGGTGCCTCGCCATGCCGCGATTCTACGCAGCGCGTAACTCGGCGTTCCCGGGTCAGCGAGTCGCGTAGTCGTGAGTGCCCGCGGCGGTACGCAGTTGGTGACGACCGCGGTTGATCGAACGCAGCGTGCCGTTGAGGAAGTCCTCGAATTCGGCCAGCTTGGCGTCGACGTAGATGTCGCATTCGCCGCGCATCCGGTCGGACTCGGCGTGTGCCGAATCGATCAGCCGGGTGGATTCGGCGCGCGCCGAGGTCACCACCTCGTTCTGCGAAACCAGGCGCTGCTGTTCCTTGATGCCTTCCTGGACAGCCTTCTCGTAGGCGGCGTTGCCGTTCTCGACCAAGCGGTCGCATTCCGCCTGGGCGCGGCTGGTGGCGGTCTCGAACTCGCGTTTGGCGGTGGCGCTGAGCCGGGCCGCTTCCTCGCGTGCTTCGCCGAGCATCCGCTCGCTGTGTCCGCGGGCCTCGGCCACCATCCGGTCAGCCTGCCCCTTGGCGTCGGCCAGCAACCGGTCGGCCTCCGCGCGCGCATGGGCGACCAGCGAGTCGGCTTCGGCGGTGGCCGAGCTGACCATCGATCCGGCGTGCTCCTTGGCCTCGTTGAGGACCGAATCGCGGGCGTCAAGGACGTCTTGGGCGTCGTCCAGCTCACCGGGGATGGCGTCGCGGATGTCGTCGATCAGTTCCAGGACGTCACCGCGGGGTACCACGCAGCCTGCCGTCATCGGCACGCCCCGGGCCTCTTCAACAATGGAGCCCAGTTCGTCAAGGGCTTCGAACACTCGGTACACGGCAGCACCCTCCAGGCATAGTTGTTGTTACTAGTGTGCCCTGTGTTACGCGTGTGACTGTGTTAGTCGCCCGGTGTGTCGGATTCTCGTCTACTCCCCCGGTAGCCTGACCCGTTGAAGTCGGAGATCGGCGAAGGGCGGCCATGACGAACGGTTCTGGGGGCCACGGGGGCACCGCGACACCAGGGCAGGCCCCACAGGCCTATCCGCAACAGTCCGGCGCCCAGGCGAGCACCGATATCGGGCGACTGCTGTTGAGCTGCCGGGACAGCCACGGGATCATCGCCGCGGTCAGCGCCTTTCTGGCCGAGGCCGGCGCGAACATCATCTCGCTGGATCAGCACTCGACTGCTCCCGAAGACGGGACTTTTGTGCAGCGGGCGATCTTTCACCTGCCCGGTTTGCCGGCGGCCCTGGACGGGCTCCAGGAGCGCTTCGGCGCCACGGTGGCCCAGCGGTTCTCGATGGACTACCGGTTCACCGAGGCCGCCAAGCCCAAGCGGGTGGCGATCCTGGCGTCCAAAACCGACCATTGCCTGTTGGACCTGTTGTGGCGCAACCGCCGCGGCGAGCTGGAGATGAACGTGGCGATGGTGATCTCCAACCACCCGGACCTCGCAGAGCAGGTACGCCCGTTCGGGGTGCCGTTCTTCCACATTCCCGCCACCCGCGACATTCGTGCCGAGGCTGAGCAGCGGCAGCTGCAGTTGCTCTGCGGCAACGTGGATCTGGTGGTACTGGCCCGCTACATGCAGATCATCACCGGTGACTTCATCGAGGCGGTGGGCGTTCCGCTGATCAACATCCACCATTCCTTCCTGCCGGCGTTCATCGGCGCGGCGCCCTATCAGCGAGCGCGGGAACGCGGCGTGAAACTGATCGGCGCCACGGCGCACTACGTCACCGAGGTGCTCGACGAGGGTCCGATCATCGAGCAGGACGTGGTGCGAGTGGACCACACCCACAGCGTCACCGATCTGGTGCGACTGGGCGCCGACGTGGAGCGGGCGGTGCTGTCGCGGGCGGTTCAGTGGCACTGCCAGGACCGGGTGATCCGGGTGGGCAACGAGACGGTGGTGCTCTAAGCGGCTCCGCAGTTGACATCTGTCAAGTACGGTGTTGCCCATGGCTGTCCAGGACTTGTTTTCGAACGTGCCGACGTCCACCGCGCAGGCCTGTGAGATCTTCGACGCCGCCGAGGCGGTCGATCCCGATTTCATGGTCGGGACCTGGCATGGGTTCGAGCTGCCGACCGGCCACCCGCTGGATGGACTGTTGGCGGCCACCGGCTGGTGGGGCAAGCAGTTCGTCGATGCCGAGACGGTTCATCCGCTGCTGTTCCCCACCCGTGACGGGGCCGCGCTGTGGGCGTTCAACCCGGTGCTGGCGTTCAGTGTTCTGGGACTCGCCACGAAGGTGCCTGCGCTGAAGAACCGCTCATTCCTCGGGCAGATCAACGCGTTGCAGCCACTACTGCGGACCCGTTCGCCCCGGGCCCGGCTGCGCACCACCAGATACCGCGGAGTCGACAGCGCCACGATGGTCTATGACCAGGCGCCGGTCAACGATGTCTTCCGCCGGCTCTCCGATGACGCCGTGATCGGCGCGATGGACCTGCGGGGCTCGTCCCGACCTTACTTCTTCGTGTTGTGCCGCGACGATTCGCTCAAATTGGCCTAACCACGGGCGATTTCGCCGGCGTCGTGCCACGCATTGCGCTCCGCGGTGAACGCGGCGACCTGTTGGTCGCGGAATCCTGCGATGCTTTCGGCGTGGTCGGCCAGGAATCGCTGGTAGGCCGGCAGTGAGAATTCACCGTCGGTGATCTCCACCCGGCCACGCCCGGCCGCCATGTCGGCACGCAGTTCCAGGAGCTCCTCGGCTCCGACCGGATAGAAGCTGATGCGGTCGAAGTAGCGCAGCAGCCACGGGGTTTCGGGATCGAACAGGCCCACGGTGGCGTGCCGGTGGTTCCACACCTGGGTGGTGCGTCCGACGAACTGGTAGCCGCCGGGTCCCTCGATGCCGTAGATGCACAGGTAGGCGCCACCGATCCCGACGGCGTTCTCCGGGGTCCAGGTGCGGGCCGGGTTGTATTTGGTGGTCACCAGCCGGTGTCTGGGGTCCAGCGGGGTGGCCACCGGCGCGCCGAGGTAGATGTCGCCCAGGCCCAGCACCAGGTACTGGGCGTCGAACACGATGTCGTACACCTGCGCGATGTCATCGAGCCCGTTGATGCGCCGGATGAACTCGATATTGGATGGGCACCACGGCGCGTCGGGCCGAACGCCGTACATGTAGCGGCGAATGGCCTCGTGGGTGCCGGGGTCGTCCCAACTGAGCGGTAGCCGCACCGAGCGGCTCGGCACCACCAGTTCATCGCAGGGCGGCAGCGCATCGTCGATGGCGGCCACTTCGTCGATCACCTCGGCGCACGAGAACTGCTCGGGGTCGAACTGGATCTGCAGTGATCGCACCCCGGGGGTCAGTTCGGTCAGGCCGGGCAGCCCCCGTTCACGGAGTTGGTCATAGAGCACCTGTACCCGCGCCCGCAACGCCAAATCCAGTGTCATCGGCCCGTATTCGAGCAGAACTCCGCTGTCACCGGAGCGCCGTAGGGTAACGGCCGTCCCGTCGCGGCCGGTGTAGCGCTGCAACACTCCGTCGTCGCCGTCGCCTGCGCGAGAGACCACGACGGGCAAGGCTGCGCGACGTTGCACGCTCAACGCTGCCGTCGGTGGGGCGTAGTCGGCGCGGATCGGTACCAGCCGCACGGTGTCGCCGGGCGAGAGCTGGCCCAGTTTCCATCGGTCGCCGCGTACCACCGTCACCGGGCAGACGAATCCGCCCAGGCTGGGCCCGTCGGGACCGAGCAGGATCGGGGTGTCACCGGTGAAGTCCAGTGCACCGATGCTGTACGCGGTGTCGTGAATGTTGGACGGGTGTAGGCCGGCATCGCCGCCGTCGGGGCGGGCCCATCGTGGTTTCGGCCCGACGAGCCGCACGCCGGTGCGGTCGGAGTTGAAGTGCACGGTGTAGTCGGTGGTGGTCAGGGTGGTCATGTCGGCGCGGGTCATGAACTCCGGCGCCGCATGCGGCCCTTCGGTCACCGCGAGCTCCCAGTGCCGCCCGATGCTGGGCTGGATCTGACTGGGGGCGCGGGTGAGGGTCGGTGGGGCGCCGTCGCGGCCGACGGCGCTGAGGCGATCCGATTCGCGCAGTGCCCGTCCGTGATGTCCGCCGAACACACCTTGGGTGAAGGTTGCTGCACTGCCCAGGAATTCCGGCGCGGCGATGCCTCCCTCGATCAGCACGTAGCAGCGCATTCCAGGACCTGCAATGGTGCCGACCTCGAGCAGTCCACCGGCGGGTATCCGCACCGACTGCCATTGCGGAACTGCGACACCGTCGAGGCTGACCGGTACCGCGGCACCGGTGACGCATACCCAGGCGGGGCTCGAAAAGCGCAGGGCGGGACCCGCCTTGGTGCATTCCAAGCCGGCCGCACCTTCGGGATTGCCCAGGACCTGGTTGCCGATTCGAAACGACAGGTCGTCCATCGGACCGGACGGCGGCACCCCGACATGCCAGTAGCCGACGCGCCCGGGCCAGTCCTGCACCGTGGTGAACATGCCCGGGGAGACCACCTCGATGCCGATCATGTTCGGCTGATCACCATCCGCACCGGTGTCGGGGCAAAGCCGTTGCACGGGTTGTTGATCTGCGGGCAGTTCGACACCAGCACCAGGGTGTCGGTCTCCGCACGCAGCGTCAGGCTCTTGCCCGGGGCCGAGAGACCGTCGACGATGCCCAGCGTGCCGTCGGCTTCGACGGGGACGTTCATGAACCAGTTGATGTTGGAGACGATGTCGCGTTTACCCAGGCCCCACCGGGCCCCCTCGGCGAGGAAATTCTCCACGCAGGCGTGCTGGTGGGCGGTGTGGTGCCCGTAGCGCAGGGTGTTGGATTCCTGCGAGCAGGCTCCGGCGATGGTGTCGTGGTTGCCGACGTCGTCGGCGACGACGGTCATCAGGGCGGTGCCGTCGGCGCTGCGCAGCACCGAGCCGGTGCTCAAGAAGATGTTGCGCGCGGCGGCGACGGTGGCCTGGGCGCTGTACCGGCGGGTGTGGTCGGCGGCGTCGTAGAGCAGGCAGTCCACCGCCTGGTTTCCGTGCAGATCGATGATCTGCAGCAGATCTCCGGCGCGCACCACTGCCGACCAGGGCGCCCGGGCCGCCACCACCGGATCGGAGATGAGCTGCGAGGCCTGAGATGGGCTGGTCATGAGCACTCCCCCGTTCCAGCGGCCCAGGCCGCCTCGGTGTTCTGCACCGCGCGTAGGTATTCCGGATCTTGGTTGACCAGGTCGGCCAACTGCTCGCCAGCCCGCCAGGCAACTACGTCCAATGCCGTTGCAGGCGGGTCGGGATCCAGCGGGTGCGCGGCATTGGCGACCACCAGCACAACCGGAAGGTGGATCAGCAGGTCGATCGCTGCGCCGGGTCCCGCGGATCCGGTGAATTCCAGTGCCCCGCTGACCGGATCGACGCGAACACCGCGGAACAGCGACACCGACGGTGCCACATCTCGAATTCCCATGCCGTGCTTGATCGCGCCCAACAGCAGCAGTTGCCGGCCAGTGGCGTCCGGGCCGCAGAGCATGTCGTGGTGCCCCGAGGAGTCGGCGACGACGGTGGCCAGCACGCGGCCCTGATCGGACAACAGCGGATGGCCGACACCGAGGTAGGCCTGCCACGGGACCTTCATGGTGTCGGCGACATTGAGCCGTTCCCAGGGCGCTTCGGCGCGGAACAGCAACAGATTCGCGCACGCGCCGCCCTCGGTATCGACCAGCCGTATCCGGCTGCCGCGGGCCAGCACCTTGGTGGCGTAACCGCTCGCCGGGATCGACTCGGCCCAGATCATCGTCGCCGTGTCGACGCCGTCCGGGGCCGCCGGGATGCGCATCGACGCGTCCTGCGCCTGAGCGCGCGCGTGGAGGCGGGCGCCGTCGGTGGAATCGGTGCGTGGGTTGTCCATGACCAGGAAGCTAGCACATTTTCTATCAACTGATAGTTTTTAGTGCGCCGGGCCTGCGCGCGTGATAGGCAGTAAGGCGTGCAGACCGATCGACGAGGACGTCCCCGGCTGGTGGCTTCCAGCAGGCCCGGGCGTAGCGCGCGCGATGAGATCCTCGATGCCGCGGCGGAGCTGTTCACCACCGTCGGCTACGCCGCCACCTCGACCCGGCGCATCGCCGAGAGCGTCGGGATTCGCCAGGCCTCGCTGTATCACCACTTCGCCGCCAAGGACGACATCCTCGACGCCCTACTGGCCGACACCGTCGAGAACTCCGTGCAGCTGGCCGCCGAGCTCCTGGCCGAAACAGGGCCCAGCGCTCCCCGGTTACACGCGCTCGTCGTCGCCGATACCGCGCAACTGTGCGGCGGTGCCTGGAATCTGGGCACGTTGTATCTGCTCCCGGAGCTTCGCCTCGAGCGCTTCGCCGCCTTTCGACAGCGCCGCGGCGAGTTACGCAGCCACTACCAAGAGCTGTCGCGCGCGGTGATCGCCGAGTATGACGGTCCCGCGGATGCCGACGACCTGGCGTTCCGGTTGGTGGAGGCGGTGATCAACCGCCGCTCCGACGACGGCTCCTGCCCGCCGGATCATCCGTGGACCATTGCCGAAGCGGCGTTACGGATGTTGGGCTGCACCAGGGGTTTCACCGCGATGCGCGCCTCGACCGACCACCGCTTGGGGCGGCAGCCTCAGTAGGCGGCGTCGGTTCAGCGCGCGGCCAGCTTGGCGGCCAACCTGCGGTTCACCGGTTCGGGCAACAGGTCGGAGACATCACCGCCCATCGATGCCACTTCCTTTGCCAGCGACGACGACACGAACGAATACCGCGGTGCGGTCGCCACGAAAAACGTGTCGACACCCGCGATGTGCTTGTTCATCTGGGCCATCTGCAGCTCGTACTCGAAGTCGGTGCCGGTGCGCAGACCCTTGACGATCGCGGTCAGCCCCCGCTCCCGGACGAAGTCGACCACCAAGCCCTGACCCGACTCCGCGCGCACATTGGGCAGATGCGCGGTGGCTTCGGCGATCATCTCGAGTCGCTCGTCCAGGGTGAACATGCCCTTTTTAGACGGATTGACCAGAACGGCGGCCACCACCTCGTCGAACTGGGCGGCCGCGCGCTCCAGGATGTCGACATGTCCCAACGTCACCGGGTCGAAGGAACCGGGGCATACCGCGCCACTCATGTGCGCTGACGCTACACGTCAGGTGCGGACAGCTCGGCCAGCTCCAGGCGGGTGTCGCCGTAACGGCGCGAGGGCCAGGCTTCCCAGCCCTGCGGCCAGGCCACCGCGGGGCTGGAGGTGGCCCGTTCAATCACCACGACGGTGCCCGGGCCCGCCCAACCGCCGGCGGTCAACAACCCCGGCAACGCGTCGATCGCGGCCGCATCGACCTCGTAGGGCGGATCGGCCAGCACCAGGTCCACCGGTGTCTCGGTACCCCCGGCCAGAACCGCGGCCACCGTGCCGCGGCGCAGCACGGCACCGGCCAGCCCCAGTGCGGCAATATTGGCGGCCAGTACCTCGGCGGCGCGGCGGTCCGATTCGACGAACAGTGCCGATGCGGCGCCGCGAGACAGCGCCTCCAAACCGAGCGCCCCCGACCCCGCGTAGAGGTCCAACACCGACATTCCGGTCAGGTCCATCCGGGAATCGAGCACATTGAACAGCGCCTCGCGCACCCGATCTGTGGTTGGCCGGGTGCCGCGCGGCGGCACGGCGAGGCGTCGCCCACCGGCTGCGCCCCCGACGATGCGAGTCAGCTCAGCACCACCAGCAGGTCTCCGCCTTCGACCTGTGCGGTCTCGGCAACGGCGATCCGCGCGACGGTGCCGTCGGCCGGTGCGGTGATGGCCGCCTCCATCTTCATCGCCTCGATGGTGGCCACGGTCTGTCCGGCGCTGACCTTCTCCCCCTCGGCCACCCCGATGGTGACCACACCGGCAAACGGGGCCGCGACATGGCCCGGCTTGGTGCGGTCGGCCTTTTCGGCAATCGGCACTTCGCTGGCGATGCTACGGTCACGGACCTCGACCGGTCGCAGTTGACCGTTGATGATGCACATGACGGTCCGCATGCCGCGTTCGTCCGGCTCGGAGATGGCCTCGAGCCCGATCAGCAGCTCCACCCCACGCTCCAGCTTGACCCGGTGCTCCTCGCCTTGACGCAGCCCATAGAAGAACTGGTTGGCCGACAATCGCGAGATGTCGCCGTAGAGTTCCCGATGCGACTCGAATTCCTTTGTGGGGCCGGGGAACAGCAGGCGGTTGAGGCGGGCCTGGCGTTGCGGGCCAGACTTTGCCAACACCGCCTCGTCATCGGCCGAGAGCTGCTGCATCTCCCGTGCTGGGCCGCGACCCTCCAGGGCCTTGGTCCGCAACGGCTCCGGCCAGCCACCGGCCGGGTCGCCCAGCTCGCCGCGCAGGAAGCCGATCACCGAGTCCGGGATATCGACTCGGGACGGGTCGGCGGCGAACTCGTCGGCGCTCACGCCGGCACCGACCAGGGCCAGCGCCAGATCGCCGACCACCTTCGAGCTCGGGGTCACCTTGATCAGCCGACCGAGTACGGCATCCGCGGCGGCGTAGTTGTTCTCGACGTCCTCGAACCGGTCCGCCAGCCCCAGTGCCTTGGCCTGCTGGTGCAGGTTGGACAGCTGGCCACCGGGAATCTCGTGGCGGTATACCCGCCCGGTCGGTGCGGCCAGCCCGGACTCGAACGGCGCGTATACCTTTCGCAGCGCTTCCCAGTAAGGCTCCAGGTCGCCCACCGCGTCCAGCGAGATCCCGGTGTCGTAGTCGGTCTGGGCCGCCGCGGCGATGATCGAACTCAGTGCCGGTTGGCTGGTGGTGCCCGCCAGGGGCGCCGCGGCGCCGTCGACGGCGTCCGCCCCGGCCTGCCAGGCGGCAACGTAGCTGGCCAGCTGACCACCCGCGGTATCGTGGGTGTGTACGTGGATGGGCAGATCGAAGCGATTGCGCAACGCGCTCACCAATGTGGTTGCCGCGGAGGGGCGCAACAGGCCGGCCATGTCCTTGATCGCCAGCACGTGGGCGCCGGCGTTCACGATCTGCTCGGCGAGCCGCAGGTAATAGTCCAGGGTGTAGAGCGTTTCACCCGGACTGCTCAGATCGCCGGTGTAACACATGGCGACTTCGGCTACCGCACTGCCGGTTTCACGCACTGCGTCAATGGCCGGAAGCATCGAGTCGACGTTGTTGAGCGCGTCGAAGATCCGGAAGATGTCGATACCGGTCTCGGTCGCCTCCTGGACGAACGCAGAGGTCACCAACTCCGGATATGGGGTATACCCGACCGTGTTGCGCCCGCGCAGCAGCATCTGCAGACAGATGTTGGGCAGCGCCTCGCGCAGCGCGGCCAGCCGCTCCCAAGGGTCTTCCTTCAAAAACCGCAGCGCCACATCGTATGTCGCGCCGCCCCAGCACTCGACCGACAGCAGTTGCGACATGGTGTGGGCCACGTACGGCGCCACCTTGACCAACCCACTGGTGCGCACCCGGGTGGCCAACAGCGACTGGTGGGCGTCCCGGAACGTGGTGTCGGTGACCCCGACCGCACGCGACTCCCGCAGCCAGCGGGCGAACCCCTCTGGTCCCAGCTCGACCAGCCGTTGTTTGGAACCCGCCGGCGGCGGCACCGACAGATCCAGCTCGGGCAGCTTGTCCCGCGGGTACACCGCCGACGGCCGGGTGCCGTGCGGGCTGTTGACGGTGATATCCGCCAGGTAGTTCAAGATCTTGGTGCCGCGGTCGGCCGAGGAACGCGCGGTCAGCAGCTGTGGGCGCTCGTCGATGAACGAGGTGGTGATGCGCCCGGCGGAGAAGTCCGGGTCATCGAGTACGGCTTGCAGGAACGGGATGTTGGTGGCGACCCCACGGATCCGGAATTCCGCGATCGCCCGGCGCGCCCGCTTCACCGCGGTGGGGAAATCCTTACCGCGACAGGTCAACTTGACCAGCATCGAATCGAAGTGCGCGCTGATCTCCGCACCGAGGTTGGTGCCGCCATCCAGCCGGATGCCCGCCCCGCCCGGGCTGCGGTAGGCGCTGATACGTCCGGTGTCGGGCCGGAATCCGTTGGCCGGGTCTTCGGTGGTGATCCGGCATTGCAGCGCCGCCCCATGCAGGGTGATCGATTCCTGCGAGAGGCCCAGGTCCGCCAGCGACTCACCGGCGGCGATCCGCAGTTGGGATGACACCAGATCGACGTCGGTGATCTCTTCGGTGACGGTGTGCTCCACCTGGATGCGCGGGTTCATCTCGATGAACACATGGTGGCCGCGCTCGTCGACCAAGAACTCCACGGTTCCCGCGCAGGTGTAGCCGATATGGCGCGCGAATGCCACGGCATCCGTGCAGATCTTCTCGCGCAGAGCCGGATCGAGATTGGGCGCCGGCGCCAATTCGACGACTTTCTGATGCCGGCGCTGCACGCTGCAGTCACGCTCGTAGAGGTGGATCACGTTGCCGTGGTTGTCGGCCAGGATCTGCACCTCGATGTGGCGCGGGTTGAGTACCGCCTGCTCGAGGTAGACGTGCGGATCGCCGAACGCCGAATCCGCTTCTCGACTGGCCGCTTCGACCGCGTCTGCCAGCGCGTCGATGTCGGCGACCCGGCGCATCCCGCGCCCACCGCCACCGGCGACCGCCTTGACGAACAGCGGGAACGTCATGTCTTGGGCGGCGGCGAGCAGTTCCTCGACCGAGGACGAGGGCGCCGACGACGCCAGCACGGGCAGTCCCGCCTCCCGCGCGGCGGCTACCGCGCGAGACTTGTTGCCGGCCAGCGCCAGCACTGCCGCGCTGGGACCGACGAAGGTGATGCCCGCATCCGCACAGGCCTGCGCCAGTCGGGGATTTTCCGAAAGGAAACCGTAGCCGGGGTACATGGCGTCAGCTCCGCAACGTAGCGCGGTGCCGACGATCTCGTCGACTGACAGGTACGCGCGTACCGGATGGCCTTCTTCGCCGATCTGGTAGGACTCGTCGGCCTTGAGCCGGTGCAGCGAGTTGCGGTCCTCATACGGGTAGACCGCCACTGTGCCGACCCCGAGTTCGACGGCGGCCCGGAACGCGCGGACAGCGATCTCTCCGCGGTTGGCAACCAGCACTTTGGAGATCACAATCCACCCCTACAGCAGCGTTATCCAGTAATCCTGAAACCGAATAAATATCAACAGGAATAACGCGATAAACCATAACGCAGCGATGGTCCAACGCCAGCGGTGCAAATGCTGCAAATTTTTGCGTATACCACCCTGCTCAGATGCTAGGGCTGCGAATATCACCAGCAGGCACAGCGTGACCGCCCACACCACCATGCAATACGGGCACAGCGCGCCGATCCGGTACAGGCTCTGGAAGATCAGCCAGTGCACGAACCCGGCGCCGACCAGCGTACCCAGCGTCAACCCAGTCCAATACCACTGCGGCAATGGAACTTTCGCGACGGCCAATACCCCGGTGACGACCACCACGCTGAAGGCGATGATCCCCATCAGCGGGTTGGGGAACCCCAGCACGGAAGCCTGCGGGGTGACCATCACCGATCCGCAGGACAGTACGGGGTTGAGGTTGCACGACGGCACGTAGCCGGAGTCCGTGAGCAGCTTGATCTTCTCGACGGTCAGCGTGACCGAGGCAGCCAACCCGATGACTCCGCCGATCAGCACCGCCCAGGCTCGGGCCGGCGCGACCGGCACTACCTGGGCGGGCGATTCGACCGCCGGAGCCGTGATGGTCACGACTGCTGGGCCGGCACAGCCATGCCCGGGACGTCGCCGACGATCTCGCGGATCTTGGAGACCAGGGCCTCCGGAGTCGAGGGGCGGTAGTCCTCGCCATTGATCCGCAGCGTGGGCGTGGCGTGAATGCCCCCGGCGGCAGCCATACCGCCGACCATCTTGAGGTACTTGCCGCTGTTGATGCACGCCGGAACACCGCCTGCGGCGCCGGCTTGGCGGGCCAGCTCGATCAGGCGCTTGTTGTCGGGGAACTCCGTGCCGATCTCCGAGGGCTGCAGCTGCTCGGTGTATAGCGCGGTGTGGAACCGGCGGAAGGCGTCGTTGTTCTCGTCGGCGACGCAGTAGGCCGCAGCTCCGGCGCGCGAGGAGTAGTCATCGTTCTGCGGCCGGTCCAGGATCGCGACCATGTGGTAGTCGGCGGCAATCGCCCCGCTGTCGATCAGCCGGGACACGGTCGGGCCGAACGCCCGCTCAAGGTTGCCGCAGGCCGGGCAGAGGAAGTCTTCGTAGAACGTCAGCACGGCCTTGGGCTCGTCGGTCCCGTCCTTGGTGACCAGCTTGCTCGAGGTGACCCGGATCGCCTCGCCGGCGCCGGCGCCCTTCTTGTGACCGTTGGACACCACGATGTAGCCGATGAGTCCCACCGCGAAGACCACCACGATGGCGACAAGGCCGATCTGCATTGCAAGGTTGCGCTTCTGGTCGCCGGCCTTCAAGCCGGAGGCGCCGGGGCGTTTGGGTTTGCTGGCCACAGTCGATTGGTCCTCGTGTTCGGTGGTCGGTTTGCGGTTCAGCGTACCGGCGCGAGCCCCGGACCTCAGCCGCGGCTGAGGTGCGCGCGCAGCGCCGAGATCAACTCACTGGTCGCGGTCGCGCTACCGCCCCCCAGCGGAAACAGGTTGATGAAGGCGTGCGTCAGCGACGGCATCTGCCGCAGGTCCACCACAACCCCGGCCTCGCGCAGGGCGGCGGCGAACGCTTCGCCTTCGTCGTGCAGCGGGTCGAAGCCGGCGACGGCCACCAGTGCCGGCGGCAAGCCAGACAGGTCGTCGGCCAGCAGCGGCGATACCAGCGGGTCGGTCGGGTCTAGCTGTGAGCGGCCCACGTACTGGTCGGTGAACCAGTCGATGTCGTGCTTGGTCAGCAGAAAGCCGTCGCCGTAGAGGGTGCGCGAACGGGTCTGGGCGGTGCAGTCGGTGACCGGATAGATGAGCCACTGCAGGACCGGTGCCGGTCCCCCTTCGTCGCGCGCCCGTAGTGCGACCGCGGCGGCGAGGTTGCCGCCGGCGCTGTCGCCGCCGACCGCCACCCGCCCGGCAATCCCACCGAGTTCCGCGGCGTGCTCATGTGCCCAGCGGAATGCCGCCAGGGCATCGTCGAGCGCGGCCGGGGCGGGGTGCTCGGGCGCCAGACGGTAGTCGACCGACAGCACCGCGATGTCGCCGTCTCGGCAGGTCAGCCGGCAGATCGCGTCGTGGCTGTCCAGGTTGCCGATCACGAATCCGCCACCGTGGTAGAAGACCAGCAACGGCTTGGCGCCACCACCGACCGGGCGGTAGTGCCGAGCGGCGATGTCACCGGCCGGGCCGGGCAACACGATGTCGCGAACGTCGACATGGATATCACTGCCGCCCAGCCCGGCGGTCGTCTCGCGCAATTGGGCGCGGGAGGCAAGCGCGTCGTCACCGATGACGAAGCCGTTGATGCCCATCGCGCGCTGTGCGGCCAGCGTCAGTCGCAGGGTGGGGTCCAAGGTCTTGCCGTCGATGGTCACCGCGCGACCGCCGGTCATGATCCGTTGCACCCCGATCGGCAGCATCGGTGTCACCTTCATACCGACTGCCATCAAGGTGCTCTGCAGCTGATCGGTCCATCGCGCGCCCCGGCCGGAACGGGAGCCGCCTGGCAGACTTCGTGTCATGGCTGCTGAAGATAGCTTGCGCTGCGTCACGCTCAACGACGGTAATTCCATCCCGAGCGTCGGTTTCGGGGTTTACAAGATTTCGCCCGCCGAGACCGAGCAGGCGGTGCGCACCGCGCTGGCGGCCGGATACCGCCATGTCGACACCGCAGCCCTGTACGGCAACGAGCGGGAGGTGGGCCGGGCCGTCGCGGCATCCGGGCTGCCGCGCGACGAGGTGTATGTGGTCACCAAGGTGTGGAATTCCGACCAGGGCTATGACTCGACGCTGGCGGCATTCGAGGTGAGCATGGAGCGCCTCGGCCTGGATTTTCTGGACCTGTACCTGATCCACTGGCCGCTACCGGCGGCCGGCAAATTCGTCGAGACCTTCCGGGCGCTGGCTCACCTGCGGGATCAGGGCCGGATCCGTTCGATCGGGGTGAGCAACTTCGCGCCCGAGCACCTCGAGATGCTCATCGACGGAACGGGGATCGTGCCCGTCGTCAACCAGGTCGAGTTGCACCCGCGCTTCAGCCAGCCCGAACTGCGTGAGATGCATGCCCGTCTCGGGATCGCCACCGAAGCCTGGGCGCCACTGGGGCGGGGTTCGCTGCTCGATCATCCGGTGGTAACCGAGGTGGCTCGGCGTTGTGGAAAGACACCGGCGCAGGTGCTGATCCGATGGCATATCCAACTGGGTAATATTGTGATTCCGAAATCGGTGCACCCGGAGCGCATCGTCGCCAACTTCGACGTCTTCGACTTCGAACTCGGCACGGCGGAGATGGCCGAGATATCCTCGCTCGACGACGGCGCCCGATTGGGACCCGATCCGCGAACATTCGATTACACAGGTAGGTGAAATGACGTCGGGCACTGCGATCCCCTCGGTCACCCTCAACGACGACCGCACGATGCCGACTCTGGGCATCGGGGTGGCCGAATTGTCCGAAGCCGAAACCGAGCGTGCGGTCTCGACCGCGCTCGAGTTGGGCTGTCGGTTGATCGACACCGCCAAGGTGTACGGCAACGAGGCCGCGGTGGGCCGAGCTGTCGCCGCGTCGGGGATCCCCCGCGAGGAGGTGTTCGTCACCACCAAGCTGGCCAACGCCGACCAGGGACTGACCGCCGCCATCGAAGCCTGCAAGGCCAGTCTGGAGCGGCTCGGAATGGACTATGTGGACCTGTACCTGGTGCACTGGCCGGCTCCGTCGCTGGGTATGTACGTCGACAGCTACGGCGGCCTGATCCAGGCCAGGGAGCTGGGCCTGGCCCGGTCCATCGGGGTGTGCAACTTCACCGCGAATCACCTCGACGACGTGATCGACCTGGCATTCGAGACGCCGTCGGTCAACCAGATCGAGCTGCACCCGCTGCTCAACCAGGCTGAGTTGCGTGCCGCCAACGCCGAGCGCGGCATCATCACGCAGGCCTACAGCCCCCTGGCGGTGGGCCGGTTGCTTGAGCACCCGACCGTGACGGCGATCGCCGGCGAATACGGCAAGACCCCGGCGCAGGTGCTGATCCGGTGGAGCCTGCAACTGGGCAATGTGGTGATCCCCCGGTCCGCTCAGCCCGAGCGCATCGCGGCCAACCTCGACGTGTTCGGCTTCGAGCTGGCCGACGAGCACATGGAGAGCCTGGGCGGCCTCAATGACGGCACCCGGGTGCGGGAAGACCCGCTCACCTACACCGGCATCTGATCCCGGCCGATCCGCACACGCGGGTCAGCGCGCAGACACGCGGCGGTTGATCCGCTCCACCAGCCGGGCCCGCGCTTGCGGCCACTCCTGCCCGATCACCGAGTAGACGATGGTGGTGCGCCAGGATCCGTCGCGGCGCCGGGCGTGGTTGCGCAGGTCGCCCTCTCGGGTGGCGCCGATGGCCTGCACCGCGCGCTGCGAGCGCTCGTTGAGGTTGTCGACGTTGAACTGCACCCGGCCCGCGCCCAGGGCGCCGAAGCAGTGGTCGAGCAGCAGCAGTTTCGACTCGGAGTTGACCGCCGAGCCGCGGACCCGCTGGGCCAGCCAGGTGCTGCCCACCGTCAGTCGGCGGTCCACCTCGCTCATGTCGTAGAGCGAGGTGGTCCCGACGATCTCGCCGGTGCTGACCTCGACCTGAGTCAGCACCTGATGATCCGACGCCAGCGCCGCGGACACCGAGGCTTCGGTGGGCGGCTCGGAGTGCTGGCCGTAGAGGAAATAGCGGGTGCACTCGGTGTCGAAGGCGTGGGCCAGTCCGCCGACATCGGCGAGCACCGTCGGTCGCAACAGCACATGCTTGCCAGGCAGCGTCGGCGTGGTACGCCAGTGGTCGATCGTCATCGGCTCCCCTATCCGGTCGGGCAGGTGGCCGCTGCCTCACGCAGCACGTCGGCTGACGGCTGGTCGAGACGCAGCGCGTAGCCCCGCAGCACCGAAATGTAGGCAATGGCGTATTGGCACGCGAACGATTTATTCGGCGGCATCCACTGTCCAGGACCCGCATCGCCCTTGTCCTGGTTGCCCTGCCCGCCGACCGCCAGCAGGTTGGCCGGGTCGTTGGCGAAGCGCAATCGTTGCCGATACGGCCAGGCCGACGCCCCCATGTCCCAGGCGTAGGCCAGCGGCACGATGTGGTCGATCTGCACCGCCTCGCCGATCTTCGCGCCGCGGGTGAAGGCGACGACGGCGTTGGTGTAGGGGTCGTGCAGGGTTCCGGTGGCCACCGCATCCGGGCAGCGCTTGGTCGACACGTGCGTGATGTCCACCAGATCACGGTTGAGGATGTCGTCGCGGGTGTCGCAGCCGTTGTGACCGCCCGGCGCGTCGTTGTCGTCATCCCAGGCGTCGCCGAAAACCGAACGGCGGTAGTCGTAGCGGTGCGTACGGGCCGGAACGACGGTGATGCCGGCCAGGACATCGGCGCCGGCCGCCACCGTGGGCATGCCGGCCTGCGCCGCCAGGGCACGACTGCGATGGCCCACGGCCGACACCGTCTGGTAGGCCACCACGACGGCGAGCACCGCGGCCACGGCCAGCCACAGCAGGGTTTTACGACTGGTCATGATTTGTCCAGGTAGTCGATGTCGGTGAAATGCGCGGCGAGCGTTGCCAATCCGGGATCATCCGGGTTGGACTCCCAGGCCTGCATGCAGAAAGCGCGGGCCGCCTCGATCACCTCGCCGTGGTCGGCCAGCGACAACAGCTTCAAGCCGCCTCGCCAGCCGGACTGGTTGCGGCCCAACACATCTCCCTCGCCACGCTCGGCCAGGTCCAGATCGGCCAAGGCGAATCCGTCCAAGGTGCCTGCGACGGCCTTCAGGCGCTGCCCCGCCTTGGATCCCGGACCGCTGGAGGTCACCAGCAGGCAGAGGCTGGCATGCTTGCCGCGGCCGATCCGGCCGCGAAGCTGGTGCAGCTGGCTGATACCGAACCAGTCGGCGTCGGCGATCAGCATGACGGTGGCATTGGGTACGTCGACACCGACCTCGATGACTGTGGTGCAGACCAGCACGTCGATCCCACCGCTGCGGAACGCCGTCATCACCGCGTCCTTCTCGTCCCCGGTCAGCCGCCCGTGCATCAAGCCCAGCCGCAGCCCCGACAGCGGCCCGGCTCGCAGCTGATCGAACAGCCCCACCGCGGTGGCCGAGGTTCGGCCGCCCTCATCGGCTGAACCGGGTTTGCTCGGCTCGTCGGTCTCGTCGATGCGGGGTGCCGCCACGTAGGCCTGCCGTCCGGCCGTCACTTCCTCGCGGATCCGCGCCCAAGCCCGATCCAGCCAGGCCGGCTTGTCCTTGACGAAGATCACCGAGCTCGCGATCGGCTGGCGGCCGCGGGGCAGCTCGCGCAACGTGGAGGTCTCCAGATCGCCGTATACGGTGAGCGCCACCGTGCGTGGAATCGGGGTGGCGGTCATCACCAGCAGGTGCGGAGTAATGCCGTCGGGAGCTTTGGCGCGCAACTGATCTCGCTGCTCGACGCCGAATCGATGTTGTTCGTCGACGACCACCATGCCCAGGTTGTCGAATTCGACAGCGTCGACCAGCAGGGCGTGCGTGCCCACGACGATGCCGGCCCGGCCGCTGGCGATCTCGGCGCGAGCCTGCTTCTTGGCAGCCGCGGACATCGAGCCCGTGAGCAGCGCCACCGCGGTGGCATTGTCGGCCTCGCCCAATTGACCGCCGAGCGCCAGCGGCCCGAGCATGTCGCGGATCGATCGGGCGTGTTGGGCAGCAAGGACTTCGGTGGGTGCCAACAGGGCGCACTGATAGCCGGCATCAACCAGTTGCAGCATCGCCAGCAGCGCGACGATCGTCTTACCCGAGCCGACCTCGCCCTGCAGCAGCCGATTCATCGGACGGCTGGCGGCCAGTTCGCCTTCGAGCACGCCGAGCACCTCGCGTTGTCCGGTGGTCAGCTCGAACGGCAGCCGCCGCAACAGTTCTGCGACCATTCCGTTGTCACGGCGCGGTGCCGGTGGCCCGGATTCGGACAATTCACCGTTCCGACGCATCGCCAACGCCCACTGCAGACCGAACGCCTCGTCGACGGCCAGCCGAGCCCGGGCGCGGTCCCGTTCGGCGGCGTTCTCCGACAGGTGGATTGCGCGCAGCGCTTCGTCTTCGCCGAGCAGATCCCGTTCGGTGCGCACCGCAGCCGGCAGCGGGTCCGGGACCGGATCGAGCACGTCGAGCACCTGCCGCACGCAGTTGAAGATGTCCCAGCTCTGCAGTTTTGCGGTCGCCGGGTAGATCGGGTAGCAGCTGCGCTCGAAGTCCGACTGGTTGACCTGCCCGCTGACCTTTTGCGATGCATCGGCGATGTTGCGCAGCGAACTGCTGCCGAAGTTGCGATCGTGGTCTGCACCGTCGGCTTCCTTGAGTACCAGGAAGTCCGGATGGGTGAGCTGGATCGCGCCCCGAAACAGTTTGACCTCACCGGACAACATCACCCGGGTGCCGGGGGTCAACCGCCAGCGCAGGCCTTTGGGGTTGAAGAACGTCGCACTGACCTTGTTGCGGCCGCTACCGACGGTGACAGCGAGGTATTTTCCGTTGCGCCGCTGCATGTCTTTGAGCACCGCTGAGCTAATGGTGTCGACGATGGTGATGTGGTCGCCTTCGGCGGGGCGGCTGTCCTCCGCACCGCGCACCCCGGTGCCTTCGACATAGCTACGCGGGTAGTGCCGCAGCAGGTCCCCGACGGTGCGGATGCCGAAGCATTCGTCGAGTTTGTTGGCGGCATCGGAGCCGACGATGAAATCCAGCCGGTCGGCAGAGGTGACCATCGCTACTCGACCCCGATCAGCAGCGCGTCCCCCCGATGGCCGGTGAAGTAGGTCGCCAGTTCGGTTCCCGGGTGCTGGTCATGCACATGGCGGGCCAAGACGTCCATGACATCTTCCTCTAGCCCATCGATGCCCGCCCCGAACAACACCGTCACCAGTTCACCGCCGGCCGCCAGCAGCAGGTCGATCAGGCCGATCGCCGCGGCGCCGACATTGCGGGCCACGATCAGCACCTCATCACCGGCGATGCCCAAGCCGTCACCGGGCCGGCAGGAACCGGCCCAGGTCAGCGCCTGTTCGGTGGCGACCCGCACCGATCCGAGCCGGGTGCTGCCGGCAGCTCGGGCCATGGTGTAGCCGTCGTCGACCACCGGACGGCCAGGATCGTGGACCGCCAACGCCGACAGCCCCTGCACCATCGAGCCGGTCGGCACCGGCACCACGTCGATACCCCAGCCGATGGCCGCGGTACAGCCCGCCACCAGTTCCTCGGCGGCGACATAGCCGTTGGGCAGCAACATCACCTGCGCTGCGCCGGTGTCCACCACTGCCCGCAGCAGCTGCTGGGCGGTGACCATCATGACCGGCTCGGCACTGTGCGGGTCGGGCCGCAGGACGCACGCACCTTCGGAGTCGAACAGCGCCTCGGCGCCGTCGCCGTCGACCACGGCCAGCACCGCACGCTCCCGCGCCCAGCTGCCCGGGGACGGACCGGCGGCACCGGCCAGGGCCGAGATCTGGATACGCCGTGGCCGGCCGAAGGCCAGGCCCGCCTCGACGGCGGCACCGGCGTCATCGGTGTGCACGTGCACCGAATATCCGCCGACCACCCCCGAGGTGGCGATTGCCACAGATTCCCCGAGCTGATTCAGCCGTTCACGCAGCGCTTCGGTGTCTTCGGGAGCGCACTCACCAAGCAGGTACATGACCTCGAACTGCGGCGCGGGAGCCTCGGTGCCGGCCTCCGGCGGCCGCGGGCACGGCGCGGGCCGGTAGGGCGCCCGTACGGGCGCCTGCCCGGTGATCGTCGATCGCAGCGCGTCGAGCAGCACCAGCAGGCCGCGGCCGCCCGCGTCGACCACCCCGGCCTCGGCGAGCACGTCGAGCTGCGCGGTGGTCGCCTCCAGCGCCTGAGCGGCCGCGTCAGTGCCGGCCACCAGCGCCGGGCCCAACTCGGCTCCGCTGGCCGCGCACTGTTCGACGGCCGCGGCGGCGGCCTGCAACACCGACACGATGGTGCCCGGAACCTCGCGGCCGCCCATCGAGGTGACCACCAGTTCGACCCCGTGCCGCAGACCTGCGCCGAGCAGGGCGGAGTCGATGACGCTGACGCCGGTGTCGGCTGCGGTCACATCGGCCAGGCCGCGCAGGATCTGCGACAGGATCACCCCGGAGTTGCCGCGCGCACCGTGCAGTGCCCCGGATGAGAGGGCGGCCGCGACCCGGCGCACCTCGCCCGAGGCGGCCTCGGTGTTGGCTTCGGCCAGGGCCGAACGCATGGTGAACAGCATGTTTGTTCCGGTGTCGGAATCGGCGACCGGGAAGACATTGAGCTGGTTGATCTCGTCGGTGTGGGTGATCAGGTCACCGACGGCGGTGTGTGCCCAGTCCCGCAAGGTCGCCGCATCCAGCCGACGATCGGGGTTGCCCACCTCCACCCACCTTCCTGCCGACCACCTTCGGTGGCCGCAAGCCTAATCACTCCCGGCGACAGCACAGGTCACGTCCGTCCGCCCGCGATAGGGCGTTTTGGAGGTTGCCCCGCCGGGCGGGTATCCTGATCAGGTTGTCGGGCCACCCGCTGAGGTCGTTGGCCCTCAAGCAGACGTTTTGAGGAGTGTCACATATGGCTGCCGTGTGCGATATCTGCGGAAAGGGCCCCGGCTTCGGTAAGTCGGTATCCCACTCGCACCGTCGGACCAGCCGTCGGTGGGACCCGAACATTCAGGTTGTGCACGCCGCGCGTCCCGGCGGCAACAAGCAGCGCCTGAACGCCTGCACCTCGTGCATCAAGGCCGGCAAGGTCGTCCGCGGCTAAGTCCGCTCTTTCTCGCCGAGCGCAGGGACACCCCTGCCTCCTCGGCGATGCGCGCGACCCGCTGAACCGCGCTACTCCAGTCGCCAGTCGATCGGCTCGGCTCCCATCTGCGCCAGCAACTCGTTGGCACGGGTGAACGGCCGAGATCCGAAGAACCCGCGCGACGCCGACAGTGGCGATGGGTGCGGCGATTCGATCGCGACGCAATGGTCGGACAGCATCGGCTTGAGCGTCCCCGCGTCACGTCCCCACAGGATCGCCACCATCGGCTGACTGCGGGCCATCAACGCGCGGATCGCACATTCGGTGACGGCCTCCCAGCCCTTGCCGCGATGTGACGCAGGGGTGCCCGGTCGCACGGTGAGCACCCTGTTGAGCAGCAACACGCCCCGCTGCGCCCACGCGGACAGATCGCCGTTGGACGGCTTGGGATAGCCCAGATCCGCGGTGTACTCGGTGAAGATGTTCTCCAGGCTGCGTGGCAGCGGCCGCACATCCGGCGCGACCGAGAAGCTCAGGCCCACCGCGTGGCCGGGCGTCGGATAGGGGTCCTGCCCGACAATCAACACCCTGACGTTGTCGAACGGAAACGTGAAGGCACGCAAGATGTTCTGCCCGTCGGGCAGATAGCCGTGGCCGGACGTCGTCTCCTCACGCAGAAACTGCCCCAGTGCGGCGACGTGATCGGTCACCGGTGCCAGCGCAGTGGCCCAACCGCTTTCGACAAGTTCAGGGAGTGGACGCGCAGTCATGGTGTCTCAACGTAATGGGGCGTCGGAATCAAACGACTGCCAGCCCGCCTCCCCGTCCCACACCGCTCCGTCGACCAGCACGCGCGCCGGCCCCGCCAGCACCTGCCCGATCGCCCGCCAACCGGCCGGCACCGCTCCGGGAAACGCGGCGACCAGGGCGTGGTCTTCTCCCCCGCCCAGCACCCACGACCACGCGTCGGCGCCGACCGCTGTGGCCGCAGGCGCCAAGGCTCGATGATCGGCCGCCAGCGCCGCTGTAGATACCTGCAATGTCACCTGCGACGCGGCGGCCAGGTGCCCCAGATCGGCGATCAGGCCGTCGGAGATATCGGTCATCGCCTGCGCCCCGGCATCGGCGGCCACCGCGCCCTGCCCGTACGGCGGTTCCGGGACCAGGTGACGGCGCCTCAGTTCCGCAAATTCTTCCGCGCCCACACCGTCACTCCATAGCCGCAGCCCGGCCGCCGAGCGACCCAACTCGCCGGCCACCGCCAGCGTCGCCCCGGGCCGCGCCCCGGACCGCAGCACCGCTGTCCGGCCGGCCAGGTCCCCCAGTACCGTGACCGACACCACCCAGCAGTCGGCCTGGACCAGATCGCCGCCGACCACGCCGGCACCCACGCGCTCCGCCTCCACCCACATCCCATCGGCCAGGGCCGCGGCGTCGGCGGCTGACGTGTGGGCCGGGGCGCCGAAGCCGACGACGAACGCGGTGGGGCGTGCGCCCATCGCCTCGATATCGGCGGCGTTCTGGGCGATCGCCTTGCGCCCCACCTGCTGCGGGGTTGACCAATCCAGCCGGAAATGGCGACCTTCCACCAGCATGTCGGTGGACACCAGGGCCCGGCCGTCGGCGCAGCTCACCACCGCCGCATCGTCCCCGGGACCCAACTCGGTGGTGTCGGGCTGACGTCGCCCGGCGACCAGCCGGTCGATCATGGGAAACTCTCCAAGCTGACCCAGCGTGGGCTCGTTACCGCGCACAGCCTGGAGTGTAGGTGTGATCAGAACGGTAGGCGGGGCTTGACCACGGACAACGACGCGGACGGACCGCCGCGACTCGCGCTGATCATCGCGCTGGTGGTCGCCGTCGTCGCGGTAGGCGCGGCGCTGACGGTCGCCGCGCGGCACCATCCCGGCAAGCGGCCCGCCGCGCCGGTCCCGATAGCGACGGTGCCTGCTCCGCACGCCGACAGCGAAGACTGCCGCGCCCTCCTCGATGCCCTACCGGCTCAGTTGGGCGATTATCGGCGCGCCGAGCTCCTGGCACCGGCACCACAGGGCGCGGCGGCCTGGACCGCCGAGGACGGCGAGGCAGTGGTGTTGCGCTGTGGGCTGGACCGGCCGGCCGACTTCGTGGTGGGCTCCCCCCTCCAGGTGGTCAACCACGTGCAGTGGTTCGAAGTCCGCGAAGGCGACCGGGCCACCTGGTATGTGGTCGACCGGAAGGTCTATCTGGCGCTGACGCTGCCGCCGGGCTCGGGTCCCACGCCGATCCAGGAGGTGTCGGATCTGATCGCCGACACCGTTGCCGCCGTCCCGATCCGGCCGGGCCCGCCGCGCTGACCACTCGCCAGCGCTGACCACTCACGCCGAGCGTGTAATCAGGCTGAATATTTGGCTGCTTTTTCGCGCGGAGTGCACGCTCGGCGCCACCGGGCAGGGCAGCTCAGCGGAGCCCCACGCCGCGAGCCAGGGCGGTGTCGACCATCGTCGCCAGCAGCGTCGGGTAGTCCACGCCGCTGGCCGCCCACATCCGCGGGTACATCGAGATCGTGGTGAATCCGGGCATGGTGTTGATCTCGTTGATCACCGGGCCGTTGTCGGTCAGGAAGAAGTCCACCCGGGCCAACCCCTGGCAGTCCAGCGCGGCGAAGGCGCGAATCGCCAACTGCTGCACGGCTTCGGCGACGTCGTCGTCGATCTTGGCGGGCACGTCGAGTTCGGCTGCGTCGTCGAGGTATTTGGTGGCGAAGTCGTAGAACGAATCGTCGCGGTCGGCCACGCCGGCCACCCGGATCTCCCCCACGGTGCTGGCGCCCAGCGAGCCGTCGGGGAATTCGAGCACCCCGCATTCGATTTCACGGCCGACGATCGCGGCCTCGACGATGACCTTCGGGTCGTGCCGGCGTGCCTCGGCGATCGCCGCGGGAAGCTCGTCGTACGAGGTCACCCGGCTGACCCCGATCGAGGACCCGCCGCGCGCGGGTTTGACGAACAGCGGCAGCCCCAGCCGCTCCCGATCGTCGATCGACAACGTCTCCTGGGCGGGCCGCAGTACCGCGTAGGGGCCGATCGGCAGGCCGTCGGCGGCCAGCAGCTTCTTGGTGAACTCCTTGTCCATGCCCGCCGCGCTGGCCAGCACGCCGGCACCGACATAGGGCACCCCGGCCAGCTCGAGCAGTCCCTGTACGGTGCCGTCCTCGCCATAGGGGCCGTGCAGCACCGGAAACACCACGTCGACCGATTCCAGCACCTCCGCGGGCCCGGCGGCGGAGAACGCGACCAGCTGACCGGCTCGCTGCGGGTCGGCCGCCAGCGCCAGTTCGGCGCCGGAGTCGTTGCTGACCGCCGGCAGTTGGCGGTCAGTGATCGCCAACGTGTCGGGGTTGCCGTCGGTGAGCACCCACGCCCCCTCCGGGGTGATGCCTACTGCGACGACCTCGAAGCGCTGCGGATCCAGGTTGCGCAGGATGCTGCCCGCCGAGACGCAGGAGATGGCGTGCTCGCTACTGCGGCCACCGAAGACGACGGCCACGCGGGTGCGTTCGTGGGAATTCACACGCCAGAGGCTACCGGGCGGTTAGCGAAGCTGGACCGCCCCATAAACCGGGGGCGGCTTACTCCGGTTTGGTGCGACGTCCCAGCAGCAACGCCACCGCCTCATTGACCGAGGACCCCTTGTGGCAGACCCGGTGCACGGCATCGGTCAGCGGCATCTCCACGTCGTAGCTCAACGCCAGCGCCAGCACCGACTGACATGACGTCACGCCTTCGACGACATGACCGTCGGAGGTGCTCAACAACCCCGCTGACCCGGGCACCGGGGGCATCTCCTCGCCCCGGCCGAGCCGTTCGCCGAACGAGCGGTTGCGCGAGTGCGGGGATGTGCAGGTGGCCACCAGATCGCCCACCCCGGCCAGGCCGGCCAGGGTGGCGCCCTTGGCACCCAGCGCGACGCCCAGTCGAATGATCTCGGCCAGGCCCCGGGTGATGATCGCCGCCGCTGTGTTCTCACCCAGCCCCACGCCGGCCGCCATGCCACAGGCCAGGGCGATGACGTTCTTGCAGGCACCGCCGATCTCGGTGCCGACGACGTCGGAGTTGGTGTAGGGCCGGAAATAGCCCGTGTTGAGCATCCGCTGCAGCGCCACCGCACGACCGGAGTCGGTGCAGGCGACCACGGTGGCCGCGGGCTGTTCGGCGGCGATCTCCGCCGCCAGGTTGGGGCCGGACACCACCGCGACTTGACCGGGATCGAACCCCGTCACCGCCGCGACCACCTGACTCATCCGCATCAGCGTGCCCAGCTCGATGCCCTTGGCGACGCTGACCAGCGTGGCGCTGTCGGTCAGGTGCGGCGTCCACGCTTGGAGATTCGCCCGCATCGTCTGCGCCGGCACGGCCAGCACCACGGTGGTCAAGCCGTCCAGCGCCTCGGCTGGATCACTGGTGGCGCGCACCGCGTCGGGAACCTCGAAGCCCGGCAGGTAGTCGGGGTTGCGTCGGGTCTCGTTGATCTGCGCGGCGATGTCGGGCCGGCGTGCCCAGAGTCTGACGTCACTGCCGGCGTCGGCGAGCACCTTGGCCAGAGCCGTGCCCCACGCGCCCGCGCCCATCACCGCGACCGTGCCCTCGGTGCCGCCCATCGCACACCACCTCCCTATAGGCGCATCACCTTAGCGGTGATCGCGAGCGCGGCGGAGCCGGGCGAAGCGGGTCACCGCCATCAACCCTGCGGTGATCGCGAGCGCGGCGGAGCCGGGCGAAGCGGGTCACCGCCATCGACCCTGCGGTGATCGCGAGCGCGGCGGAGCCGGGCGAAGCGGGTCACCGCCATCGACCCGGCCCGCGGAACGCCCGGCCCGGCGCTGGCAGGATGTGATGTGTGAACTCCGCACCGGCTGAGGTATCCGGCATCGGCCTGATCATTGCCGTCAAGCGGCTCAGCGTCGCCAAGACCAGACTGGCACCGGCGTTTCCCGCACCGCTGCGCGAAGCCGTGGTGCTGGCCATGCTGGTGGACACCATCAGCGCGGCGTCGGCCGCCCGCGGCCTGGAACACATCACGGTGGTCACCCCCGATGAGGCCGCCGCTGCGGCCGCCGCCGAACTGGGGGCCGAGGTGTTGGAGGACCCGACACCGGACGGTCACGCCGACCCGCTGAACAACGCGCTCGCCGCAGCCGAAGCCTCGGTGACCGAATCCATACCGAACATCGTTGTGTTGCAAGGTGATTTGCCGGCGTTGCAATCCTACGAACTCGATGAGGCGATCGCCGCGGCACGGACGCACCAGCGCAGCTTCGTCGCTGACCGGCATGGAATGGGGACCGCGGCGCTCTTCGCGTTCGGCACCGCCCTGGATCCCCGATTCGGCCGGGATTCCTCGAACCGGCACCGGCAATCAGGAGCGCTGGAACTGACCGGCGCCTGGCCCGGCCTGCGCTGTGACATCGACACACCGGACGATCTGGCGGTGGCGCGACGGCTCGGCGTCGGCACCGCAACGGCCCGCGCGCTTGCTCATGCCAAGTCCGGTGGCAGTAGCACGCGGGATGAGCAATGATTTCGGAGTGGACGAAATCGAGGGCAGCGAACTCACTGAGACGCGTACCGACACGACTGACTGGCGTCCGCACGACGCCGCTCCGACCGCCCCTCCCGCTGCCACCGAGACTCTTCCGGCCGGCGACGACGACGAACTGCCCGCGGACCGCTACCTCAACCGCGAACTGAGCTGGCTGGACTTCAACGCGCGGGTGCTGGCGCTGGCCGCCGACACCTCCTTGCCGCTGTTGGAGCGAGCCAAGTTTCTGGCGATCTTCGCCTCCAATCTCGACGAGTTCTACATGGTCCGAGTCGCCGGCCTCAAACGCCGCGACGAGATGGGCCTGTCGGTGCGCTCGGCCGACGGCCTGACCCCACGTGAGCAACTGCGCCGCATCGGCGAACGGACCCAGCAGATCGCCACCAGCCATGCGCGGGTGTTCCTCGACTCCGTCCGCCCGGCGCTTGCCGCCGAAGGCATCCACGTCGTCACGTGGGCCGATCTCCTGCCGGCCGAGCGCGACCAACTGTCGGTGTACTTCCACGAGCAGGTGTTCCCGGTGCTGACACCGCTGGCGGTCGACCCAGCGCACCCGTTCCCCTTTGTCAGCGGCCTCAGCTTGAACCTGGCCGTGACGGTCAAGCGTCCCGAGGACGGCGGCAGCCATTTCGCGCGGGTCAAGGTCCCCGACAACGTCGACCGTTTCGTCGAACTCGACGCCGACGCCAGCGGCGGCGACGGACGCGGCGAGGTCCGCTTCCTGCCGATGGAGGAACTGATCGCGGCGTTCTTGCCGGTGCTGTTCCCCGGCATGGAGATCGTCGAGCATCACGCGTTCCGCATCACCCGCAACGCCGATTTCGAGGTCGAAGAGGACCGCGACGAAGACCTGTTGCAGGCCTTGGAGCGGGAGCTGGCGCGGCGCCGCTTCGGGTCGCCGGTGCGCCTCGAGGTCGCCGACGACATGACCGAGCACATGCTGGAGCTGCTGTTGCGGGAGCTCGACGTGGACCCCGGTGACGTCATCGAGTTGCCCGGCCTACTGGACCTATCCTCGCTGTGGCAGGTCTACGGCCAGGACCGGCCCGACCTCAAGGACCGCACCTTCGTCCCGGCCACCCACCCGGCGTTCGCCGAACGGGAAACCCCTAAAAGCATTTTCGCCACCCTGCGTGAAGGCGATGTGCTGGTACATCACCCCTACGACTCATTCGCCACCAGCGTGCAGCGGTTCATCGAACAGGCGGCCGCCGACCCGGGCGTGCTGGCGATCAAGCAGACGCTCTACCGCACCTCCGGTGATTCGCCGATCGTCACCGCGCTGATCGACGCCGCCGAGGCCGGCAAGCAGGTGGTCGCACTCGTCGAGATCAAGGCCCGCTTCGACGAGCAGGCCAACATCAAGTGGGCCCGCAAGCTGGAGCAGGCCGGCGTGCACGTGGTGTACGGATTGATCGGACTGAAAACCCACTGCAAGGTCTGCCTCGTCGTGCGCCGCGAGGGCTCCACGATCCGGCGGTACTGCCATATCGGCACCGGCAACTACAACTCCAAGACCGCGCGCCTCTACGAAGATGTGGGACTGCTCACCGCCGACCCGGATATCGGCGCCGACCTGACCGACCTGTTCAATTCGTTGACCGGCTATTCGCGGAAAGTTGCCTACCGCAACCTGTTGGTGGCCCCGCACGGTGTCCGGACCGGGATCATCGAACGCATCGAACGTGAGGTCTTGGCGCACCGCCGCTCCGGTAACGGGCGGATCCGGCTCAAGCTCAACTCACTGGTGGACGAGCAGGTGATCGACGCGCTCTACCGCGCCTCTCGCGCCGGTGTGCAAGTTGAGTTGTTCGTTCGCGGTATCTGCGCACTGCGGCCCGGGGTCGAGGGTTTCTCCGAAAACATCCTCGTCCGATCGATTCTCGGCCGATTCCTGGAGCACTCACGCATCATCCACTTCCGCGCCATCGACGAATACTGGATCGGCAGCGCCGACATGATGCACCGCAATCTGGACCGCCGGGTCGAGGTGATGGTGCAGGTGAAGAACCCGCGGCTGACCACACAACTGGGCGATGTGTTCGACTCCGCAATGGATCCGGCCACCCGCTGCTGGGAGCTCGGGCCCGAGGGCCAGTGGACGGCGGAACCGCAAGCCGGCGCCACCGTGCGCGATCACCAGGCGTCGTTGATGGACCGACACCGCAATCCCTGACCCCGGCCCACCGCCCAAGAAAGCCCGAATTGACCTGCAGGAGTGCAAGGTGCTCAAAACGACAGTGTCGAATGGCTCCGGGACGGTAGACCAGGTCGTCCACGCCGCCGGCGCGGTGCTGTGGCGGACCCGGCGCAATGCCGTTGAGGTGGCGCTCATCCACCGCCCGCGCTACGACGACTGGTCACTGCCAAAGGGCAAGGTCGATCCCGGTGAGACCGAACCGGTGACAGCCGTGCGGGAGATCCTGGAGGAGACCGGACAGCACGCACAGCTGGGCCGCCGGCTGGGGGCGGTCCGCTATCCGGTAACCCAGGGCGTCAAGAAGGTCCGGTACTGGGCTGCACAGGCGCTGGGCGGAGACTTCGTGCCCAACCACGAGGTCGACGATCTGGTCTGGCTACCGGTCGATGCCGCGATGAAGGAACTGCAGTACGACTACGACCGGAAGATACTGCGGCGGTTCGTCAAGCAGCCCGCGGACACCCAAACGGTATTGATCGTGCGGCACGGTACCGCTGGGCGTCGGTCCCGGTTCTCCGGCGATGATCGCCTGCGGCCGCTGGACAAGAAGGGCCGCGCACAAGCCGAGGCGCTCACCGATCAGCTGCTGGCCTTCGGCGCGAGCGCGGTCTACGCGGCCGACCGGGTGCGCTGCGAGCAGACGGTGGAGCCATTGGCCGCCGAACTCGGGGTGGCCGTGCACAAGGAGCCGACGCTGACCGAGGAGTCCTACGCCGAGCAACCGAAGCAGGCCCGTCGCCGGGTGGTGGAGATCGCGGAATTGGGCGGGACACCGGTTATCTGTACCCAAGGCAAGGTGATTCCAGACCTGATCGCCTGGTGGTGTAACCGCGACGGCGTCAGCCCGGACAAGTCGCGCAATCGCAAGGGCAGCACCTGGGTGCTGTCACTGTCGGGTGGCCGGCTGATCGCCGCCGACCACATCGGTAGCCCGCTGGCTACCCAAGCACTGGTATGAACGACCGAGCGCCGCGGGGATAACCCCGCGGCGCTCGGCTATTCGTTGCTACTTGCGACCCTTGCGGGCCGGAGCCTTGGTGGCTTTCTTGGCCGGAGCCTTCTTCGCCACGGCCTTGGTGGCTGCCTTCTTGGCGACAACCTTCTTGGCCGGAGCCTTAGTCGCTGCCTTCTTCGCAACAACCTTCTTAGCCGGAGCCTTGGTCACGGCCTTCTTGGCCGGAGCCTTAGTCGCTGCCTTCTTCGCAACAACCTTCTTAGCCGGAGCCTTGGTCACGGCCTTCTTGGCCGGAGCCTTAGTCGCTGCCTTCTTCGCAACAACCTTCTTAGCCGGAGCCTTGGCCGCAGTCTTCTTGGCGGCGGCCTTGGTGGCCTTCTTGGCCGGAGCCTTCTTGGCCGGCGCGGCAGTGGCGCCAGCGCCGCGCTTGACGGCGAGGCCCTCGGACGGGACCTTCTGCGCGCCAGAAACAATCGCCTTGAACTGCGCACCGGGGCGGAATGCGGGGACGGACGTCGGCTTCACCTTGACCGTTTCACCGGTGCGGGGATTGCGGGCAACGCGCGCAGCGCGACGACGACGCTCGAAAACGCCGAACCCGGTGATGGTGACGCTCTCACCCTTGTGGACGGCGCGCACAATGGCATTGACGAAATGCTCGACGGCCTCGGTCGCCGACCGGCGGTCGGTGTCCAATTCCTTTGTGAGCACCTCGATGAGCTCTGCTTTGTTCATCCAATCCCTCCGAGACCAGTGGCCCTACTTGAGCCGACTAGAGCACACGGTAAACCCTGATACCACTGATATCCAAGAGCCACGCGCAATTTCAGACGAGATTATGGGCGAATTCGGCAATCCGGTTACCGCCCTTGGACGCTGACGCGAGCGTCGAAACCACCGGAATTAAGCTCCGGCGCAGGCCCTCAAGAAGCCGGCAGAGTGCGCGGTTTCCAGCTCGGGCGAGCAGCCTCGAATGAGTCGATCTCCTCGAGTTTCCGCAGCGTAAGGCCTATATCGTCGAGTCCTTCCGACAACCGCCAGGCGGTGTAGTCGTCAATCGTGAACGCCACCACCACCGTTCCGGCGGTGATATTCCGATCTTGAAGATTGACAGTGATTTCCAGCCCCGGGCTCTGCTCGATGACTTTCCACAGCAGTTCCACATCATCTTGAGCCACCTGGGCCGCCAGCAGACCGGCCTTGCCGGCATTGCCGCGGAAGATGTCGGCGAATCGGGAGGAGATCACCACCTTGAACCCGTAGTCGAGCAGGGCCCACACCGCATGTTCCCGCGACGATCCGGTGCCGAAGTCCGGTCCGGCCACCAGGACCGAACCTTGGTCGAAAGGGCTGAGATTCAGCACGAAGGACGGATCGGTACGCCACGTGGCGAACAGGCCGTCCTCAAATCCCGTCCGGGTGATGCGCTTCAAATAGACCGCGGGAATGATTTGGTCGGTGTCGACATTGGACCGCCGCAGCGGGACTCCGATTCCGGTATGAGTGCGGAAAGCTTCCATGACTAGGCTCCTTTTAATACCGTGGCGGTCAGTTCAAGTCGGCGGGGGCCGACAGCGTCCCACGGACGGCAGTGGCGGCGGCGACGACCGGAGACACCAGGTGAGTGCGTCCGCCCTTGCCCTGCCGGCCCTCGAAATTGCGGTTGGACGTCGAAGCGGACCGCTGCCCGGGCTCCAGCTGATCGGGGTTCATCCCCAGGCACATTGAGCAGCCGGGCTGGCGCCACTCCGCACCTGCGGCGGTGAAAACCTCCGCGAGGCCTTCGGCTTCGGCCTGATTGCGCACCCGCATCGAACCCGGCACCACCAGCATCCGTACCCCGTCGGCGACCTGACGCCCGCGGAGCACATCCGCCACCGCACGCAGGTCCTCGATGCGACCGTTGGTGCACGACCCGACGAACACCGTGTCGACCACGATCTCGCGCATCGGCGTGCCCGGCTGAAGGTCCATGTACGCCAACGCCTTCTCCGCGGCCCGCCGCTCGGCCTCGTCGTGGATCGCCTCCGGGTCGGGCACGTCGGCGCCCAGCGGGACGCCTTGGCCGGGGTTGGTGCCCCAGGTCACGAACGGGGTCAGTGCGTCTGCGTCCAAATAGACCTCGGTGTCGAACACCGCACCGGGGTCGGTTCGCAGGCTGCTCCAATAAGCCACGGCGGCATCCCAGTCCGCACCGGTCGGCGCGTGCGGCCGGCCGCGCAGGTACTCGTAGGTGGTCTCATCGGGGGCAACCATGCCGGCTCGGGCACCGGCCTCAATGCTCATGTTGCAGATCGTCATCCGCGCCTCCATCGACAGCGCCTCAATGGCGCTGCCCCGGTATTCGATGACATAACCCTGGCCGCCGCCGGTGCCGATCTGAGCGATCACCGCCAAGATGATGTCCTTGGCCGTCACGCCGTCGGCGAGTTTCCCGTCGACATTGACCGCCATTGTCTTGAACGGCTTCAGCGGAAGTGTCTGGGTGGCCAGCACGTGTTCGACCTCGGAGGTGCCGATACCCATCGCCAGGGCACCGAACGCGCCGTGGGTGGAGGTGTGACTGTCGCCGCAGACCACTGTCGTGCCGGGCTGGGTCAGCCCCAGCTGCGGCCCGATGATGTGCACGATCCCCTGATCGATGTCGCCCATCGGGTGCAATCGGATACCGAACTCGGCGCAGTTGTGCCGCAGCGTCTCGACCTGAGTACGCGACACGGGGTCGGCGATCGGTTTGTCGATGTCGACCGTGGGCACGTTGTGGTCCTCGGTGGCGATGGTCAGATCCGGGCGCCGCACCGGACGACCGGCCAACCGCAGCCCCTCGAAGGCCTGCGGACTGGTGACTTCATGAACCAGGTGCAGGTCGATGTAGATGAGGTCGGGTTCGGTCCCGCCGCCGGATACCACGACGTGGTCTGCCCAGACCTTCTCGGCCAGGGTGCGAGGCTGCTCGGTCTTGAACATCACTGCCATCCCTCAATCCATGTCGTCTCATATTTTGAGACGCTAGTATCTGTATATGGGACAGCATAGCGGCATCGGCGTTCTGGACAAAGCACTGGCGGTACTCCACTCAATCGCCGAATCGCCGTGCGGGCTGGCTGAACTATGCGAGCGGACCGGCCTGCCCCGTGCCACTGCGCACCGGCTGGCCGCAGGCCTGGAGACCCACCGGCTGCTCGGGCGTGACAACGAGGGCCGCTGGCAGATCGGACCCGCGGTCAGCGAACTGGCCGCCCGCGCCGACGATCCACTTCGGGCGGCCAGCGCGGCGGTGCTGCCGCGGCTGCGAGAGATCACCGGCGAGAGCGTGCAGCTGTATCGCCGCGAAGGCTCCGAACGGGTCTGCGTTGCGGCGCTAGAACCTCCTGCGGGGCTGCGAGACACGGTCCCGGTCGGCGCCCGGCTGCCGATGACCGCCGGTTCGGGCGCCAAAGTCTTGCTGGCCTACGCCGATGCAGGCGTGCAAGAGGAAGTGCTGGCGGCGGCCAAGTTCACCAGCCGCACCCTTTCGGAGATGCGCCGCCGAGGCTGGGCGCAAAGCGTCGCCGAGCGCGAGCCCGGCGTGGCCAGCGTGTCAGCGCCAGTACGCGATCACCGCGGCACGGTGGTGGCGGCGATCTCGGTGTCGGGCCCGATCGACCGGATGGGGCGCCGCCCGGGGTCGCGCTGGGCCGCCGACCTGCTCGCGGCGGCCGGCGACCTGACGGCCCGGCTGTAACCCGGGCGCTGGGGTCCTGGTCCGCCTGTCAGACTGCAGAGATGGGAACCAAACAGCGCGCACAGATCGTCATGACAGATGCCGAGGTAGCTGACTTCGTCAACACTCACCGCACCGGAACACTGGCCACCATCGGGCCCGACGGCCAGCCCCACCTGACCGCGATGTGGTACGCGGTGCTTGACGGCGAGATCTGGCTCGAGACCAAGGCCAAGTCCCAGAAGGCGGTCAATCTGCGCCGCGATCCGCGGGTCACCTTCCTTCTGGAAGCCGGCCAGACGTACGACACGCTGCGCGGGGCCGCCTTCGAGGGCGTGGCAGAGATCATCGACGACCCCGAGACCATCTTCCGGGTGGGCGTCAGCGTCTGGGAGCGCTACACCGGCCCCTACACCGACGAGATGAAGCCCGGCGTCGACGCGATGATGAACAACCGGGTGGCTGTGCGCATCGTCACAGGGCGCACCCGCTCCTGGGACCACCGCAAGCTCGGGTTGCCGGCCATGCCGCTGGCCGGCTCCACCGCCCCGAACATCGATTAGGCCTCGGTCGACACAAAAAGGCCCGCACCTTGATGGTGCGGGCCTTTTGCGATGTACCCCCGATGGGATTCGAACCCACGCTACCGCCGTGAGAGGGCGGCGTCCTAGGCCGCTAGACGACGGGGGCTAGAACATTTCCGGGTTGCCAGCATAGCTCAACCCGTACGGCCCGCCTAATCGCTTGCAGCGGACCGCTTTTGCTGGGGTACCAGGACTCGAACCTAGAATGGCTGAACCAGAATCAGCTGTGTTGCCAATTACACCATACCCCATTGGCCGGCCATTACCGCTGGTCAGAGTGCCGGTGGGGCACTGCTGGCCAGCCGTTCTTGGGCCGACGAGCAGACTACCAAACTTCTAGCGCGAAGTTGTCATCGCGCTTCCCCAACGCCGTCTCGGGCGCTCCGCAGCCGGGTCAAGCTGCGGTTTGAGCCCAACAGTTCCAGCGACTCGAACAGCGGCGGGCTGACCAAACCGCCGGAGACCCCGACCCGGATCGGGCCGAACGCCTTGCGCGGTTTGAGCCCCAGATCGTCCAGCAGCGCGGCCTTCAGCGCAGCCTCGATGTTGGCGGTGGTCCACTCCCCCACGCCCTCCAGCGCCGCGATGGCGGCATCCAACACCGGAGCCGCGTCGGGGCCCAGCTCCTTGGCGGCGGCCCGCGGGTCCAGCTCGTAGTGCGCGTCGTTGAAGAACTTCAGCAGCGGCCATGCGTCGCCGAGCACCACGATGCGGGTCTGCACCAGCGCAGCGGCCACCGCGAAGCCGGCGTCGTCCAGGCCGGTGTCATGTCCGTGGGTGTCGAGGAAACTGCGCAACCGTGCGGTGAAGTCGTCCAGCTCGAGCAGCCGGATGTGCTCGGCGTTGAGCGCATCGGCCTTCTTCTGGTCGAACCGGGCCGGGTTGGAGTTGACGTTGACCACGTCGAACGCAGCGACCATCTCGTCGATACTGAACACGTCGCGGTCGTCGGCGATGGACCAGCCCAGCAGCGCCAGATAGTTCAACAGCCCCTCGGGGATGAAGCCTCGGTCGCGATGCGCGAAAAGGTTCGACTGCGGGTCACGCTTGGACAGCTTCTTGGTGCCCTCACCCAAAACGGTTGGCAGGTGGCCGAATTCCGGGATCCGATCGGCCACGCCGATGCGAATCAGCGCCTGATACAGCGCGATCTGGCGCGGCGTGGACGGCAACAGGTCCTCGCCGCGCAGCACGTGAGTGATCTTCATCATGGCGTCGTCGACCGGGTTGACCAACGTATACAGCGGGTCCCCGTTGGCACGTGTCAGCGCGAAATCGGGAACGGTGCCCGCCGGAAAGGATGTCTGCCCGCGCACCAGATCCGCCCAACCCAGCTCGGTATCGGGCATCCGCAGCCGCACGACGGGCTTGCGGCCCTCGGCCAGAAAACCGGCGCGTTGCTCCGCGGTCAGCTCGCGGTCGAAGTTGTCGTAGCCCAGCTTGGGGTTACGCCCGGCGGCAAGGTGACGGGCCTCGACCTCCTCCGGGGTGGAGAACGCTTCGTAAGCCTCTCCCGCCGCCAGCAGCTGCGCCACCACATCACGGTGGATATCGGCGCGCTGCGACTGCCGGTACGGGCCGTAGGGGCCGCCCACCTCGGGACCCTCATCCCAGTCCAGATGCAGCCAGCGCAGCGCGTCCAGCAGCGCCAAGTAGCTTTCCTCGCTGTCGCGTTCGGCGTCAGTGTCCTCCACCCGGAAGACCATGGTTCCGCCGGTGTGGCGGGCGTAAGCCCAGTTGAACAGAGCGGTGCGGATCAACCCGACGTGCGGCGTGCCGGTCGGTGACGGGCAGAACCGGACACGAACACCAGATGTGGTCACGAGTTTCCTTTGCGGATAACCGGATTGGACAGGGTGCCAATGCCTTCAATGGAGACGGACACGGTGTCACCGTGCTCGATGGGGCCGACACCCTCGGGGGTGCCGGTCAGAAGGATGTCGCCGGGCAGCAGCGTCATCACCGCGGAGATCCACTCCACGATGGCGCCGACGTCGTGCATCATCAGCGAAGTCCTGCTGTCCTGCTTCAGCACCCCATTGACCTCGGTGCGAATCGCCAGGTCAGCGGGGTCGACGTCGGTGACGATCCACGGTCCGATCGGGCAGAAGGTGTCATGGCCTTTAGCCCGGGTCCACTGACCGTCGGACTGTTGCTGGTCACGGGCCGACACGTCGTTGCCGATGGTGTAGCCCAGAATGTTGTCCTTGGCCCGTGCGGCCGGAACGTCCTTGCACGGACGCGAGATGACCACAGCCAGCTCGCCTTCGAAGTGCACCGGGGAAGCATTGGCGGGCAGCTGAATCGGCACGTTGGGCCCGATGATGGCGGTATTGGGCTTGAGGAACATCGTCGGGTTGGCCGGTGGGGCGCCGCCCATCTCGGCGATATGGGCCGCATAGTTCTTCCCGATGCAGACCACTTTGCTGGCCAGGATCGGTGCCAGCAGGCGCACGTCGGCCAGCGGCCAGGACCTGCCGGTGAACTCCGGTGTGCCGAACGGGTGCTCGGCGATCTCGCGGGCGGTCATCTCGTGTGGCCGGCCCGGGTCCCCTTCAATACTGACGAAGGCGACACCGTCCGGGCTGGCAATTCGGCCTAGTCGCATTCGAGCAAGCCTAATGGCGATCACAAGCGCGGCGGAGCCGGGCGCAGTGGGTCGCCATCAACCAGCACAGGTCGATCACAAGCGCGGCGGAGCCGGGCGCAGTGGGTCGCCATCAACCAGCACAGGTCGATCACAAGCGCGGCGGAGCCGGGCGCAGTGGGTCGCCATCAACCAACACAGGTCGATCACAAGCGCGGCGGAGCCGGGCGCAGTGGGTCGACATCAATCGGTTCAGGTCGGGTACCTGGTAGGTGGGCCTGTGGAAGCATGGTCGGATGTCCACCGAGCCGATCGGGAAAGCCGCTCGCTGGTCGGTCGTGGTCGTCGCCCTGATGGCCACGCTGTGTTCCTTCGTCTTCATCAACGGCATCGCCTTCGTCATCCCCATGCTGGAGACCAAGAGGGAAACCAACCTGGCAATGGCCGGCCTGCTGGCCTCCATGCCCAGCTTCGGAATGGTGCTGACCCTGTTCGCCTGGGGAGCGCTGTTGGACCGCATCGGCGAGCGGATCGTGTTGAGCGTGGGTTCCGCGTTGACCGCGCTGGCCACGTTCGCAGCGGCATCGATGGAGTCGCTGATCGGGGTCGGCGCTTTCCTCTTTCTCGGAGGTATGGCCGCCGCCAGTGCCAACAGCGCCAGCGGGCGGTTGGTGACCGGCTGGTTCCCTCCTCACCAGCGCGGGCTGGTGATGGGTATCCGCCAGACCGCCCAACCGTTGGGCATCGCGTTGGGGGCCGAGGTGATTCCCGAGCTGGCTGAGCACGGGCTGGCGCGGGCGCTGATGTTCCCGGCAACACTGTGCGCCGTTGCGGCGGTGGCGTGCGCGATCGGTGTCGTCGATCCACCGCGCAGGCCACGGTCGGCGGCTTCGGGCACCGAACTCGCCAGCCCCTACCGCGGTTCAAAGGTGCTGTGGCGCATTCACTTGTCTTCGGCTCTGTTGATGGTTCCGCAGTGCGTGCTCGCCACGTTCATGCTGGTGTGGCTGATCGTGGACACCGACTGGTCGATCGCCGCCGCAGGCGGTCTGGTGACGGTGTCGCAGTTGCTCGGCGCCGCCGGGCGAGTGGCAGCCGGTCGGTGGTCCGACCGTGTGCGCTCGCGGCTGCGGCCGATTCGCAGCCTCGCCGTCGCCGGGGCGCTGGCGATGCTGGCGTTGGGGACCGCCGACCACCTGCACTCCCGTCTCGCCGAAGCGGCGATGGTCATCGCGGCGGTTATTACCGTGCTGGACAACGGATTAGCCTCGACAGCAGTCGCCGAAATCGCCGGTCCGTACTGGAGCGGTCGCGCGCTGGGCATCCAGAACACCACCCAGCGGCTGACGGCCGGCATCGCTCCCCCGCTCTTCGGTGCGCTGATCGGCGCCGCCGGCTACCCCGTGGCCTTCGCGCTGTGCGGACTGTTCCCCCTGGCCGCCCTGCGTCTGGTACCGGTGAGCGCCGAGCCAGAAGGCCGCTCGGTGCTCGAAGCGCTGCGGACCCTACGAGTGCCGCCCGGGCCGCCGCCCGATACGCCAGCGCAACCCTGAGCCAGCAAGCAAGTACCGTCGAAACGATGACGGATACGGATCATGTCCGGCTTCGGACACCAACTGTGGCGGACGGCCAGGCCTTATGGCAGATGGCGGTCGACAGCGCCACTCTCGACGTCAATTCGCCTTACGCCTACCTGCTTTGGTGCCGCGATTTCGCCTCTACCTCGGTAGTTGCCGAGGTCGACGGAGTGCCGGGCGGCTACGTCACCGGCTATCGGCGTCCCGAGCAGCCGCAGACCCTGATGGTCTGGCAGGTGGCAGTCAACGCGGCCCACCGGGGCGCCGGCCTGGCCGGCCGGATGCTCGATCACCTGGCGACCACGCAGGTCACTCAAGGTGTTACGCATCTTGAGACCTCGATCACACCGGACAACGACGCCAGTCGACGGCTCTTTGGCGCCTTCGCCCGCAGATGGGACGCGCCACTGGAGTGTTCCGTCCTGTTCGGAGCGGATTTGTTCGCCGAATCTCATCTGGCAGAAGAACTGTTTCGCATCGGACCGCTTCGGGTACACCCACGTCGCCAGTGAGGGCGTGGCAAGGTTGAGATCACAAAATGGTCTCGGTAAGGTCACGAACGCGCAAACGTGAGCCCCGACAGACCTAGGCCGGGGGCATACGAGCGGGGTGGTGGGTCGAGCCGAGATCACCCGCGGCACGAGTTTGATGTCGACCTGTCGTTCCGTTCCGTTGTATGTGACCGACGGACGGAGGAACTATGACGATTTTCGAAACCCTGGAATCCGAAGTACGAAGTTATTGCCGGTCGTGGCCGGTGACGTTCGACCGGGCCAGCGGCTCCCGGATGTGGGATGTCAATGGCAAGGAATACCTGGACTTCTTTGCCGGCGCAGGGGCGCTCAACTACGGCCACAACCACCCGGATCTGAGGGCGCCGCTGCTGGAATACCTGAGTTCGGATCGCGTGGTGCACAGCCTCGACATGAACACCGTCGCCAAGGGCGAGTTCTTGGAGCGCTTCAACGATGTGATCCTCAAGCCTCGCGAGCTCGACTACAAGGTGCAGTTTCCCGGGCCCACCGGGACCAACGCGGTGGAATCGGCTCTGAAGCTGGTGCGCAAGGTCACCGGCCGCGAGAGCATCATCAGCTTTACCAACGCTTTTCACGGCATGACGCTGGGTTCGCTGAGTGTCACCGGCAACTCGATGAAGCGCGGCGGCGCCGGCATACCGCTGGTGCACGCCACGCCCATGCCCTACGACAACTACCTCGATGGCGTGGTGCCCGACTTCATCTGGTTCGAGCGACTGCTTGATGACAGCGGCAGCGGCCTGAACGAGCCGGCGGGGGTGATCGTCGAGACCGTTCAGGGTGAAGGCGGAATCAATGTGGCCCGCCTGGAATGGCTGCGCGGCCTGTCCGACCTCTGCAAGCGCCACAATCTGCTGCTGATCGTCGATGACGTCCAGATGGGCTGCGGGCGTACCGGGCCGTTCTTCAGCTTCGAGGCGGCCGGCATCGAGCCCGACATCGTCTGCCTGTCCAAGTCGATCAGCGGGTACGGACTCCCGATGGCATTGACGCTGCTCAAGCCGGAGCTCGACGTGTGGGAGCCGGGTGAGCACAACGGCACATTCCGCGGCCAGAACCCCTCGTTCGTGACTGCCGCTGCGGCCCTGAACTTCTGGACCGACAACCGACTGGAGAAGTCGGTACTGCGCAAGGGCGAACTGATCGAACAGGCGCTGACCGAAGTGGTGGACCCGATTCCGGGCGTCACCACCCGGGGCCGCGGCCTGATCCGCGGAGTGGCCTTCGAACGCCCGGAGCTGGCCGGGGCGGTGTGCCGAGAGGCCTTCGAGCGTGGCCTGCTGCTGGAGACCTCTGGCCCCGAAAGCGAGGTCGTAAAACTGATGCCGCCGTTGGTCATTGACGATGACGATCTGGCCGAAGGTCTGATGATCGCCGCCCAGTCGATCGAAGCCGTCGCCGCCCGCGAACTCACCGCAACCACCTCAGGAGTCAGCCGATGATCGTCCGTACCCTCGCCGAGATCAAGGGCACCGACCGCGACGTGCAGTCCAAGACGTGGAACAGCCAGCGACTGTTGCTGGCCCGCGATGGTCAGCGGTTCTCGATGCACGAGACGTGCCTGTACGCCGGTACGGAGACCCCGATGTGGTACGCCAACCACGTTGAGGCGGTCTACTGCGTCGGCGGCGAAGGCGAGCTGATCAACGACGAGACCGGCGAGGTGCACCCGTTGCATGACGGCACGCTGTACCTGCTCGACGGTCACGAGCACCACCGGGTTATCGCCCACACCGACCTGCGCATGGTGTGCGTATTCGACCCGCCGGTCACCGGGCAGGAGGTGCACGACGACACCGGCGCGTACCCCCTGCTCACGGAACAACCACAGGAGACGGCATCGTGACCCCTTCCCTGGCCGAAGCCCTCACCGACCGCTACCCCACGCGCAACAACGTCACGATCGGTATCGAACCCCGGCACGACCCGGTGGTCTGGACTGCAGAGGTCAACGGCGGTCCGTTGAGCTCGGACCGTGTCGCGCAATTCGACGCCGACGGATTTCTGGCCGTCGACACCCTGCTGGACACCGACGTGGTGGCGGACCTGCGTAACGAACTGGATCGCCTGCGGGCCGACGCCGCGCTGGCCGCCGACGAGCGTTCGATCTGCGAGCGCGACAGCGGCCAGATCCGGTCCATCTTCGAAGTACACCGGATCAGCCCGGCGTTCGCCGCGCTGGTCGCCGACCCGCGCCTGGTGGGACCGGCCCGTCAGCTGCTCGGCTCCGACGTCTATGTGCACCAGAGCCGGGTCAACTTCAAACCGGGATTCAATGGGCGAGAGTTCTACTGGCATTCCGATTTTGAGACCTGGCACGCCGAAGACGGCATGCCCACCCCGCGCGCGGTCAGCGTCTCGGTGGCCCTCACCGAGAACCTGGACAGCAACGGATCGCTGATGATCATGCCCGGCTCGCACCGTTGGTTCGTGTCGTGCCCGGGCCAGACCCCGCCGGACCACTACCGCTCGTCGCTCAAGCAGCAGGAGATCGGCACGCCCGACGATGCGAGCCTGACCTGGTTGGCCGATCAGCACGGGATTCGTCAGATCACCGGCCCGGCCGGGTCCGCGGTGTTCTTCGACAGCAACTGCATGCACGGCTCGAGCAGCAACATCACGCCGTATGCGCGCTCGAACGTCTTCATTGTCTACAACAGCGTGGACAACGCCCTGGTGGAGCCGTTCGGCGCCGCCGTTCCGCGACCGACATTCATCGCCAGCCGCGTCTTCGACCCGGTCTAGACCCGGCCGGAAGGGAAAGGGACTGCCGTGGCACGTTTCCTGTCCATCACGCTGACCGGACGTGGGGTGTCTTGCCGGGCTCGACTGCTCGACGATCAGGCGCCCCTGACCTGCGCCGTGGTCTGGGAAGCGTTACCCGTCGCGGGCCAGGCCTTTCACGGCAAGTACGCCCGCAACGAGGTCTACACGCTGTTGCCGCCCTTGGGCACTCCGGGCCGGGAGAACACCACGGTCACGCCGATCCCCGGCGATGTCTGCTTCTTCGACTTCGACGCCGGTGATATCGGCAACCCCGCCTACGGCTATGACGAAAGCGGGCAAGCGAATTCGCCGTTGGGCGCCACCGACCTGGCGATCTTCTACGGCCGAAACAACCTGCTGGTCAACGGCGATGTCGGGTGGGTGCCCGGCAATGTCTTCGCCACGATCGAGGAGGGCCTGACCGAGATGGCCGCTGCTTGCAACGACTTGTGGATGGCCGGCGCGGTCGGCGAACAATTGGCCTTCAAAAGGGCCTAGCACGGGCCTGACCGACCGGTCAGGCCAAGACCCGCTCGGCGAACAGACCGGCCGCCAACACCAGATCGTCGCTGTGCCGGGGCCCGATGATCTGCATGCCGATCGGGAGGCCCTCCGACGTGGCGCCGATCGGGATGCTCAGCGCCGGCTGTTGAGTCATGTTGAACGGGTAGGTGAAAGGCGTCCACTGCGCCCACCACCGCATGTCGGATTCGACCGGTACGTCGTGGCCGGCGGTAAAGGCCGCAATCGGAAGGGTCGGAGTGATCAGCAGGTTGTGCCGTTCGTGGAAGCGCCCCATGGCCACTCCCAGATCCACACTGACTTGGCGGGCGGCCAGATAGTCCACGCCCGACACCGCGGTCCCCCGATCCCACATGTCAGCCAGCCCGGGGTCGACGAGCCCGCGGTCGCTTTCCCGGCCGCGCAGGCTGCCCGCTGCCCCGGTTGCCCACAGCACCTCGAACGCGTCGATGGGATCGGCGAAGCCTGGATCGGCCGCCAAGACGTTCAATCCCGCGTCGGCCAGCGCCTGCACCGCCTCGGCCACCGCGTACTCGATCTGCGGGTCAACGTCGACATAACCCAGAGTCGGCGAATACGCGACATCGAGACCGACCACGTCGCGCCGGACTTCGCCGCGGTAGGTCGTCAAAGTCGCCGGCAACGATGTGGGGTCGCGAAAGTCCGGCAGCGCGATGATGTCCATCAGTACCGCGGCGTCTTCGACGGTCCGGGTTATCGGGCCGGCGTGCGCCAGCGGCCCGAACGGACTGATCGGATACATCGGCACTCGCCCATGAGTGGGTTTGAAGCCGACCACGCCGCAGAAGCTCGCGGGAATCCGGATGCTTCCGCCACCGTCGGTGCCGATAGCCAAGGGCGCCATTCCGGCGGCGACCGCGGCGGCGCTGCCGCCCGAGGAGCCACCCGCGGTGCGGGTGGTGTCGGCGGGGTTGCGGGTGATGCCGGTGCGCGGACTGTCGGTGACGCCTTTCCACGCCAGTTCCGGGGTGGTCGTCTTACCGAGCAGCACCATGCCGTCGTTGCGGATCTTGTCCACCGCCGGGCTGTCGTCGGGCCACGGCCCCACCGCATCGGCAAGCAGCGATCCCCGCAAAGTCGGCCAACCGGCAGTGTGAAAGACGTCCTTGATCGCGATCGGCACCCCGTCGAGCAGGCCCTTGGTGTAGTTGCCGCCCCAGCGGACCTCGGACTTGCGAGCTTGCGACAGCGCAGTCTCTTCGTCGACCAGACAGAAGGCGTTGACCTCGCCGTCGCGTTCACTGATCGCCGCGAGCGCAGCCGCGGTGGCTTCCACCGGGGAAAGCTCGCCGGAGGTATAGGCGGCGACCAGTTGCAGGGCGGTCAGTTCGGTCGGCTCGGTCATCTGCGCCCCCTCAGCCGGTTCCACTGGATGCGTACCGGGTCATCTGCTTGTCGACGACGTTGTGTAGTGGCTGCCCAGCGACATACCGCTTGAAGTTGGCGATGAACTGCTGCTGCAACATATTCCGCCAACCCCGGATGTCACCGCTGTTATGTGGGGTCAGGCTGACGTTCGGTGCGCTCCACAGCGGATGATCGGCCGGGAGCGGCTCTGGGTCGACGACATCGAGAGCCGCGCCGGCAATGACGCCGGCCTGCAGCGCCGCCACCAGAGCGCCGGTGTCCACCAGCTCGCCGCGCCCCACGTTGATCAGTCGCGCCGTCGGCCGCATTGCGTCAAGAAAGCCGACATCGACCATCCCCCGGGTCTGCGATGTCAATGGCGCGGCCAGCACCACATAGTCGGCGTCGGCGACTGCGGCGCGCACGTCGGTGATGATCGAGCCGAAGTCGGGGTCCTCGCGGGCGCGGCGGCCGACGCCGCGTACCGACATGCCCACGGCCCGCAGCAACCGGGCGATGGCCCGCCCGACAGGCCCGGGCCCGACGATCGTGACCGAAGCACCGGCGATCGGCTCGCTGTCGAAGTGCTCCCACCGGTGGAGACGCTGAGCGTCCCCGGAGCGCCGGAAGTCCTTGGCGAAGGCCAGGATCTGTCCCAGCACATACTCGGCAATGGGTGCCTCGAAGATCCCGCGCGAATTGGTGACCACGACATCGCTGTCGATCAGCCCGTCGAACAGCACGGCGTCCACGCCGATCGCTGCGACCTGGACCCAGCGCAACGCCTCGGCGGACGACCACACCGATTCCAGTGCAGGAGAGGAGAAGTCATACAAAAAGAGCACGTCGGCGCCGACAATCCCGTCAGCCAGCCGCGACGACGGAACCATGCGCAGCTCCGCGTCTGCGCTGATCGAATCGAGTTGGGCGGGAACCGACTCACCGTGCTGGACGGTCACCACCGGCCGCGCGTCCACATTGACACCGTAAAAACAGATCGTATGATTGTCAACAATCCAGGGCTGGCCTGGGGGTGGAACGTCGGTATGGGGAAACCCATGGATCTGTCCCAGTTTCCGGAATTGCCGGACTTCGACGGGCCGGTCGATCAGCGCGGTGTCGGCATCATCGCGCCGTTCGATCTGGCTATCGAACGCGAACTGTGGCGTTGGATCCCTGCCGAGGTGACGCTGCACCTGGCCCGCACTCACTACGAACCGGTCCCGGTCAGCCGGGCCATGGCCGAGCTGGTGTCTGACACCCACCACCTGCAGGCGGCGACCCGAGACGTGCTGCACGTCGAACCGGAGGTGGTTGCCTATCTGTGCTCGTCGGGCAGCTTCATCCACGGTGTCGAATATGAGAAGACGCTGGTCTCTGCGATCGAAGCCGCCGGCGCCAAGACGGCGGTCACCACGTCGGGAGCACTGGCCGAAGCGATTATCGCGCTGGATATCTCGCGGATCAGCGTGCTGACCCCCTACGACGAGGAACTAACCGACCTGCTGCGCGTGTTCTTGAATCAACTCGGGGTGTCCGTGCTGCACTCGGATCACCTGGGACTGGGCGGGGGGATCTGGAAAGTCAACTACCGCACCGTGGCCGAACGGATCCTGGCCGCGGATCGCCCGGATTCGCAGGCCATCTTCGTCAGCTGCACCAACCTGCGTACCTACGACATCGTCGCGCCGCTGGAGCAGATGCTGGGCAAACCGATCCTCACGGCCAACCAACTCACGATGTGGGCGTGCCTGGGCCGGATGGAGCTGCCGATGATGGGCCCAGGCCGGTGGCTCCGTGACGTCTTCACCGGAGCCCCGCAATGACCGCCGCGCAACCCACCGTCGGGTTCATCTATCCCGACCACGCCGCCGAGTCCGACTACCCGCGCGCCGCTTCTCTGCTGGACATGCAGCTGCCCGTGGTGCACATCTACGGCACCGACCTACATGCCGTAGCAGAGCTGATGGATCTCGGCAGCCCAGACAAACTCGCCCGCGGGGCCGCGTTGCTGGCGCCGCAGCGGCCCGCCGCGGTGGTCTGGGCGTGCACATCGGGCAGCTTCGTGTTCGGGCCCACGGGCGCGGCCGAGCAGGTCGAACAGCTGGCGGCGGAAGCGGGTGTGCCCGCCTCGAGCACGTCGTTCGCGTTCGTGCATGCGCTGGCCGCGCTCGGCTGCCGCCACGTCGCGGTCGCGGCCAGCTATCCGCGCGAAATCGCCGAGCTGTTTGTGAACTTCGTTGCAGCCCACGGCGTCACGGTCGAATCCATGGGCGATGCCGGCATCCCCACCGCCGCACAGGTGGCTCGGCTGACGCCGAGTCAGGTCCGGGAGTTGGCGCTGCGCCATGATTCCGCCCGCGCAGACGCACTGTTGATTCCCGACACCGCCATGCACACAGTCGATCAGGTCGACGAACTCGAGCAACTGCTCGACAAGCCGGTACTGACAGCCAATGCGGTGACGGTGTGGGAAGGTTTGCGCATCGCCGGGATAACCCGGCGGACCACCGGGCTGGGCGCATTGTTCGAGGATGGGCGATGACAATCTCACATGATCCCGGGTTCGAACCGCTGAGCCGGGCCTCGACGGCCGAGCTGATCGCCGAACGCCTGCGGGAGGCGATCACCCGTGGGCGGCTGTTGCCGGGTCAGCAACTCGGCGAAGCGAGTCTGGCCGCGCAGTTTGCGGTGTCGCGTGGGCCGGTACGTGAGGCGATGCAGCGGCTGGTGGCCGAAGGATTGCTGCGCAGCGAACGCAACCGGGGCATCTTCGTCGTCGAACTCACCGATGACGACGTCCGCGACGTGTATCAGGCCCGCAAGGCCATCGAACGCGCCGCGGTGATCGAAGTGCTCCGCGGTGACCCCCGCGGCGCGGCGGCGCGGTTGCGTGGCCCCGTCGAGGCCCTGCGGGTGGCCGCCGCCCACGGCGACGGCACCGCGGCGGCCGACGCCGACCAAGCGTTCCATGAGGTGCTGGTCGAGTGTGCCGGCAGTCCACGACTGCACCGGGCGATGCGGACCCTGCTTTCGGAAACTCGCATCCTGCTCGGCGAACTCGAAGAGGCCTACCCCGACCTGCGCGAGCAGGTCACCGAACATGTCGTGCTGCGCAAGGCGATCGGTGCCGGAGACGAAGACCTGGCGATCCGACTGATCGATGAGCACATGGACGATGCGGTACGTCGCCTGCTGGCGCGGCGGGCGCAGCTGCTCTTGGCCCCGTCGTAGCCCCTAGCCGATCTGCGCGCCTATCTCGTTGGCCGCCTCGACCAGCACAGCTGCCACCCCTCGGTACTGCGAGCTGCTCAGACGGTGCACGGGCGCTGCGGCATTGAGCGCCAGCAGCACACCCGGTGCACGCGTGGGAATCGGCACCGCGACCGAGGCGACGCCGTCCTCACTGCCCTCCCGATTCACCGCGTAGCCCTGTTGTCGTATCCGGCCGAGCTCACGTTGCAGCTCCGTCCTGGTGGCAACCGAATGTGCCGTCACCCGCTGCAGCTCCTCGTCGGGATACAGGCGGGCGATGTCGGCATCAGATAGGCGCGCCAGTAGCGCCTTGCCGGTCGAGGTGCAGTGTGCCGGCATGGTGCGTCCCAACCGTGAGGCGACCCGCACCGCGGTCTGTCCCTCGGCGGCGGCGATGAAACGTACATTGGCGCCCTCAAGTACGCCCAGATGCACTGACTCGTTGAGCCGTTCGCTCAGGCGCAGCAGTACCGGTTTTGCCGCTCCTTCGATATCGGTGCGGTTGAACACCGAGAACGCCACGCTCATCAGCGCCGGCCCGGGGTGATAGGCCTTGGACGCCGGGTCCTGGCGTACGAAGCCCCGATACTGCAGCATCGCCAACAGACGGTGAGCGGTCGAGGATGCGACGCCCAAGTGATTCGCCGCGTCGGTCAATCGGATCTGCGGCTGCTCCCCCAGCAACAGCAGAAGCTTCAGCGCCCTATCCACCGATCCGATCGGATACTGCGGCACGCCCCGATCCGGGGCCGCGTCTCCGGGTGGCCAAATGGGCTCGTCATTCTGCATAGCAGAGACACTACTCAGCGTTGTTGACCTGCAAACCCCGATGCTGGCAGAGTTTTCTCCACGCCCCAGGGAATTTCTCTGCATACCAGATATTGCGGGCCTTCAAGACTGGAGACGCATCGATGAGTGATCACCGGCATGTCCTCGATGAGGTCAGGCGGGGAATGATCCCAGCGCACATCTACAACGACGCCGAGCTCTTCGAACTCGAGAAGGAGCGGCTCTTCCGTCGCGCCTGGATGTTCGTGGCGCATGAGTCGGAGATCCCCCAAGACGGTGACTACGTCGTGCGACGCCTGCTCAACGACTCCTTCATCATTGCGCGCGACTCCAAGGGCGACGTGCGGGCCATGTTCAACATGTGCCTGCATCGTGGGATGCAGATCTGCCGCGCCGAAATGGGCAATGCCTCCAATTTCCGCTGCCCCTACCACGGCTGGTCGTATCGCAACGACGGGCGCATCACCGGCCTGCCCTTCCACCAAGAGGCCTATGGCGGCGAGGCCGGCTTCTCCAAGCGCGGTCAGACGCTGTTGCCGGCACCAAGCCTGGCCAGTTACAACGGGATGATCTTCATCAGCCTTGATCCCCAGGCGCCCCCGCTCGAAGAGTTTCTCGGCGACTTCAAGTTCTATCTCGACTTCTACACCAAGCAGAGCCGCAGCGGTCTCGAAGTCCGCGGCCCGCAACGATGGCGCATCAAAGCGAACTGGAAGATCGGCGTCGAGAACTTCGCCGGGGACATGTATCACACCCCACATACCCACGCCTCTGTCGTCGATATCGGGCTGTTTCGTGAACCTAAGGCGCAGAAGCGTAAAGACGGTGCGACCTACTGGGCGACCTGCGGCGGCGGTACAACCTACAAGCTGCCGCCCGGCAACTTTGAGGAACGGATGCGCTATGTCGGCTACCCCGACGAGATGGTGGGCCGAATCAAGGACGTGTGGTCCACCGACCATCAGCGCATGGTCGCCGACGACGGCTTCATGATCTCGGCGGCATCGTGCTTTCCCAATATGAGCCTGGTGCACAACTGGCCAAAAATTCAAGACAGCGAAGATGTGTTGCCGTTCATATCGATTCGTACCTGGCAACCGATCAGTGAGAACGAAACCGAGGTGTACTCGTGGTTCGCGGTCGACGCGGCCGCCCCCGAGCAGTTCAAGAAGGACTCCTACAAGGCCTACCTGATGTGCTTTGGCTCCACGGGCATGTTCGAACAGGATGACGTGGAGAACTGGGTGTCGCTGACCAACACCGCTGCCGGTTCCATGGCCCGTCAACTGTTGCTCAACGGACGGATGGGCCTGCTCGCCGACGACACCCCGGTGGTCAACGCGTTACCGCCGGAGCTGTTCCATGGCCCAGGCACCGCTCAAGTCGGCTACAACGAGAACAATCAGCGGGCGATCCTCCGGATGTGGGCCGATCACCTCCAGATGGCTCCGGTAGCGACGGACACCGCGGCGATGGGTACGCAGCGCGACGGAATCACCCCCCTGGTGCAGACCAACGGCACGTCGGCATGCGAGACAGCCTGCGAGGAGGCCCCTGTATGACATCCGCCGAGAAGAGTCAGCGGCCCGGGTTCGCCCGACCGAAAGATGCCAGCGGACCGTGGGAGCTGGCAGTTCTGGGTGATCACGCGCCGAAGACGGTCCGCAGCGGTAAGCCCTTGCCGTTCAACGATGCCCGCCATCTGCAGGCGCATCAGTTCTTGGTCGACGAGGCCTATCTGCTCGACGCACAGCAGTACACCGAATGGCTCGACACCCTCACCGAGGACATCCACTACTTCATGCCTGTGCGGGTGACCACCGCCTCGGGCGCTGGATTCGACACTTCGCCCGGCATGGCCCATTTCGACGAAAACAAATACTCGTTGAACCGGCGCGTCGCGCGCTTTGCGACCGAGCACGCCTGGACCGAAGATCCGCCGTCGCGGCTGCGCCATCACATCACCAACGTCCGCACCTTTGCCTGCGATGATGATCAACACCTGATCGTCGAGTCGGCCGAGCTGCTCTTCCGCAGCCGCGGCGATGTGAACGAGGCGGCGTTCGTCTCCTGCGGCCGTGAAGACCTACTGCGGCGCACTGGTGACCAATGGAAGTTGGCGCGGCGCACTATCTATGTCGATGAGTCGGTCCTGCGTATGCAGAACTTGGCGGTCTTCCTGTGAGCGCACTCGACGACCTCATGGCTAATGCGGTCGGTGACGCGATAACCATCGCCAACGAATTCACCGAAGTGACGCTGCACCGGGTCGACACTCGCAACGGTTCGCGGCTGCTGATCACGTCACCGAAGTCGGGGCAATGGATCAGTCTCGACGCCCTGGAACTTGAAGCATTGACCTGGCAGAACGCCTACACTCTGGCGGCGATGGTCGGCAACATGCATCAACCGCTCCTCTCGGACGACAGCGACCTGCCGTGACGCGATGGCTGGACGGTAAGAGGGCGCTCGTCGTCGGCGCCGGCTCGGGCATCGGCCGAGCAGTCGTCGACGCCTATCTCGACGAGGGCGCCCAGGTCGCGGTGTTGGAACGCGATCAGTCGAAGTGCGCTGCGTTAGCTAGTCAGTTGCCGGGAGTTCCGGTGACACAGGGCGATGCAACGACTGCCGAGGCAAATGAGCGCGCTGTCGCTGCCGCCGTTGCGGCTTTCGGCGGCCTGGACACGCTGGTCAACTGCGTTGGGATCTTCGACTTCTACAAGGGAATCACTGATATCTCGACCGAAGAGCTAGAGCCGGCGTTCGACGAGATGTTCAAGACGAACGTGCTGAGTCAGCTGCAGTCGGTGAAAGCTGCCGTCCCAGCGCTTCAAGCCCAGGAGCGCTCGTCGATCGTCCTGACCGAATCTGCATCGTCGTTCTACCCGGGCCGCGGCGGCGTACTTTACGTCGCGTCGAAGTTCGCCGTGCGCGGCCTGGTCAGCACTCTCGCCTATGAACTCGCGCCGCACATCCGGGTCAATGGCGTTGCGCCGGGCGGAACATTGAACACCGACCTGCGCGGTTTGCAGAACCTGTCGCTGGACCATATCCGCCTGGACGATACCCCCAACCGGGCACGCGATCTCGCGGCACGCACCCCGCTCAATGTGGCGCTCACTCCACAGGACCACGCCTGGAGTTACGTCTTCCTGGCATCAGACCGGTCCCGCGGTATCACGGCCGGGACTACACATCCCGACGGCGGATTCGGAATGACTACCGGGGGTACCGCGTGACCGGCGACGATCTGGCCCCGCTGCGACTCGAGGTTGCGCAGGCCTGCCGAGTCGCTGCAGCCCGGGGCCTGGTGGACGGCATTCTCGGACACATCAGTGCCCGAGTCGACGAACAACACCTACTCGTGCGGTGTCGCAGCGACTCCGACGACGGAGTGGCATTCACTCGTCCCGACGACATTCGGCTCATCCGCTTTGACGGAACACCAGGCATGCCAGGGGAACTGGACGGATATCGGGTCCCCAACGAGCTGCCGATCCACGTCGAAACCCTGCTGGCCCATCCCGAACACCGGGCAGTGGCCCACCTGCATCCCCCGGCCGTCGTCGCCGCCGACCTGGCGGGCATCACGATCGAACCCATCTACGGGGCCTTCGACATCCCCGGCGCATGGCTCGCGCGCCGCGGCGTCCCGGTATACCCGCGGGCGGTGCTGATCCGCACCTCAGAACTCGGCAAAGAGATGGTCGCCGCCATGGCGGACAAGCCGGTGGTGATCTGCCGCGGCCATGGAATCACCAGTGCCGCAGCCACGGCAGCCCAGGCCGTCCTGCAGGCGATCAGCCTGGACCAATTGGCTTCGATGTCACTGCGGGTCCGCGCCGCGGGCGGCACGTTGATGCCGATCGACGAGGAAGATTGGGCAGATCTGCCCGATCTCGGCCCCGCGTTCACCGCGGACGCCGCCTGGCGCTACGAGCTGGCCCGGCTGGAGCAACGATGACTGGTCAGGCGGAGATCAGCGCCGAGATCGGGGCGATCCAGGCCGGTTACCAGCGTGCGGGCCTCGAGGAAAGCCAACCCAGACTCGACTATCCGCCGTACCGCAGCAGCGTGCTTCGGCATCCCAAAAACGCCCTACTCCTGGCAGAACCCGAGGCCGCCGAGCTGCAGGCGCCCTGTTTCGGGCAGGACGACGTCGCCCCGCTCGACGCCGATCTGACGATCCAGCACGCGGGTGCACCGATCGGTGAGCGCACCGTGGTGACCGGGCGGATCGTCGACGGCAACGGCAAGCCGGTGCGCCGCCAACTCGTCGAGATCTGGCAGGCCAACGCCAGCGGGCGCTACATCCATCAGGGGGATCAGCATCCGGCACCGCTGGACCCCAATTTCACCGGAGCGGGGCGTTGCCTCACCGACGACGACGGGTTCTACCGTTTCACAACGATCAAGCCCGGCCCCTACCCCTGGCGCAACCACCACAACGCCTGGCGGCCGGCGCATATCCATTTCTCCTTGTTCGGAACTGATTTCACGCAACGGATGATCACTCAGATGTACTTTCCGGGCGACCCGCTGTGCCCGTTGGACCCGATCTATCAGTCGATCACCGACCAGAAGGCTCGTGGCCGGCTCGTGGCGATCTACGACCACGACACCACCAGCCACGAATGGGCCACCGGCTACCGGTGGGACATCGTGCTCACCGGACCAGCCGCAACGCCATTCGAGGATCACGATGACTGAGCTGACGGCCACCCCCGGGCAGACCATCGGCCCGTTCTTCGGCTATGCGTTGCCATTCGAACGCGGCAACGAGCTCGTACCCCCTGGCTCGGCCGGTGCCGTCGAGTTGCACGGCATCGTCACCGACGGCGCCGGGGAGCCCGTTCCCGACGCGCTGTTGGAGATCTGGCAGGCCGATGCGGGCGGCGCAGTGCCGCGGACCAGTTCGCTTCGCCGCGACGGCGACACCTTCAGCGGGTGGGGACGCGCCGCGACAGATGCAGGCGGCCACTACAGCTTCACGACGGTGAAACCTGGTGCGCTCCATCATGCGGCGCCATTCATCACCGTCGCCGTGTTTGCGCGGGGCCTGCTGAACCGGTTGTTCACCCGTGCCTATCTTCCCGGCGATCGCCTCCATGCAGATCGCTTGCTGAATTCCGTGGCAGCTGACCGTCGACATACCCTCATCGCGGTGCCCGACGAGGGTGGCTTTCGGTTCGATATCAGGCTCCAGGGCGCCGACGAGACGGTATTCCTGCGCTATCGGGGGCAACCATGACCGACTTGTTGTGGCCCGGCGACCACCGGGCCGGGCCGATCTTCAGCGACGCGGCCTACCTGGCTGCGATGCTGCGAGTCGAAAGTGCCTGGCTCGACGCGCTTGTCGACGCCGATATCGCGCCGCAGTCGGCACGGGCCGACCTGACCGTGGCGGTCTCGGCAGCGGACTCCGAAGCGCTGGCCAGGGCCGCCGAAACGACCGGCAACCCGGTGCCGGGCCTGCTCGAATTACTCCGCGAACGCACCGGTGGCGAACCGGCACGCTGGCTGCACCGTGGCCTGACCAGCCAGGACGTCGTCGACACCGCCCTGATGCTCTGCCTGCGAGACGCATTGGATCGCGTTCGTCACGAGCTCAGCACCCAAGTACGCACCCTGGCCGCGCTGGCCGCGACCTACCGTGGCAGCCCCATGCTTGCCCGCACCTTGACGCAACCCGCGTTACCCACCACAGTCGGCATGAAGTTTGCCAACTGGCTGACCGGGATTTTGGACGGCGCCGACTGTGTCGCCACACTGCCGCAGCTTTCGGTGCAGGCCGGCGGCGCCGCGGGAACTATGGCCGCTGCCAGCGAGTTAGCCGGCTCGCCTACCGATGCCACAAGCCTGTCCGGACGATTGGCTGCAGCCCTCGGCCTTGCCGACGGCCCGCCGTGGCACACCACTCGCTCAGTCATCACCCGCGTCGGCGACGCGCTGGTGACATGTTGCGACGCCTGGTCCCACATCGCCAATGACGTTGCGACGAGCAGCAGACCCGAGATCGGTGAACTGGTCGAGGGCCGCGGCGGCGGTTCGTCGACGATGCCGCACAAGAACAATCCGGTGCTGTCCGTACTGATCCGCCGTACTGGACTGGCGGCACCGCCGCTGGCCGCCAGCCTGCACGCCGCGTCGGCAGGCAGCATCGATGAGCGTTCCGACGGCGGCTGGCACGCCGAATGGGCTGCCCTGCGGACCTTGTCCCGCTATACCGTCGTAGCCGCCGCGCAGACAACAGAGCTGCTGACCGGACTGGTCATCGACACTGACCGCGCCGCGACGAATCTCGCCGCCGCCGGCGATCTGCTCGGGGAGCGGCGAGCGATGACCGAACTGACCGGGAAACCAACTCGGGGCGACTACACCGGGGCGACAAGCCATCTCATCGATGCCGTGCTGCAACGCGCGCACCACCACTTGGAGGCAACATGAGCGTGCCGCGGCTGGTCGGCACCGACTTCGGCGGACCGCCGAACGCGGACCTGCTGCTGCTCGGGCCATCGCTCGGGACATCGGCAACCGCCCTGTGGGGCTTGGCCGCTGAACAACTCGCCGAGCGTCTGCGCGTCGTCGCGTGGGACCTTCCCGGCCACGGTCGTAGTCCGGCAGCTTCCTTCCGGATGCCAGACCTGGCGGCAGGCGTGCTGGCCTTGGTGGACGAGATCGCGCCGCGCGCGGCGTTCCATTACGCCGGCAATTCGATCGGTGGTGCGGTCGGCTTGCAGTTGCTACTCGATGCCCCCGAACGGGTGTCGAGTGCCACGCTGCAATGCACTGGCGCCGCCATCGGTCGAGCAGCGGATTGGGCGATACGCGCGGACACCGTGCGCACATCGGGCACCGGCGCGGTCGTCGAGGCTTCCCTACAACGCTGGTTCGCACCCGGCTTCATCGATCGAGCGCCGGGGCTGGTCGCGGCACTGGCGGATGCGCTGCGCGGCACCGACGACGAATCATATGCCCAGGCATGCGAGGCGCTGGCCGACTTCGATGTCACCGCACGACTCGGTCAGATCGCCGCACCGGTGTTGGCCATTGCCGGTTCTCATGATGGCGCTACTCCCCCGGATTTGCTGGGGCGCATCGCTTCCGGTGTCCAACACGGCCGCCTGGTGGTGCTCGACGATGTCGGCCACCTTGCGCCGGTCGAGGCCCCCAAGGCGACGGTGAACCTCATTCTCGCCCATCTGATGGTGCCGGATCCGGTCTACACCGCGGGTATGTCGGTGCGCCGACAGGTCCTGGGCGACGAGCACGTCGACCGCACGATCGCACGCACCACCGACTTCACCGCCGACTTTCAAGACCTGATCACCCGTTACGCGTGGGGCAACATCTGGACCCGAGACGGCCTCGACCGACGCAGTCGCTCGATCGTCACCCTGACCGCCCTGGTGGCTCGGGGCCACCACGAGGAGCTGGCCATGCATCTGCGCGCGGCGCGCCGCAACGGCCTGTCTAACGACGAGATCAAAGAGGTGCTGTTGCAGACCGCCATCTATTGCGGTGTACCCGATGCCAATACCGCGTTCCGCATCGCCGCGCAGGTGCTAGCCGACCACGACGGCTCTGAGGGCGAACGGTGAGCCGGGCCGTTGTCTGTGACACCGCCGCCGAAGCAGTATCCGGAGTCGCCGACGGCGCAACGGTTTTGGTAGGCGGATTTGGCTTGGCCGGCCTTCCCACCGTGCTGATCGATGCACTGATCGCTCAGGGCGCTCACGATCTGACCATCGTTAGCAACAATGCGGGCACAGCTGACACCGGGCTGGCAGCACTGCTGGCCGCCGGGCGGGTCCGCAAACTGATCTGTTCGTTTCCCCGCCAGTCCGATTCCTATGTGTTCGACGGCCTGTATCGCGCCGGCAAGATCGAGCTGGAACTCGTGCCGCAGGGCAACCTCGCCGAACGCATCCGCGCTGCGGGTGCGGGTATCGGAGCCTTCTACTGCCCCACCGGTGTTGGCACCCTGCTCACCGAGGGCAAGGAGATTCGGACCATCGACGGGAGGGACTATGCGCTGGAGTACCCCATCCACGCCGATGTCGCGTTGATCCGCGCCTACGTCGGGGATCGCTCGGGAAATCTGGTGTATCGCAAGACCGCCCGCAACTTCGGCCCGGTGATGGCTACCGCTGCCGAGCTGACGGTCGCCGAAGTGTCCCGTGTCGTCGACACCGGCCAGCTCGATCCCGAAGCGATTGTCACGCCGGGTATCTACGTCGATCGAATCCTGGAGACGAGCTCGTGACGCCGACCCCCGCTCTTCCCGTCGAGCATGTTGACCGCGGTCCCCTGAGCCGCGACGAACTCGCCGCCGTCATCGCCCGGGACATCCCGGCGGGTTCCTATGTCAATCTCGGCATCGGGCAGCCCACGCTGGTCGCCGATCACCTGGCACCCGACGACGCGGTGGTACTGCACACCGAAAACGGCATGCTGGGCATGGGACCCGCCGCACGGGGCGGCGACGTTGATCCTGACCTCACCAATGCCGGCAAGATTGCGGTGACCGAGATGCCCGGGGCCTCCTACTTCCATCACGCCGACTCCTTCGCGATGATGCGCGGCGGACACCTCGACGTATGCGTGCTGGGAGCATTACAGGTCAGCCAGTACGGCGACCTGGCCAACTGGCATACCGGGGAACCGGGCGCGATCCCGGCCGTCGGAGGCGCAATGGACTTGGCGATCGGAGCCAAGAAGGTGTTCGTAATGATGGATCTGTTCACCAAAGACGGTGCTGCCAAACTGGTTCCGTCGTGCACCTACCCGCTGACCGGTCTGCGCTGCGTCAGCAGGGTCTATACCGAGCACGCCATCATCGACATCGACAGGGCCACCGGAACGCTGCGGGCACGCGAAACCTTCGGCACCACCGCCGCTGACCTCGCAGCGAGATTGCCCGTCAGTTTCAGCTAGTCCAGCGCGCTATCGACGATGATGCGGCCCAAGCCAATTGGGCCGCATCACCGCAGCCGCGTCAGAGCAGGCTCAGGATCCGATCACCGGTGGCGACGGTCGACAGCTTCTGCCCACCGCGGGTAGCCAGGTGCTGCTCGACGGCAGCATCGACCCGAGCGGCCGCCTCGTGCTCGCCGATGTGGCCCAGCAGCATGGCCACCGACGTCACCGCCGCAGTCGGGTCGGCAATGCCCTGCCCGGCGATGTCGGGCGCACTGCCGTGCACCGGCTCGAACATCGACGGGTTGACACCGGTGGCGTCGATGTTGCCGCTGGCCGCCAGCCCGATCCCGCCGCAGACAGCACCCGCGAGGTCGGTGATGATGTCGCCGAACAGGTTGTCGCTGACGATCACGTCGAACCGGCCGGGGTCGGTGACCATGTAGATCGTGGCGGCGTCGACGTGGGTATAGGCGGTCTCGACGTCGGGGTAGTCCTTGGCGATCTCGGCCACCGTCCGGGTCCACAGCGATCCCGCGTAGGCCAGGACGTTGTTCTTGTGCACCAGAGTCAGGTGCTTACGCCGGGCGCGGGCCTTCTCGAAGGCGAATCGGACCACCCGGGCCACCCCGAACGCGGTGTTGACGCTGACCTCGGTGGCGACCTCGTGGGGAGTGCCGACCCGCAGTGCGCCGCCGTTGCCGGTGTAAGGCCCCTCGGTGCCTTCGCGCACCACCAGGAAGTCGATCTCCGGCGGATCGGCCAGCGGGCTGGACACTCCCGGGTACAGCCGGCTGGGACGCAGATTGACGTGGTGGTCCAGGGCGAAACGGGCGTGCAGCAGCAGGCCGCGCTCCAGCACACCTGAGGGCACCGACGGGTCACCGATCGCGCCGAGCAGGATCACGTCGTGGCCGCGGATCTCCTCGAGCACCGAGTCCGGCAGAACCTCGCCGGTGGCGTGATAGCGCTTGGCGCCCAGGTCGTATTCGGTCTTCTCGGTGCCCGGGAGCACCGCGTCGAGTACCTTGACGGCCTCGGCGATGACCTCCGGGCCGATCCCGTCGCCGGGAATGACAGCAAGCTTGAGGCTCATGACAGGTCAACCTCTTCAATCTTGTTGGCGCCGACTGCAGCAGTGATCGCCGATTGCACATCGGCGGGCACCTGGCGGTCGACCCGCAGCAGGACGGTCGCCGCAGGACCTTCGGCGTCCTCGGACAGCTGCGCGGCGTGGATGTTGATGCCCGCCGAGCCCAGCAGAGTGCCGATCTTGCCGAGCGCGCCGGGCTGGTCGGAGTAGTTGATGATCAGGTTGACGCCCTGGGCCCGCAGGTCGAAGTGCCGGCCGTTGATCTCGACGATTTTCTCCACCTGCTGGGTGCCGGACAGCGTGCCGGCAACCGTGACGGTGGAGCCGTCGGCGGTGACCGCCTTGAGCTCGACGACGCTGCGGTGGTTGGGGCTTTCGGTGGCGGTGCCGATCTCGGCGTCGACACCGCGTTCGGCGGCCAGGGCCGGCGCGTTGACGAAGGTCACCGGGTCTTCGATGACCGCCGAGAACAGGCCGCGCAACGCCGACAAGCGCAGCACTCCAACGTCTTCGGAGGCCAGCTCACCACGCACCTGTACCGACAGCGACACCGGCAGCCCGTCGGAGAGCGCACCCGCAAGCAGCCCGAGCTTGCGCACCAGGTCCAGCCAGGGAGCGACTTCCTCGCTGACCGCGCCACCGCCGACGTTGACCGCGTCGGGAACGAATTCGCCGGCCAGCGCCAGCTTCACACTCTTGGCGACGTCGGTGCCGGCCCGGTCCTGGGCCTCAGCGGTCGATGCGCCCAGGTGCGGGGTCACCACCACCTGCGGCAGGTCGAACAGCGGCGAGTCGGTGCACGGTTCGGTGGCGAACACGTCCAGCCCGGCGGCCCGGACATGGCCGCTGGTGATCGCCTCGGCCAGTGCCGCCTCGTCGATCAGCCCGCCGCGGGCCGCGTTGACGATGATTACCCCGGGCTTGGTCTTGGCCAGGTTTTCCTTGCCGATCAGACCCGCGGTTTCGGGCGTCTTTGGCAGGTGCACCGAGATGAAGTCGGCACGGCCGAGCAACTCGTCGAGGGTGAGCAGCTCGATGCCGAGCTGGGCGGCGCGGGCCGCCGACACATACGGGTCGTAGGCGACGATGTGGGCGCCGAATGCGGCCAGCCGCGCCGCGACCAGCTGTCCGATGCGTCCGAGCCCGACCACGCCGACAGTGTGGTCGTAGATCTCGGTGCCGGAGAACGACGACCGCTTCCACTGCTTGCCGTGCAGCGAGGCGTCGGCGGCGGGGATCTCGCGGGCGGCGGCGAGCATCAGCGCGATCGCATGCTCGGCGGCGCTGTGGATGTTCGAGGTCGGGGCGTTGACCACCAGCACGCCGCGGGCGGTGGCAGCGTCCACGTCGACGTTGTCCAGGCCGACCCCGGCGCGCGCCACGATCTTGAGCTTGGTGCCGGCCGCGAGGACCTCGGCGTCGACGGTGGTGGCCGAGCGCACCAGCAGCGCGTCGGCTTCCGGTACCGCGGCCAGCAGCTTCTCCCGGTCCGGGCCGTCCACCCAGCGAACCTCGACCTGGTCGCCGAGGGCGGCGACGGTGGATTGGGCGAGTTTGTCAGCGATCAAAACCACGGGCAGAGTCACCCGGACAGCTTAGTGGCTGGTCGCAAGCCCGGCGGAGCCGGGCGCAGCGGGCCGGCCACCATCAGCACAGCGCTGGTCGCAAGCCCGGCGGAGCCGGGCGCAGCGGGCCGGCCACCATCAGCACAGCGCTGGTCGCAAGCCCGGCGGAGCCGGGCGCAGCGGGCCGGCCACCATCAGCACAGCGCTGGTCGCAAGCCCGGCGGAGCCGGGCGCAGCGGGCCGGCCCGTCCCCCGCCCCGAGATTGCACTGAGGCGGGCGCTGCGCCGATTTCACCCGCCTGAGTTCAATCTCGCGACGCGGGGCCCACTTCTTGTCGGACCCCCGGCGGACCCTGGGGTCAAATCGACCCGCAGGAAGGGGCACCTATGTGCTGGAAATGCGATCACCCGGACAGCACCGTCGAGCAGTGGCTGGACTCCATTCGCGCCACGGTGGATAAACACGGTTGGGCGGTGCAATACGTAGAGAGTGATCGGGCACCGTACGCCTACACGGTCGGCCTGCATGAACACGGCCTGCCTGAGCTGCTGGTGACGGGCCTGCCGCCGGATCGGACCGCCCGTTTGCTCCACAGTGTGGCCGCCTACTTGATGACGGGCGGACGGCCGCTGCCCGGCGAATGGATCGAAGTACCCGACGGTCCGCTGCTCGCGGTGGTTGCGGTGGAGCATCCGGACGCGCACATGAACGTGGCAATCGCGTTCTACGGCAGCGGTGTGCGGGCATTGCAGCTGGTCTGGCCAGATGAGCGCGGCCATCGGCCGTGGTGCCCCGAATTCGACAACGGCGGCGTCCGGCAGCCAGTGCTGGGGGTGCGCCCCGATTTGGCCGCATAGCGCGGGTCGCTCCCTACTATCGACGGATGGATGTCACCGTCGTCGGTAGTGGACCCAACGGCCTGGCCGCCGCCGTCATCTGTGCCCGCGCGGGCCTGTCGGTTCAGGTTCTAGAAGCCCAGCCCACGTTCGGCGGCGGCGCGCGCACTGCCGCCGATCTGGAATTCAGTGACGTCACCCATGACATCTGTTCAGCGGTGCACCCGCTCGGACTGGCATCGCCGTTCTTCACCGAGTTCGATCTGGCCGCCCGCGGTGTGCAGCTGACGGCGCCCGAGATCTCCTACGGAAATCCGCTGGATCACCGGCCGGCAGCGATCGCCTACCGGGACCTGGATCGCACCTGCGCAGAGTTGGAGCACGGTTCCTCCTGGCGACGGCTGCTCGGCCCACTGGTCGCCGACAGCCAAGCCGTAGTGAAGTTTCTGCTGGGCGACAAACGGTCCGTCCCGTCCGGGATCGCGACGGTCGCCCGGTTGGGGCTGCGGATGGCCGAGCAGGCCGGCCCAGCTTGGAACGCGACACTGTCCGGCGACGATGCCCGCGCCCTCTACACCGGGGTGGCCGCGCACACGATCTCGCGACTGCCGTCGGTGACGTCGGCCGGCGCGGGCATGATGCTGGCAACGCTTGGCCATACGGTCGGCTGGCCCATCCCGGTCGGCGGCAGCCAGGCGATCACCGATGCACTCATCGCGGACCTGACCGCGCACGGCGGCCAGCTGGCCACCGATAACCCGGTGCGAAAGCCGCCCGGTGGCGTGGTTCTGTTCGACACCGCTCCGACCGAGCTGCTGCCGATCTACGGAGACGCGCTACCGGCCCGGTATGCGAAGGCACTGCGCCGTTACCGGTTCGGCTCTGCGGCCGCCAAGGTCGACTTCGTGCTCGCCGATGAGGTGCCGTGGACCGATCCGCGCCTGGCGCAGGCGCCCACGCTGCATCTCGGAGGTGACCGCAAACAGATGGCCCAGGCCGAAGCCGCGATCGCCGCCGGCCGGCACGCGCCGCAGCCGATGATCTTGGCGGCGCTACCGCATCTGGTCGATCCGTCACGCATCGATGCTGCTGGCCGCCGCCCGATGTGGGCCTATGCCCACGTCCCGGCCGGCTCGACCAGAGATCAGGCCGAGACCGTGACCGCAGGCATCGAGCGATTCGCCCCCGGCTTCCGCGACATCGTGGTCGCGGTCCGATCGGTGCCCGCAGCCCAGCTGGCACACCACAATGCCAACTACGTCGGCGGCGATATCTCCGCCGGAGGCAACAGCGCGTGGCGGGCGCTGGCCGGGCCAACGCCTCGGGTAAACCCTTGGGCCACAGCAATTCCCGGGGTGTACCTGTGCTCGGCAGCCACACCGCCAGGCGCGGGCGTGCACGGAATGGCCGGCTACTACGCCGCGCGTACCGTGCTGCGCCGCGAGTTCGGGATTGACCGGTTGCCGAGCCTGGCACCCTGACGGCCTGCGCCCATTTCGGCGCCAGCGAACGCGTCAGCTTTGCGGAACCGACAGGCCGCACAGATTTTTCCCAGTTAATTAGAGACAGAATGCCAGGTTTGTTGTAGCCTCAGCTAACTTGTGTTGGGCGTTATAGAGACTCCCGATGGTGACACAAGTCACACTTCACCTGAAGGAGAAACCGTGCCAATCACCCTTCGTCCCTTTGCCCTGGCGGGCGCCGCGCTCATCGGCGCCGGCGCAATTGCCGCAACACCCGTGGTCGTCGCCCCGCCCAACTTGCACATGCCGGCCATCGAGCTCACCGCCGACGGTAGCGGCGCGCTCGGTGACGTCCTGAGCCAGATCGACTTCTCCGGCATTTTCAGCGGCCTCGGCAACTGGCTGAGCAACGTCGACTTCGGCGGAGCCCTCAGCGACCTCTTAAACAATATCGACTTCTCCGACATCTTCAGCGGTTTCCTGAGCAACATTGACCTGACCGGCCTCTTCAGCGGTTTCGGGGACCTGCTGGGCAACTTCGACCTGTCGGGCCTCTTCAGCGGCTTCGGGGACCTGCTGGCCAACTTCGACATATCCGGCCTCTTCAGCGGCTTCGGCGACCTGCTGGCCAACTTCGACATATCCGGCCTCTTCAGCGGCTTCGGCGACCTGCTGGCCAACTTCGACATATCCGGCCTCTTCAGCGGCCTCGGCGACCTGCTGGCCAACTTCGACCTGTCGAACCTGTTCGGCAGCTTCGACCTGTCGAACCTGTTCGACAGCTTCGACCTGTCGAACCTGTTCTCGGAACTGGACCTGTCGGCCTGGCTCGACGGCTTGCTCGGCAGCCTGTAAGTACCACAAACGGCGAGTGGCCCCTTCCAAGGAAGGGGCCACTCGTCTTTGGGATCGTCTTGTCCTCGATAGCCGTTGTAGGCCAACGACTATCGAGGAGAAAACAGCACCGCCGCTTAGGCGGTTTCGGTGATCGGCCGGTCCACCCAGCTCATCAGGTCGCGCAGCTTCTTGCCGGTGACCTCGATGGGGTGCTCCGCGTTCTCCTTGCGCAGACGCTCGAGTTCCTTGTTGCCGCCCTCGACGTTAGCCACCAGGCGCTTGACGAAGGTGCCGTCCTGGATGTCGGACAGGATGTCGCGCATCCGCTGCTTGGTGTCGGCGTCGATCACCCGCGGACCCGACAGGTAGCCGCCGAACTCCGCGGTGTCGCTCACCGAGTAGTTCATCCGGGCGATGCCACCCTCATACATCAGGTCGACGATCAGCTTGAGCTCGTGCAGCACCTCGAAGTAGGCCATCTCCGGGGCGTAACCCGCCTCGACCATGACCTCGAAGCCGGCCTTGACCAGTTCTTCGGTGCCACCGCACAACACGGCCTGCTCACCGAACAGGTCGGTCTCGGTCTCTTCCTTGAAGGTGGTCTTGATGACGCCGGCCCGGGTGCCGCCGATGCCCTTGGCGTACGACAAGGCCAATGCCTCACCCTCGCCGTTGGGGTCCTGCGCGATCGCGATCAGCGAGGGCACGCCCTTGCCGTCGACGAACTGCCGGCGCACCAGGTGGCCCGGGCCCTTGGGCGCGACCATCCCGACGGTGATGTCGGCGGCCGGCTTGATCAGGCCGAAGTGGATGTTGAGGCCGTGGCCGAAGAACAGCGCGTTGCCCGCCACCAGGTTCGGCTCGATGTCATTGGTGAAGATCTCGGCCTGGGCGGTGTCGGGGGCCAGCACCATGATCACGTCCGCCCACTTGGCGACCTCGGCGGGGGTGTCGACCTCGAGGCCCTGCTCGGCGACCTTGGCGCGCGACTTCGACCCTTCCTTGAGGCCCACCTTCACCTGCACACCGGAGTCGCGCAGGCTCAGCGAGTGCGCGTGTCCCTGGCTGCCGTAACCGATCACGCCGACCTTGCGGCCCTGGATGATCGACAGGTCAGCGTCGTCGTCGTAGAACATCTCAACTGCCACTGGTTTTCTTCCTTACTATCTTTACTGGCTTTTTCTGGGGGACTATTTGGTCGTGCCGATGCCGCGCGGACCGCGAGACAACGATACGAGACCCGATTGGACGATCTCGCGGATGCCATAGGGCTCCAGCACCCGCAGTAGCGCATCGAACTTGGCCGGCGTGCCGGTGGCCTCGATGATCAACGACTCCGGAGAGACATCGATCACCCTGGCGCGGAACAGGTTCACCGCCTCGACGATCTGTCCACGCGTACTGGCATCGGCGCGGACCTTGATCAGCGCGATCTCGCGGGAGACGGAGTTGTCCTCCTCCTGCTCGACGATCTTGATGACGTTGATCAGCTTGTTGAGCTGCTTGGTGATCTGCTCCAGCGGGGTGTCCTCCACCGAGACCACGATCGTCATCCGCGACATGTTCTTGGTCTCGGTGGCACCGACTGCCAGCGACTCGATGTTGAAGCCGCGGCGGGAGAACAGTGCCGCCACCCGCGCGAGCACACCCGGCTTGTCCTCGACCAGCACCGACAGGGTGTGGGTCTTCCAACCTGTCGCCATCACGCGTGCCCCTCGTTGTTCTCGTCGTCGAACAGCGGCCGGATGCCGCGTGCAGCCTGGATCTCGTCGTTGCTGGTGCCGGCGGCCACCATCGGCCACACCTGCGCGTCCGCGCCGACGATGAAGTCGATCACCACCGGCCGGTCGGTGACCGCCCGCGCCTGATTGATCACGTCTTCGACGTCTTCCTCACGCTCGCAACGCAATCCGACACAGCCCAGCGCTTCGGCCAGCATCACGAAATCGGGGATGCGGTGGGAGTGGGTGGCCAGATCGGTCTGGCTGTAGCGCTCCCCGTAGAACAGGGTCTGCCACTGCCGCACCATGCCCAAGTTGCCGTTGTTGATCAACGCAACCTTGATCGGGATGCCCTCGATCGCGCAGGTGGCCAACTCCTGGTTGGTCATCTGGAAGCAGCCGTCGCCGTCGATCGCCCACACCTCGGCGTCCGGGCGGCCCATCTTGGCGCCCATGGCCGCCGGGATCGAGAAGCCCATGGTGCCCAGGCCGCCGGAGTTCAGCCAGGTGCGCGGCTTCTCGTACTTCACGAACTGCGCGGCCCACATCTGGTGCTGGCCGACGCCGGCAACATAGAGCGCGTCGGGTCCGGCGATGCGGCCCAGCGTCTCGATGACCAACTCCGGCGACAGGCTGCCGTCGCTCTGCGGCCCGTAGCTCAGCGGGTAGGTGGAACGCAGGCCGTCGAGGTAGGTCCACCAGTCGGTCAGGTCCAACGCGAGCTTCTCGTGGCGAAGCACCTCGAGCAGCTCGGTGATGACGGCCTTGACGTCACCGACGATCGGGACGTCGGCGTGCCGGTTCTTGCCGATCTCGGCGGGGTCGATGTCGGCGTGAATCACCTTGGCATCCGGGGCGAACGAATCCAGCTGGCCGGTAACCCGGTCGTCGAATCGGGCGCCCAGGGTGATCAGCAGATCCGAGCGCTGCAGCCCGGCCACCGCCGCGACCGTGCCGTGCATACCGGGCATGCCCAGGTGCTGGCGGTGGCTGTCCGGGAACGCGCCGCGGGCCATCAAGGTGGTGACCACCGGGATGCCGGTCAGCTCGGCCAGCTCGGCCAGTTCCTCGCAGGCATCCCCGCGGATCACGCCGCCACCGACATAGAGCACCGGCCGGCTCGCGGCCGCGATCAGTTTGGCGGCCTCGCGGACCTGCCGGCTGTGCGGCTTGGTGGTGGGCTTGTAGCCGGGCAGGTCCAGCCGCGGCGGCCACGCGAACGTGCACTGGCCCTGCAGCACATCCTTGGGGATGTCAACGAGAACTGCTCCGGGCCGTCCGCTTGCCGCGATGTGGAATGCCTCGGCCAGCGCGCGCGGGATGTCGTCACCGCTACGCACCAGGAAGTTGTGCTTGGTGATCGGCATGGTGATGCCGGAGATGTCGGCTTCCTGGAAGGCATCCGTGCCGATCAGCTGACGGCCGACCTGACCGGTGATCGCGACCACCGGGATGGAGTCCATCTGCGCGTCGGCCAGTGGGGTGACCAGGTTGGTGGCCCCCGGCCCCGAGGTAGCCATGCACACCCCGACCCGTCCGGTGGCGTGCGCATAGCCGCTGGCCGCGTGCCCGGCGCCCTGCTCGTGGCGGACCAGCACGTGACGCAGCTTCTTCGAGTCGAACAGCGGGTCGTAGACCGGCAGCACCGCGCCGCCGGGGATGCCGAAGATCACGTCAACGTCGAGCTCTTCCAGCGAACGGATCACCGATTGGGCACCGGTCATCTGCTCCGGCGGGACCCGCTTGGCGGGTGATTTGGCCTTGTCTGAAGCTGCGTCCGGGGCCTTATCAACGGACTTAGCCCCGTTGGCGGCTTGCGACGGTGCCGACCGCTCCGGCGGTCGCGTGGTGGGTGCGCTCACGGTTTCCTCTTTGTCTTCGACGACTGTGTCTTTGGAGACTGCTGGCAACAAAAAACCCCCGCCAGCTCAGCTGCTGCACGAGGGTTGCGCGTCGGTGTTGGAAGTTCAGGCAACAACCAACGCGCAGTGGGCTACTACGAGCATGCCGTTGTCCATAGCACACGACGGTAGCCGCTGGACCGACCCAGCGTCAAATGAGCGAGCACTCAGTTCAGGTGGTCGACCAGCGATCCCTGCTCGCCGAACAGTTCCGCTTCCCAGTGCTCCAGCAGCGCGGCGTTGTCCTGGTCGTCGGGATGGAAGCCCGGCCGCAGGTACTCCCCCAGCCGGCGGAAGACCGCGCGGGTCAAGAACGGCGAGTGCCGCAGGGCCGCAAAGCTGCGGACGAGTCGCACCGGGTGATAGGCGGCCCGGTCGGCGAAAAGCGAGATGAGGGTGTTCGTCACGACGGCGAGGGGAAAACTGAAGCGGATGATCCGCATCGTCCGGATGCGCCGGGTCTCATCGCCCCCGACCGCGCGATAGACGTCGAAGGCCACCGAGCGGTGCTCGGACTCCTCGATAGCATGCCACAGCAGCATGGACCGCACTTCGGTCGTGCCGAGCAGGGCCTGGGCCCGCTCGTCACTCAGCAGGGTCTCGGCGAAGACGGCGGTGAAATGTTCGAGTGCGGCGGTGATGGCCAGGCAGGTCAGCGGGGAGAACCGTCGTTCGATGATCGCCTGGCGGCGGTTCACCAGCCGGTCGATCCGGCGCGTCGGGTAACCCATCTCGTGCAGGCGCTCATTGAGTGCACGGTGCTCGCGCCCGTGGGTGACCTCCTGGCCGATGAATCCCTTCACCTGATCTTTGAGGTCGGGGTCGGTGATCTGGTCGGCGTAGCGACGCACCGAACGAATGAAGAAGTCCTCGCCCTCCGGGAACACCGCCGACAGGTGCGCGATCATGTGGCTCATCACCAGGTCACCCTGAACGAAATGGCGGTCCAGGGCTGCCACCGGATAGTTGAACCGGATGCGACGCGGCTGTACCGCCGGGTGGCGGTTCTCGTTGGCGGTCATGACTCTCTCTCGGGTTGGGGGCCTGCAAAGCCGGTCGCCAGTGGCCGAACCAGCATCTTGAAAGTTTCGAGAATGTCGTTGGTGGCCACCGGTTCGTGGCCCTCGATCGACCGCGACATCGCCAGGCCGTTCATCAGTACGAAAGCCATCTGCAAGCCGATGCGCGACCGTGGGGCACCGACATCGGCGGGGTCGGCCGGGCCGAGCAGTTGGTCGTAGACCCGCTCGCAGGCTTCGGCGAACTGCCGATCGGTTTCGATGACCGCCGGCGCCAGCTCCCGGTCGGTGCGCGCCGCCACCCACAGCTCGTGCGTTGCAGTGAAGGTCGGACCGGAAAACATCGACCACAGCAGGTCGAAGGCCTCATCGATCTTGTCGGCGGACGGGTCCAGCCCCGCCATCAACACCTCGAACTCTTCGATGCGGCGGTTCAGCGAGAACTCGATGGCGGCGGTCAGCAGGCCGACCTTGGTCGGGAAATGTCCCTGCAGCGCCCCCACCGAGACACCGGCACGGCGGGCTACCTCGGTCGTGGTGGTTCCCTTGAAACCAACCTCTACCAGCGCGTCGAGCGTCGCGTTGAGCAGCGCATGCCGGGTTTCGGCAGTGCGCTCCGCCTGGGTTCGGCGGGGTTTGGTCGGCGGCACGCGTCCATCATTCAACACATAAAATAAGTAGTCAATATTTATTTTTACCGGGGCGCTGCCTGCCACCCGACGGGTCGCATGACGCCGGCGGTGACATCATGCGGGGGTGGCCTCTCCTCCCCCCGATCCCGCACCGCTGGTGATCCGCATCTCGCCGATGGCCCACTTCGCCGTCGGCTTCCTGGCCCTCGGCCTGCTGATCCCCGTGTTGACCTGGCCAGTCACCGCGCCCCTGTTGGCGCTGCCGATCCTGCTCTCTGTGCTGATCGCTCGGTGGCGAACTGTGGCCGACGCTCAGCAGATCACCGTGCGGACCCTGACCGGCCGCCGCTCGATGGGTTGGGATGCCATCGACGGATTGGGATTCACCCGGGGATCGTGGGCACGGGCCCACCTGCGCGACGGCGAGATTGTGCGGTTGCCCGCGGTAAGTTTCGCCACCCTGCCGCTGCTGACCGAGGCCAGCGGCGGGCGGGTGCCCAACCCGTATCGCTGAATCAGCAGCAAGGGGACGGCGACGCGCCAGCGCAGTGCTAACCCAGCGGGTTGGCTCCGTTGAGGAACACCCACATCGCGATGCCCCCGGCGATTCCGAGCACCAGGGCCGCGATCGATCCGATGAAGGGCCGCCGCGCCCAGCCGCGGTCGCCGTCGAGGCCGTACCGCCCGGGGCCGACCAGCACGATCGCCACTGCCACCACGATCAGGATGACGTGGTATTCGTGGCCGTCGGGCAGGAAAAGGTCGAACCGGCCCTGGTTATGCGATGCGACGCCGGTGAGCACGCCGTTGATGAAGTACGCCAGCGCGCCGGCGGCGGCCAGCGGGGTGAACAGCCCGAGCACCAGCAGCAGGCCGGCGGCGATCTGCCCGCCCCCTGCCGCGTAGGTCAGGATGTCGGCGTGTTGGTAGCCGGCCGCGGCGATGGAACTCTTGAAATCGGCCAGCCCTTGACCGCCCCACCACCCGAACAGCTGACGCAGCCCGTGGGCCACCAACAGCACACCGAGACCCAACCGCAGAACCAGCAGACCGAGATCCTGGGTACCGCGCCGGTCCACCGCCCGGAACGGCTCGTCGGCGTCGGTGTCGCCGCCGATGGCAACTCCGACGCGGCCGGGGTTGGGCTGCGGCTCGGCGTAGGGCAACGGGTGGTAGCCGGTGCCTACCGGGCGAACACCGGTGGGGTCGTAAGCCGGAATGGCCGCGGTCTCGAAATCACCGGTATAAGTCGGTGATGGCATGTCGTCCTCCGGATCTACCAGACGTGCCGACTTGGGACGTCCTTTTCCTGCGTCGGCAGTCTCACCCGGCCGACGCCAGTGTGAGCCCTCGCCATGACTGGTCACCCTGCCAGCGTAAGTGCAACCCCGGCGGGATTGGGGATTTGAACGGCTTCGTTAGCGAATCGAATCCGGCCCGGTGCAGCACTGCGGCGGGCGTCGTGGCGAAACCCAACCCGGTGTCCGTAACCTGACGGGCATGCGGATGCGCGGGGTGGTTCACCGGGTGCCTGTCGTACTGTGCGCGACACTCCTGGTTCTGACAGGCTGCGCACACTTCGACGACGCTCAGTCTCAACCGTTCACCACCGTGCCGCGGCGCGGGATGGCGCCGCCGACGACTCCCCCGCCGCCACCACCGCTGCCCGCCAACCCATTCCCGAAACAGTGCCCGGCACCCGGTGTGATGCAGGGCTGCCTCGAGAGCACCAGCGGCCTGATCATGCACGGCGACAGCAAATCGGCCTTGGTCGCCGAACGGACCACCGGCGCGGTCAAAGAAGTCTCACTGTCCGCCGAACCCAAGGTGAAGACCGTCATCGGCGTCGACCCGGCCGGCGACGGCGGCCTGATGGACATCGTGCTGTCCCCTACCTATACGCAGGACCGGTTGATGTATGCCTACATCAGCACGCCCACCGACAACCGAGTGATCCGCATCGCCGACGGCGACGTCCCGAAGGACATCCTGACCGGGATCCCCAAGGGCGCGACGGGCAATACCGGTGCGCTGATCTTCACCAGTCCGACCACCCTGGTGGTGTTGACCGGCGACGCGGGCAATCCCGCCGCGGCCGCCGATCCCGGTTCGACCGCCGGCAAGGTGTTGCGCATCGAGCAACCCACCACCATCGGCCAGGCCGCGCCCACCACCGCACTGAGCGGCATGGGCGCCGGCGGCGGGTTGTGCATCGACCACGTCGACGGCTCGCTCTACGTCACCGACCGAACGCCGAGCGGCGACCGGTTGCAGCGCATCACCAAGGATTCCCGGGTGTCCACCGTGTGGACGTGGCCGGACAAGCCCGGCGTCGCCGGTTGCGCCGCGATGGATGGCATCGTGCTGGTCAACCTGGTCAACACCAAGCAGACGGTGGCTGTGCGACTGGCCGCCGGCACCGGATCGGTCACCAGCGAACCCGAGGTCATGCGCCAAGACACCCACGGCCACGTCTGGGCGGTCAAGATGTCGCCGGACGGCAACGTCTGGGGCGCGACGGTGAACAAGACCGCCGGGGATGCCGAGAAGCTTGACGACGTGGTCTTCCCGCTGTTCCCGTCTGGCGGCGGGTTCCCGCGCGCCAACGACGACAAGGACTAGGCGCCCGTCGGGCACGCTCTGTGCCACACCTCCGCGTCCGCGAGGCCCCGATCAGTATCAGCTTCGCGCTGCCCGCGGCGTCGATTCATCCGCGGCCGCAAGACTCCCAGACACCACTTTGGTCCACTCGGAGCCGCCGCCCTTCCGCCTGGCGCAACTAAGTTTCTGAGAATTCTCTGTCAATCATTTTTCTCGAACATAAATAACCCCAGGTCACAGAGGGAGCATTTGGGATGACCTTGGGATTTGTTAGCAGTCAGTTCATTTGCACATAAGCTACTTTCAAGTAGCCTTTCGTTGCCGTGGCAGCCGTCACGCTTACGTAACTAGGAGACCAATGCAACACTTTGCCCCCGCTCCGTGGGTCGCAGCAGGCGTCGCGCTCATCGGCGCCGGCGCCGTCGCCGCCACCCCGGTCACCGTTCCGCTGCCCGGCCTGACCGCTACGCACTCCGCTGTGGCACTGACCGCTGACTTCGACCCGTTCGGCGCGTGGCAGGACGTCTTCGCCACCGCCAAGGACAACGCCAGCACGCTGTGGGACCACATGTCCGCGGTGCCGGGCGTCGCCGCCCAACAGCTGATCGCCGACCTCATGAATGGCACGTCGATCGACCCGCAAGCGGTCTTTGAGGCGATCGTGCAGCCCAACATGGCGACCGACCTGCCGATGTCCCCGCTGCTGCTGAGCAACGACGCGCTGCAGGCACTGGTCACGCTGGTGATGCCCCAGTACATGCCCGAGGACTTCCCGCTCACCACCGACGAGCTCACGCCGATTCTCTCCTTCCTGGCGTCACCCCTCAGCGGGGTGTTGATCGGCGCGATCGGCCCGTCGATCGCGCCGCTGGTGGCGCTGGGCAACAGCGTCAGCGAGATCAGCACCACGCTGTCCGGCGACGACCCGGACTGGACCGCGGCACTGCAGGACGTGGCCAACATCCCTGCCAACATGGTCGGCGGGCTCCTCAACGGGGCCACCCTCAACCTGGATGCGCTACTGCCCAGCCTGACCGAGGCCGGCCTGCTGCCCGCGGACCTGGACGTCACCGCGCTCAGCTACACCTTCGGCGGGCTGCTGTCGCCCGGTGTCACCGGTACCGACGTCGAGGGCTTCATCAACGAGATCTCCGACGGCAGTTCGCCCGGTATCGGCGGCTCGATCATCAACGGCCTCGGACTGACCACCGGTCTCATGGGCTTCCCGCTGGAGATTGAGGGTCAAGGCGTCGGACTGCTGGGCGCGTTCCAAAGCCTGCAGGAGATCATCGCCATGACGCTCGGCTGGGACGGCGTGGGCAGCCCCTTGGGCGACGAGGCCGACACCATCGCCTCGCTGGTGACCGACATCTTCGGCATCAGCGTGTAAATCCGGTCAACACAGAAGTGGCCCCCTGCACCGCGAAGGGGGCCACTTTTGCGTTGCGCGGTCAGTGCAGCGGATGGGCAAGCAGCAACTCGCAGTTGCGGTCCGCCACGGCGCCCAGACGGGCATCCTTGCGGTGCAGGTCGTTGTACGACAGCTCGCGATACAGGCTGGCCAGACCGGTGGGACTCAGATCGCTGGGATCCGCGGTGAACGGCGCCTGGGCCTCGACCAACGGGGTGAACAGACTCAGCGTGCCGTCGTGATTGTCGGTGACTTCGATGATCCTGGCCAGCTGCGGGTAGTCGATGTGGCTGGCCGTGTTGATCTCCCAGAAGCTCTGCTTCGGGGTGGGGCCCTTGTGCGGGATCATCTCGTTGGTGTGAGTGTGCCCATTCACCCACGCGATCACGTTCGGCCGCTCCAGCAGTGCCGCGACGAGCGATGCGCCCGTATAGAGCTTCTCGCCGGGATGATTCGGATCCGGTAGGCCGATGTTCATGGTCCGCGAGGTGTGGTGGCTGAACAGAATCACCAGCTGGTCTGGGTGCGCGTCGATCTGTTCGAGAACGAACCGCAACTGACTCTCGTTGATCGAGCCGGCCGACAGGCCAAGATCGTTGGTGGTGTTCATCGCGATACCGAGCACCCCGGTTGCCACCTGGAAGGTGTACCAGGTGGGCCCATCTGGATCGGTAAATCCATGCCCGACCGGTCCGGGACCGGTGATGGCGGGCTCGAAGTGCCGACGAACGTACTGGCTCAACGTGAATGGCATGCGTCGTTGATCCACCGTTGCAGGCAGGAACGGGCCGCCGGACTTGAGCTGCAGCAGGATCGGGACGAGCTGCGAGGGATCGGCGCACAGCGCCTTGGCGATGGCGATCGCCGAGGGATCGCTATGCGGCAGATCGAATTTGATCGGCGAGGTGTACATCCAGTCCAGCAGACCGTTGGGAACGGTGCCGAGCAGCTGTTCATCGTGGTTGCCCACCACCGAGTACCAGGGCATGCGCAGGCCCGGGCTGACATGCCCGGAAATCGCAGCAGAGAGAAAACCCGGAATCTGCTGAAATCCCTTGCCCTTGTAGCTATCCCAATAGGGCGACTCGGCCAGCCAGTAATCCGACGAGCCGTGCGCCTGCACCCCTTCATAGCGATCCGGTGCACCGGTGTTGGGGAAGATCGACCCGCCCGACATCACCGTCAGAAACCAGTCGAGTTCGATCAGCTCTTTGTTGTCGGTGTTGTCCCCGGTGGAGACCAAGCAATCGAATGGTCGGCCGGTGAACGGCCCGCCGGGAAGCGCGTTGAGCTGCTTCACCAGCGAGACCGCACCCTGGGTGGTCAAGGTCTCGTGCGGCCGGTAAGCCGAGGAGATGAACGGGTGGACGAACTCGAACCGAGCCGGACTCTGCGCGTCGGTGAGGTGTAGATCGGTGACCTGGACGAACGCCGTCAACGCGGTGCGGGCCATCTCGCGCGCGGAGCCCGCGGTGGCCAGCTCTTGGCGGATGTACAACGGCCACCCGCTGCCGGCGACCAGCGGCCGATAGCCACCCGCTTGGGCCATGCCCGGCGTGCTGACCACATCCAAGGTGGTGCCGGTCGGATTCGACGCCAGCAGCGCCGCCGGTTCGGCATGCGCCACGCGGGAGCCCAAACCAGCGGCAGCGCCGACGGCAGCGGCCACTCCGGCCTGGAGGAAACTGCGACGGGACAGGCTCACTACACCGGCACCGGATTCATCGGCGGTCGCGACACGATAGAGCGCATGACGCGAGACGCTATGAAATCACCTAGAAAACAGCCACGGGAGTAATGGTTTTGTCTCAGGTTTGAGGCCCGCTCGGCCCCTTCCCGTTTCCAACCGGTGATTAACTACCGGCAGGTCCAGCCGGCGTCGGCCTGACCTCCGTCGGCTCACACCGGACGTGGATTCAACTCGGCCCGCGGGCCACGGAACGGTCTTCAACGCAACACTTCGGTCCACTATCGAGGTTCGACGTTCCATTTCACGCTACTAAGTTTCTAAGAATTCTCTGTCAATCATCCGGTTGAGGTCGCGATACACCGGGATTGTCCAGGCAAAACACGGGGCGACCTCGGATTTTGTTAGCGGCCAGTTCGCTTGCGCCTAACCTACTTTCAAGTAACCTTTCGTTGCCGTGGCAGTCGTCACGCTTACGTAACTAGGAGACCAATGCAACACCGTGCCCCCGCCCCCTGGGTCGCTGCAAGCGTCGCGCTCATCGGAGCCGGTGCAGTGGCCGCCACGACGGCCGTCGCTCCCCTGCCCGCCCGGCCGGCCCCGCACACCCATGCGGTGCAGCTGACGGCCAGCTGGGACGCCGTCTTGCAGACCGCCGAGGCCAACGCCACCGACATCTGGAACCACTTCTCCGCGGCGCCGTTCGCGGGCCTGCAGCAGCAGCTGGCCAACCAGATCGGCTACATCCAGGGCCTGGCCGACGGCTCGCTGACCTTCGCCGACGTCAGCACGGACATTCAGAATCACCTGACGGCCCTGTTCGGCGCACCGGCGACCGATGACACCGCAGCCGTCCCCGGCGCCCTGTTCGGACCGTTCCTTCCCGAGGGCGGTGCCACCGACACGCTGTACCAATCGCTGGATGACGTCGTCAAGGCCACCGACGGGCTGCTCGCCGGCATCATCGATCACAGCACCCTGTTCGGGATGCTCACAGATGCGACCGTCTTGCCGGGCATCGTCGAATCCCTCGGTCTGGACGAGAGTGCGGTGCCCCTGGTTGCGGCGGTGTTGAACTTCGCCGGTTCCCCGCTGAGCGGTGTTTTGATCGGGCAGATCAGCACCATGCTCAGCCCGGTGCTGCAGGTCAACGAGGACCTCACCAACATCTCCGCGGCGCTGACCGGTGGTGACCCGGACTGGGACGCCGCACTGCAGAATCTGACCGACATGCCGGCCAACATCGTCAATGCCTATCTCAACGGCTACGGCGAGGTCGACCTGATGCCGATCCTGGACCAGTTGGGGATCACCCTGCCCGCCCTGACCCTGCTCGACTTGCCCACATACATCACCGAGCTGAATCTGAACGTGGGCGGACTGCTCAGCTCGGGTGGCTCGATCTTCGACGTCATCGGTATGGGCGCCGGAACCGATGCGCTGGGCGAACCGATGGACCTCTTCAGCCTGCCGGGAGTCGCGGTCGGCCCGATCGCATCCATGGTGGAGTTCTCCCAGTCCATCGCGATGGCCCTCGGCTGGGACGGCAGCAGCGACATCCTGGACGGCCTGCTCTAAATCGCTCCACCTCTAGATTGCTCAACCGCACCGTGTGGCCCCCTCGGGGGTCACACGGTGCGGCTTTTTGGACCCGTGGTGGCTTTTCGTGACCGCTCGACGGCCTGTTCGACACCAGTTAGATCGCGCCATCGGGTCAGCACCAACCCGATCGGTTCTCACAGAAGTATTACTGACTCCGCCCGGACGCCTTAAATATCGGGCTTACCTTGGGTTTCAACGGGTCGAAAGCAGTGACTTACGCAGAACGTCACCGCAGCCGCATACTCGCCCGACGAGCGAAAAGGATGACCACGCAATGTTGATCGACTTTCGGTGGCTGCAGTTCATCTTCGACCACCGCGACCACCAGGGCTCGCGCCACCTTCCGCTGACTCGCCGCGCTACCGCCGGCTGAGGCAGCCAGGGACTACCCGCCGCAGGCGGCCAGCACCAATTCCCGCACCCGGGCGGCGTCGGCCTGACCCTTGGTGGCTTTCATGACCGCACCGACGATGGCGCCGGCGGCCTGCACCTTGCCACCCCGAATCTTCTCGGCCACATCGGGATTGGCAGCTAGGGCTTCGTCGATCGCCGCTTGGATAACCGAGTCGTCACGCACCACGACGAGGCCCCGGTCGGCCATCACCTGGGCGGGCTCCCCCTCGCCGGCGAGCACCCCTTCGACCACCTGCCGGGCCAGCTTGTTGGACAGCTCGCCCGATTCCACCAGAGCCACCACGGCAGCCACCTGCTCGGGCGTGATCGCCAGGGCATCGAGTTCGACACCGGCCTCGTTGGCCTTCTGCACCAGGAAGTTTCCCCACCAGGCCCGGGCCGCCTCGCTGGATGCTCCGGCCGACACGGTGGCGGACACCAACTCGACCGCTCCCGCGTTGACCAGGTCGCGCATCACCTCATCGGAGACGCCCCACTCGTCCTGAATCTTCTTGCGCGACAGCCACGGCAGCTCCGGGATGGTGCCGCGCAGCTGATCGACCCATTCCGCGCTCGGCGCCACCGGCTCCAGGTCCGGCTCGGGAAAGTAGCGGTAGTCCTCCGCGGTCTCTTTGGCTCGCCCCGGGCTGGTGTAGCCGGCTTCGTGGAAGTGCCGGGTCTCCTGAACGACGGTGCCGCCGCCGGTCAGCACCGCGCCTTGGCGTCGCATCTCGTAGCTCACCGCCACCTCGACACTCTTGAGCGAGTTAACGTTCTTGGTCTCGGTTCGGGTGCCGAATTCGGCTGCCCCGGTGGGCTTCAGCGACACGTTGGCGTCGCAGCGCATCGAACCCTGGTCCATCCGCACGTCCGAAACGTCCAAGGCCCGCAGCAGATCCCGCAGCGCCGTCACATAAGCCCGAGCGATCTGCGGTGCACGTTCAGCTGCCCCGGTGATCGGTTTGGTGACGATCTCGATCAGCGGCACGCCCGCCCGGTTGTAGTCGACCAGGGATTCGCTGGCGCCCTCGATGCGACCGGTGTCGCTGCCCACGTGGGTGAGCTTGCCGGTGTCCTCCTCCATGTGGGCGCGCTCGATGTCCACCCGCCATACCGACCCGTCTTCCAGCGGCACGTCCAGGTAACCGTTGAATGCGATCGGCTCGTCGTACTGGGAGATCTGGTAGTTCTTCGGCTGGTCGGGATAGAAGTAGTTCTTCCGGGCGAACCGGCACCAGGAGGCTATCTCGCAGTTCAGCGCCAGCCCGATCCGGATCGCCGATTCGACCGCGGCGGCATTGAGCACCGGCAGCGAACCGGGCAGTCCCAGACACACCGGGCACACCTGGGTGTTGGGTTCGGCACCGAACTCGGTCGAGCATCCGCAGAACATCTTGGTGGCCGTAGACAGCTCGACGTGCACTTCCAGGCCCAGCACGGGGTCGAAGCGGGCGATGACGTCGTCGTAATCGAGCAGTTCAGCGACAGCAGCGGTCATGGCGCAAAGTCTAGGTGACCCCCTCAACCAGACTTGGTCACACCGGCCAGTCCTCCATCCGGTAGGCGGCGTCGAAGAACATCCATTCATACCGGGCGGCGGTGTGGAAATGCCGGCGCATCAGCTCCCACTCCGCTGCCGGCAGATGTGTACCGATGCGGTCGGTGACGGCGAGCACCGCCTCGACCACCGCCTGATACTCCTGGCCCGCGTAGGTATCGATCCAGCGCTGGAACAGCGGCTCCGGTGAGCCGTGGCGCTGCAGGTGCTCGCCCACCCGGGCGTAGACCCAGTAGCAGGGCAGCACGGCGGCGACGGCCTCGGCGTAGGAACCGGATGCGGTGACCGCCAGCAGATAGCTGGTGTAGGCCTGGGTCGTCGGGGCGATCGGCAATGCGGCGGCAGCTTCGACGTCGAGCCCCAGATCCGCCAGCAGGCCGGCATGCAGCTCGGCCTCGGCGGTGATCGCCGCGCCGGCGTGCTCGGCGAACATCGTCAGCTCCGACTCGATCGGCGCCTTGGCCGCGCAGATCGCCAGTGCCCGCGCATAGCCGCGCAGGTAGTGCGCGTCCTGTACCAGGTAGTAGCGAAACTGGTTGCGCCCCAAGGTTCCCTTGGTCAACCCGGTGACGAACGGGTGCTCGCAGATCTGCCGGTAGATGCCGTCGATATGCGCCCACAACCGCTCACGGTTCCGCTCGGTCATACCTCACGGTAGGTGACACCGCCCTAGACTGTGCCCCATGCCCGACCGCAACGTACTGGGCGGCCCGCTGGAGCCGTGCGGCAGCGACCCGATCACCGGCTTCTACCGCGACGGCTGTTGCTCGTCAGGGCCCGAGGACATCGGGCTGCACACGATTTGCGCCGTCGTCACCGGCGAATTCCTGGAACACCAGCGCTCGATCGGCAACGACCTGTCCACGCCGATGCCGGCCTACCGGTTCCCTGGGCTGGTTCCAGGCGATCGCTGGTGCGTCACCGCGCTGAACTGGTTGCGCGCCCACCGCGACGGCTGCGCCGCACCCGTGGTGCTGGCCGCCACCCATGAACGCACCCTGGAAGTGGTCGCGCTGGAGGTACTGGCCGACTACGCCGTCGACGTGCCCGACGACCCGAGTGACCTGTGACCGATGATCGCCGACCGCCCTAACTACTGCTGCTGCTGGCGCCGCTTGACGTACAAGACGAATTCCTCGACCAACACACCGTCTTCGGGACAGTCGGCAATCACCGACCCTGCCAGCAGTCGCCCGGTCTGATCCTCCGGCAGACCGCTGGTCGCCAAGATGTGATCGACCGCGTGCCGGACTCCCGCCAGATTCGGCTGGTCGTTGATCAATGCGCAGACATCGCCACCGTGGTCGGTGACGTAATCGCCGATCAGGTCACCGCTGGCGTGGGCCGGTATCGACAGCACCAGCCCCATCGGCAGACCGCACAGCACCGCCGCAGACAACGCCATCTTCCCCATACCCCACCCCCAGCCTTTAGCCAATCAGGCAACACGAAGCACAACTTCACCATTGTGAGGCCATTTCGCCACGTTGTCACGCCACACGCGGGTCAGCCGAAGAACGCCGCCGCATCGTCGTAGCGGCTCTGCGGCACCACTTTGAGCTGTCGAACCGCGTCGGCCAACGCCACCCTGCCGATCTCCTGGCCACGCAGTGACACCATCATTCCGTATTCGCCGGCGTGGGCGGCATCCGCGGCGTTGACCCCGAATCGAGTCGCGAGCACGCGATCGTAGGCGGTCGGGGTGCCGCCACGCTGCACGTGGCCCAGCACCGTGGTGCGGACTTCCTTCTTGACGCGCCTTTCGATTTCGACAGCCAGCTGGGCGGCAACACCGGTGAACCGCTCGTGGCCGAACTCGTCGACGCCGCCGGCCCGTAGCTCCATGGAGCCGGCAGCGGGCTTGGCGCCTTCGGCGACGACGCAGATGAAGTGCGAGGACCCGTGCTGGAAGCGCTGCTTGACCAGCCGGCACACCTCTTCTACGTCGAAGGGTTGTTCGGGAATCAGCGTCATGTGGGCACCGGTGGCCAGGCCCGCGCTCAGCGCAATCCAGCCGGCGTGGCGACCCATCACCTCGACCAGCATCACCCGCTGGTGAGATTCGGCGGTGGAGTGCAGCCGGTCGATGGCGTCGGTGGCCACTTGCAGCGCGGTGTCGTGGCCGAACGTGACGTCGGTGCAGTCGATGTCGTTGTCGATGGTCTTGGGCACCCCGACCACCGGGACGTTCTCCTGCGACAACCAGTGCGCCGCAGTCAAGGTGCCCTCACCCCCGATCGGGATAAGCACGTCGATGCCGTTGTCATCGAGGGTCTGCTTCACCTGGTCCAGGCCGGCGCGCAACTTGTCGGGGTTCACCCGGGCGGTCCCGAGCATGGTGCCACCCTTGGCCAGCAGCCGGTCGTTGCGGTCGTCGTTGGCCAGCTGGATTCGCCGGTTCTCCAACAGGCCACGCCAGCCGTCTTGGAATCCGACCACCGTGGAGCCATAGCGGGCGTCGCAGGTGCGCACCACCGCCCTGATCACCGCGTTCAATCCGGGACAGTCGCCGCCGCCGGTGAGCACTCCGATCCGCATAGTGCCCATCTTGCCGGGTCGCCCACCCCGAGGCTGTAATTAGCGAGAGCTCCACTCGAACTTTTCCGCGCCAACGACAGGCTCGGCGAGTTACAGCGCGCTGGCCAGCTCCCCGCGGGCGGCTTCATAGGCCGCGCCCACCCGGTACAGCCGGTCATCGGCCAGCGCCGGCGCCATGATCTGCAGGCCTACCGGCAGCCCGTCGTCGCCGGAGAGCCCGGACGGCACCGACATGCCGCAGTGTCCGGCCAGGTTCAGCGGCAGCGTGCACAAGTCGAACAGGTACATCGCCAGCGGGTCGTCGACCTTCTCCCCCAGCCGGAACGCTGTGGTGGGCGTCGTCGGCGAGATCAGCACGTCCACCGACTTGTACGCCTCGTCCAGGTCGCGAGCGATCAGCGTGCGCACCTTCTGCGCCTGGTTGTAGTAGGCGTCGTAGTAGCCGGCCGACAGCGCGTAGGTGCCGAGCATGATGCGGCGCTTGACTTCCGGGCCGAAGCCGGCCGCGCGGGTCAGCGCCATCACTTCCTCGGCGCTGTGGGTGCCGTCGTCGCCGACCCGCAGCCCGAAGCGCATCGCGTCGAAGCGGGCGAGGTTGGACGACACCTCCGAGGGCAGGATCAGGTAGTAGGCGCTCAGCGAGTAGTCGAAGTGCGGGCAGTCCACTTCGGAGATCTGCGCGCCCAGCGCTTTCAACTGTTCGACGGCGGCGTTGAACGACGCCAACACACCCGGCTGGTAGCCCTCGCCGCTGTGCAGCTGACGCACCACCCCGATCCGCACCCCCGACAGATCACCGGTGGCCCCGGCGCGTGCGGCACCCACGACGTCGGGCACCGCTACGTCCAGGGAGGTGGAGTCGCGCGGGTCATACCCGGCGATCACCGAGTGCAGCAGCGCGGTGTCGGCCACGGTGCGTGCGCACGGCCCACCCTGGTCCAGCGACGACGCGCAGGCCACCAATCCGTAGCGACTCACGGTGCCGTAGGTGGGTTTGACGCCGACGGTCGCGGTCAACGCGGCCGGCTGGCGAATCGAGCCGCCGGTGTCGGTGCCGATGGCCAGCGGCGCCTGGAAGGCCGCCAGCGCCGCGGCACTGCCGCCGCCCGAGCCGCCCGGCACTCGCTCGACATCCCACGGGTTGCGGGTCGGACCGTAGGCGGAGTTCTCCGTGGAGGAGCCCATCGCGAACTCGTCCATGTTGGTCTTGCCCAGGATCGGGATGCCCGCTGCGCGCAGCCGCGCCGTGACGGTCGCGTCATAGGGGGCCCGCCAGCCTTCCAGGATCTTCGATCCGCAGGTGGTGGGCGCGTCGACGGTGGTGAACACGTCCTTGAGCGCCAACGGGACCCCGGCCAGCGCCGAGGGCGCCTCGCCGGCGGCGATCGCCTTGTCGGCGGCCTCCGCTGCGGCCAGGGCTTCGTCGGCACCGACGTGCAGGAAGGCTCCGTACCGGTCGTCGGTGGCCGCGATCTGGTCGAGGTGGGCGCGGGTGACCTCGACCGAGGACACCTCACGGGCGGCGATCTTGGTCGCCAGGGTGGCCGCGTCGGATCGGATCAGCTCACTCACTGGCTCTCCCCCAGGATCTGCGGGACCGCGAAGCGGTTCTCGGCGGCGCGCGGCGCGGCGGCCAGCGCCTCGGCCTGGCTCAACCCGGCGACAATCTCGTCCGGCCGGGTGACGTTGACGTCCTTGAGCGGGTTATCGGTCGCCTCGACGCCGGTGACGTCGACAGCCTGAATCGTGCTGACATGGGTCAGGATCGCATCGAGCTGGCCGGCAAAGCCGTCCAACTCGGCGTCGGTCAGCGCCAGCCGGGCCAACCGGGCCAGGTGAGCTACGTCGTCACGGGAGATCTGGGACACGGGTGCAAAGCCTAGCGTCGGTCGCAAGCGCGGCGAAGCCGGGCGCTGCGGGCCGACGCCATCGGATCAGTCGCCCGCTCGCGTCGAACGTAAAGCCAGCGTGTGGTGGCGAGCGTGAAGTCAGACTCACTCTCGGCGGGCCAGGGCACGCTGTGGGAAGGTTTGCCCATGCCTTCCTATCTGCTGCGTGTCGAACTCGACGACCGCCCCGGCAGCCTGGGGTCGCTGGCCGTGGGTCTGGGCTCGGTAGGCGCCGACATCTTGTCGCTGGACGTTGTGGAACGCGGCAGCGGTGCGGCAATCGACGACCTGGTGGTCGAACTGCCGCAGGGAGCGATGCCCGATGTGCTGATCACGGCCGCCGAACGGCTGCCCGGGGTTCGGGTGCACAGTGTCCGCCCGCACACCGGGCTGCTGGATGCGCACCGTGAACTCGAGCTCATCGACCACGTCGCGGCGGCCGGTGACCGCAGCGCCAAGTTGCAGAAGCTGGCCGACGAAGCGCCGCGGGTGCTGCGGGTCAGCTGGTGCACGGTGGTACGCAGCGACGGAGACGACGGGACGTTCCGTCGCCTCGCGGGCAGCCCAGGAACCCCCGAGACCGACGTCGGCGCGGTGCCGTGGCTGCCGATCGAGCAGGCGGCCGCCCTGGACATCACCGCCGCCTGGGTGCCGGCGGTATGGCGGGAGATGGATGTCGCCCTGGCGGCCGCGCCGTTGGGCAACCCGCGCACCGCCGTCGTACTGGGCCGTACCGGCGGTCCGGCCTTCCTGCCCGCCGAAGTGGTCAGGCTGGGTTATCTGGCCGGGATCGTGGCGACGCTGCTGCGCTAATCCTGCGCGGGAGTACCTTCGGGTGCGTCGTTTTCGGCGGCTTCCGGGGCCGTCGGACCATTTTCCAGCAGTGCCCGGAAACCCTCTTCATCCAGGATCGGTACCCCGAGTTCGACGGCCTTGTCGTACTTCGAGCCGGGCGCGTCACCGGCCACCACGTAAGCGGTCTTCTTCGACACCGAACCGGCCGCGCGGCCGCCGCGGGCGATGATCGCCTCCTTGGCCTCGTCGCGGGAGAAGCCGGTCAGCGAGCCCGTCACCACGATGCTGCACCCCTCCAGCGTGCGTTCGATGCTCGCGTCGCGTTCGTCGGCCATCCGTACCCCGGCGGCCCGCCACTTGTCGATGATCGCGCGGTGCCAGTCGACGTCGAACCATTCGGTGACCGCGGCGGCGATGGTGGGGCCCACTCCCTCGACGGCCGCCAACTGCTCGGTGGACGCCGCGGTGATGGCCTCCAGGCTGCCGAACTCGGTGGCCAGCGCGCGGGCCGCGGTCGGTCCGACGTGGCGAATCGACAAGGCCACCAGCACCCGCCACAGCGGCTGAGCCTTGGCCTTGTCGAGATTGGCCAGCAGTTGCCGGCCGTTCTTGGACAGTGCGCCGTCCTTGGTGGTGAACAGCTCGGTGCGCAACAGGTCGTCTTCGGTGAGAGTGAACAGATCGCCCTCGTCGGTGATGACCCCGGCACTCAGCAGCGCCGTCGCCGCCTCGTACCCCAGGGCCTCGATGTCGAAGGCACCGCGGCCGGCCACGTGAAACACCCGCTCGCGCAGCTGCGCCGGGCAGGACCGCGAATTTGGGCAACGGATGTCGACGTCGGCTTCCTTGGCCGGCGCCAGCAGCGTTCCGCATTCCGGGCAGTGGGTCGGCATGACGAACTCGCGCTCGGTGCCGTCGCGCAGATCGACCACGGGCCCGAGCACCTCGGGAATCACATCGCCGGCCTTGCGGATCACCACGGTGTCGCCGATCAACACACCCTTGCGCTTGACCTCCGAGGCGTTGTGCAAGGTGGCCAAGCCCACCGTGGACCCGGCGACCTTGACCGGGGTCATGTAGGCGAACGGGGTGACCCGGCCGGTACGTCCGACGCTGACCCGGATGTCGAGCAGCGTGGTCTGCGCCTCCTCCGGCGGATATTTGTAGGCCACCGCCCAGCGCGGCACCCGGGAGGTGGCACCGAGCCGGCGCTGCAGTGCCCGGTCGTCGACTTTGACCACGACGCCGTCGATCTCGTGTTCGACGTCGTGCCGGTGTTCGCCCCAATAGGTGATGCGCTCGGCCACCGCGGCCATGCCCTCGACGCGGGCGGTGTGCGAAGAGACCGGCAGCCCCCAGGCCTGCATCGCGCGGTACGCGGCGTGCAGCGTGTCGGGGGTGAATCCCTCCGCGTAGCCGAGGCCGTGGCAGACCATTCGCAGGTTGCGCCGGGCGGTGATCGCCGGATTCTTCTGCCGCAGCGAGCCGGCCGCGCTGTTGCGGGGGTTGGCGAACGGGGCCTTGCCCTCGGCGACCAGTCCGGCGTTGAGGGTTTCGAAGTCCTCCAGCCGGAAGTACACCTCGCCGCGTACCTCCAGTACGGCCGGGACCGGGAATTCGGTGTCGGTGTTGAGGAATTCGGGGATGTCGGCGATGGTGCGCGCGTTCAGCGTCACGTCCTCACCGACCCGGCCGTCGCCACGGGTGGCCCCACTGCTCAGCCGGCCGTCGCGGTACACCAGCCCGAGTGCCACGCCGTCGACCTTGAGTTCGCACAGATAGGTGGTGTCGCCGCCGATCTCGCCGCTGACTCGGCCCGCCCAGGCGGTCAGTTCGTCGGGTGAGAACACGTCTTCGAGCGACAGCATCCGCTCAAGGTGCTCGGCGGGCGCGAACTCCGTGGTGAAGCCGGCGCCGCCTACCAGCTGGGTCGGTGAGTCGGCTGTGCGCAGCTCCGGGTGCGCCTCCTCCAGCGCGAGCAGCTGGTTGAACAGCTCGTCGAAGTCGCCGTCGGTGATGATCGGCGCGTCTTTGACGTAGTAGCGGAACTGGTGTTCGCGCACCTCTTCAGCCAGATCGTGCCACTGCCGCCGGAGGTCGGGGGGCACGCTGTCGGCCTCTGGACTCACCCCCGCAGGTTATCTGTTCTGACTACTCTGGCCGCATGCCGCACCCGATCATGTATCGCGACGACGACCCTGGTCTGGCGGAGCTACGCGGAATCGCGCTGGGCTTTCCCGAAGCCTTCGAGAAGATCTCCCATGGCCGCCCGGTGTTCTGCGCACCCAAGATGTTCGCGATCTACGGCGGCAACAGCAAAGCCACCGGCGCGATGGTGCCCTATCCCCATGCCCTGCTGGTCAAGGTCGATGAGTCCGAGCGACGGGCACTCGAGCAAGACCCGCGGTTCTTCTTGCCGATGTATCTGGGCCCGTCCGGTTGGCTGGGATTGGATTTCAGTGCAGCTGAGGTGGATTGGGATGAAGTCGGCGAGCTGGTCGACGCGTCGTTTCGGTTGACCGCGCCCGCGCGGTTGATCCGGTCTCTGGACCAGGTTTAGTCCTCCACGAATGCCCGCAGCCGCTCGGTCGCGGCATCCCAGCGGCGCGACAGCCCGGTGAGATAGTCACTGGCTTCGGCCAGCTGCTGCGGCCGCACCGCCCAGATGCGTTCGCGGCCGCGACGACTGCTGGTGACCAGGCCGACGGCCTCCAACAGCTGCAGGTGCTTGGTGGCCGCCTGACGCGTCACCGGAATCACGTGGGTGAGCTGCGAGGTCGAACATGGCCCGCCATCGCACAGGCGCCCAATGATCCGCAGCCGGTTCGGGTCGCCGAGCGCATCGAAAACCGGTGCCTCAATGCTCGTCACGCCCGCTGCAACTCCAGGTATTTGCGCACCAACCTGAGCTGATGCGCCCAACCGTCGGCGTTGGCCTCGAATGCGGTCGATCGCCGCGACAGCGGCAGCGTGTCGAAGCCGCTCTCGACAATGGTGAGCAATACCCCCTCGGGCGTCTCGGCCAAGGTGAACTCCACCAGCGTCATCGGTTCGTCCTCGACGTCCGCGTCGACGGCGAACGGGTGCCAGCGGTAGGCGAACCGCCGTTGCGGTTCAACCGCGACGACGTGCCAGGTCCCCCGGTTCCCGGCATGGGGCTCCTGCAGCCGTGCGACCTCGGCGTCGACGCTGGTCGGGGTGATCGTCCCGGTCACGGCGGTACCAGCGACGAACGGGCCGTCGAACCGGATGCCGAACCACTGCCCGAACTCCCCCGAGTCGCTGATCGCACGCCACACCCGGTCCAGCGTCGCCCGCAGCACAACTTGCTTCTCGATACGATCGGTACTCATATGCAACCTCCCGGTTGCCTTTCAGTACAGCAGGCCGGTGATCAATGCGCAACCTTTTGGCTGCCTTTAGATCGCCTCGGGGTCGCTGGCCAGAGCCTCGCCCACCTTGCGCGCCAGCCCTACCGCGGTGCGCGCCCACGCGGCGCCGGCGCCGGCCATCCCGCAGACCGGACTGATCCCGACCCGCTCGGCCAGCACCGAGCGGGGGAATCCGATCCGGTCGGTGATCGCTGCAACCGCGGTCGCCAGCTCTTCGACGTCGGGCGTCCGCGCCGGCGCCAGCGCGGGAACCAGTCCCATCACCACGGTGCGGCCGGAGTCGACGAAGGCACCGATCTGGTCGTAGTCGGCGGATTCCAACGCGGTGCAGTCCAACGCCAGCGCAGTGATAGCGCTGCGCTGCAACACATTCCACGGGAGACCCGATGCACAACTGTGCACCAGCACCTCGCCCCCGATCGTGTCGGCGCAGCCGTCGAGCAGCGCAGTGGCCACCGCCTCGTCGATGGCGGCTACCGGGCTCAACGCGGTCACTCCAGCCAGCCGGCCGGTCACCGCGGCGGCCAGGGACGGCTCGTCGAGCTGCACGATCACCGGTGTGTCGAGCCGGCGAGACAGGTCGGCACGGTGTGACTTGAGGCCCTCGGCCAGCGATTCGGCCAAGTCCCGCATCGCACCGCGGTCAGTGATCGCCCGGTGCCCGTTGGCCAGCTCCACCTCCGCGGCCAGCGTCAGCGGACCGGCCGCCTGCACCTTGACCGGGCGGCCGCTACCGCGCAGGCCGGCGACTTCCCACGCCTCTTCGAGCGCGTCGGCGTCCTCGCCGAGCAAGCTCACCGCGCGCCGACTCACCGCTCCGGGACGCGCGGCCAGCCGGTAGCCGCGCGGCGCGGTGTCGATGGCGATGTCGACCAGCAGCGCGCCGGTCCGACCGATCATGTCGGCACCCACTCCGCGGCCCGGCAGCTCGACCAAGTGGGCCAGGCTGCCACCCAACTCACCGACCACCACCTCGGCCGCCGCGCGCGCCGAGATGCCCGGCCACGACCCCAGTCCGGTCCCAGTGGCGAAAGCACTCACCGGGCAACCGTATTGAAGTGACATGACCCCAGGCACGGCGGGCTAGCCTTCGGTGGTGAGGATGTCGCGGTTGGTGCCGATCTGGGCGGTGGCTGCAGCGGTGGTGGGCTGCACCCGGCTGGTCGACGGGACCGCGCTGCCACCGGTGGCGCTGCCGGCGCCCGACGGCGTCGTGGATCTCGGCCGGGTCATGCTCGGCGCGCCCCGGATGCGAGCCATCGTCGGCGCCGACGAGCAGCTGACGGTCATCCCCACCATGGATTCGAGCTCTCCCACCGACATTGACGACCTCGCCGCCACCATCCCGCCGCCGTGCCGCTTCATCTTCGCCGAGACCGCGGTGTTCGGATCCGCCGCGACGCGTTTCCACAAGACCACCTACCAGTACCCGCCCAAGGCCGCGCTGGTCTCTGAGGGCGCTGCGGTCTACCCCGACGCCGAAGCCGCACATCACGTTCTCGACGCGTTGGTGGCCACGGTCGCCGAATGCGCCGACACCGCTGCCGGGCCGGGACTGGTCAGCGAGTGGGCTTCCGACGGCGCGTCCCTGCGTACCCACGCCGGCGCCTGTGGCCGGGCCTATCAGGTCAAGTCGGTGGTGTTGTTGGAGGTCACCTACTGCGGCTTCTCGGAGTCCGACGCCGACCTGGTGGTGACGAACATGGCTTCGGCGGTGCCCGGTTAGGCGAGCTTCCCCGCGCCGAACGTGCATCCAGGGCGAAAAAATCGCCGGATCGTCGCACTCAGTACACGTTCGGCGCTAAGAGCTGACGCTATGCACCGGTGGCCGCAATGGTGGCGCTGGCGATCACTTCGTCGCCTTGTGCGTCCGGGCGGTAGCAGGCCAGGGTCTGGCCGCGGGCCACGCCGCGCAGCGGCTCGCGCAGCCGCACCTGCAGCATGTCACCGACCAGTTCGGCCACCGCGCCGACCGTCTCGCCGTGGGCCCGCACCTGCACCTCGCACTCGACTGGCCCGCGCCACGGCTGCCCCGAGGTGAACACCGGCGCTCGCCCGGTCAGCTCCACCACGTTCAAGTCGACGGCCGACCCGACGGTGACGGTGCCGGTCGCGGCGTCGATACCGGTCACGTAGCGCGGCTGGCCGTCCGGGCCGGGCCCGGCGATGCCCAGGCCCTTGCGCTGGCCGATGGTGAAACCGTGCACCCCGTCGTGCTGCGCAAGCACCGATCCGCCGGTGTCCACCACAGCTCCGGGCCGCACTCCGATGTGACCGCCGAGGAAGGTGCGAGTGTCGCCGGTCGGGATGAAGCAGATGTCGTGGCTGTCGGGCTTGCTCGCCACCGCCAGGCCGCGTTCGGCGGCTTCGGCGCGGATCTGCGGCTTGGGGGTATCCCCGATCGGGAACGCCGCGTGCTGGAGCTGCTCGGCGGAGAGCACCGCGAGCACATAGGACTGGTCCTTGTCGGCGTCCACCGCGCGGCGCAGTCGACCGTCGGCTAGCCGGGCGTAGTGGCCGGTGGCCACCATGTCGAAACCCAGGGCGAGGGCTCGGGCGGCCACCGCGGAGAACTTGATCTTCTCGTTGCACCGCATGCACGGATTGGGCGTCTCGCCGCGCGCGTAGGACTCGACGAAGTCGTCGATCACCTCGTCCTTGAACTGCTCGGAGAAGTCCCACACGTAGAACGGGATGCCCAGCACGTCGGCGACGCGACGGGCGTCGTCGGAGTCTTCCCGCGAGCAGCAGCCCCGCGAGCCGGTGCGCAGGGTGCCCGGGTTGCGCGACAGTGCCAGGTGCACGCCGACCACGTCGTGGCCGGCATCGACCATGCGGGCCGCCGCCACCGAGGAGTCCACTCCGCCGCTCATCGCGGCGACGACCTTCATCGCGCTACTCCCGCGGCGGCCAGCATCGCCTGGCGTGCCCGGTCCACCGCGCCGGGCAACACCGCCAGTACCGCGTCGACGTCACCGTCGACGCTGTTGTGCCCCAACGACAGTCGCAGCGATCCGCGGGCTGCGACCGGGTCTGCTCCCATCGCGGTCAGCACGTGCGAGGGCTGCGGCACACCGGCGGTGCAGGCAGATCCGGTGGAGCATTCAATCCCGTTGGCGTCCAACAGCATCAGCAGCGAGTCGCCTTCGCAGCCGGCGAAGGTGAAGTGGGCGTTGCCGGGCAGGCGTTGGGTGCGCGAGCCGTTGACCCGGGTGTTGTCGATCCGGGCGAGCACTCCGTCGATGAGCCGATCGCGCAGGCCCGCGACCCGGTCGGCGGTGGCCTCCAACGAGCCCACGGCGACCTGGAGAGCCGCAGCCATTCCGACTGCTCCGGCGACATCGGGTGTGCCGGAACGGATGTCACGCTCTTGTCCCCCACCGTGCGTGAGCGGGACACAGGTCACGTCACGACGAATCAGCAGTGCGCCGGCCCCGCACGGCCCACCGAACTTGTGGGCGGTCAGGCTCAGCGCGGACAACCCGCTGGCAGCGAAATCGACCGGCAGCTGCCCGACAGCCTGCACCGCGTCGGAGTGCATCGGCACCCCGAACTGCGCGGCGATCGCGGCCAGCTCAGCGACCGGCAACACCGTGCCGACTTCATTGTTGGCCCACATCACCGACACCAGGGCGACGTCGTCGGCCCGGCCGTCGTCCAATTCCTCGCGAAGCGCCTCCGGTGACACCGACCCGTCGGCGTTGGTGGGCAGCCAGGTGATCTCGGCGCCCTCGTGATCGGCGAGCCAGCCCACCGCATCCAGCACGGCGTGGTGCTCGACCTCAGTGGTGATGATCCGGCGCCGCTGCGCATCGGCGTCGCGGCGGGCCCAGTAGATGCCCTTGACGGCCAGGTTGTCGCCGTCGGTGCCGCCGGAGGTGAACACCACCTCCGACGGACGCGCACCCAGCAGTGCCGCGATGGACTCCCGGGACTCCTCCATGCGACGGCGCGCGGCGCGGCCGGCGGCGTGCAGCGAGGAGGCGTTTCCCACGGTGCCCAGCACAGCTGTCATCGCCTCGATGGCCTGCGGGTGCATCGGGGTGGTGGCAGCGTGATCCAGATAGACCATGACCTGCTAAGGATACCGGGCACTTCGCGACGACCCAGCGTTGCGGCGGGCGGCCAGGGTGCTCAACAAGCGATGCGGGCCCGTCGGCGTCGCCGGACCCGCCAGCCCACCGCCGCCTGGCAACGAGCGGCGAGCTCACGCCGATCCGTTCCCGGCAACTGCAATGCCGCGACATGCACCTGCGCGATGGTGCGGCGCGCGGTGATCAGACGACGCATCGAGGCCAGCAGGCTGTCGTCGCCGACGAACGCCGGTACGGTCGACGGCGCCCCGTCCGGGTGGTGATAGGTGAGCTGCAGGGGCTGCACCGGCCGGCCCGCATCCACGGCGGCCTGGAACATCGCCGGATAGAACCGGCCGTGGGCCCGTCCGCACCACGTGGTGCCCTCCGGGAACGCCACGACCGTGCGACCGGCCCGCAATCGGGCCGCGACCGTGTCGATCACCACCGGCAACCCACGCAGACTGTCGCGCTCGATGGGGATGATCCGCATCATGCGGGCCAGCGCTCCGATACCGGGCCAGCTGATCAGATCGGCGCGCGCCACGAACGTGCCCGGCGACACCGCACCGATGACGAACACGTCCAGCCAGGACACGTGCGGGCTGACCACCAAGATGCCGCGCAGGTTGCGTACCGGCCCGCCGGTCGTCGTCACCCGCACCCCGAAGCAGCGCAACACCACCCGGCACGCGCCGCGCTGCAGCCGGACGCGACCTGGAATCGGCACCGCCAGCAGTGGCAGCAGCGGTGCCAGCAGCACCACCAGCGCCAGCCGCAGCGCCACCACTGCCGGGAACGGCCGCTCGCTACCGCGGCGGACACATCTCGGCGTGCAGGCCGCCAGGGGCGCCCACGCGTTCACCACCGTCCGGTTCACGCGTGTGCGGCGCTGTCTAGGGCCGCTGTGGCCGCTGGGGCTTCTGGGGCCCCGCCGACCACCGACGCCGCGGACACCGACCGGAGTCGGCGCAGGTAGCGGGTGTCGGCCTCGCTGCGGCGCAGCAGGGCCGGGAAGTCCCCCACCCCGAAATCTGGGTCGTGGGCCGGCTCGCCGCAGACCCGCGCGCCCAGGCGCAGGTAGCCGCGCAGCAGCGGCGGCATGGTGGGGCGAGTCGGCGGCGCGATCTCGTCGAGGCTCTTGCCGTCGATCACCACCGGCCGATACGGAGTAACCCGGTACGGGGAGGCGTGGCGGCGCCGCACGAAATCGCGGACACCGCGGATCTGACTACCGGGGGCGCCCTCGCCGCGCACCGGCACCGAGACGCAGCCGGTGATGTAGTCGTACTGGTAGCGGTCCAGATAGGCCAGGATGCCTGCCCACATCAACAGCACGACGGCGCCGTTGCGGTGGCCCGGCCGCACCACCGCGCGGCCCATCTCGACCAGCGACGGCCGCAGCGGGTCCAGCGCGGTGACATCGAATTCCATTGCGCTGTAAAGACCTCCGGCGGCGATAGCCCCGGTGGGAGGAAGCATCCGGTAGCAGCCGACCAGCTCACCGGAGTCGTCGTCGCGCACCAGTAGGTGGTCGCAGTATTCGTCGAAGTGGTCGGCGTCCAGGCCGGGGCGGCTGTCGCCGGAATCGGTCAGGGTAAAGCCCGGCTCGGTGCTGAACACCTCAAAGCGCATCCGTTGGGCGGCTTCGATCATGGCGGAATCGGTGGACAACAGCAGCGAGTAGCGGGGGTTGTCGGTCCCGGAAGCGGGAGAATCGGTGGCGGGCTCAGGGGCGATGAGAACAGAACCAGTGCTCACACCCGCCACGCTCGCGCAGCCAGGCAGCGACGAGGCAATCACGGCATGACATGTCGGTGCACGCTTGGTGACGAATTGTGCGCACCGGCAAGCAACGCCCGCCGGGCGTTGAGATTGCATCTATGGTCGTGAATCGATGCCTGGGCTCAGGGGGTGGTTGCAACACTTCGTAGTTGGGGGTGTTGATGACTGGTCAACCGCAGGTGTTGTCGGTGCAGCGTCGGTTCTGGGATTTGATCGCTGCGGGATGCTCGTCGTCAGACGCTGCTCTGTTGGTCGGCGTGTCGGTGACCTGTGGCGGTAAATGGTTCCGCAGATTCGGTGGTGTGAACCCACGAATGCAGGATCCGCAGGGACGCAAACGACCGCGACTGTCACCGGACGACCGTGAACAGATCATGATCGGCACCGCTGGCGGGGAGTCGATCCGTTCAATCGCCGGCCGGCTCAACCGGGCTCCGTCGACGATCATGCGCGAGATCCACGCCAATGGCCGGTGCCGTACCGCGCCAGGTCGTTACCGAGCGAAGTACCGGTTCGGTGCTCGCCGAGCGGGCTGGGATGCCAAGTCCGGCTATTCGGCACGGATCGCGCAACGCCGCAGCGAAGAACGGGCGCGGCGCCCCAAAGCGGGAAAGCTGGCCCGCCACCGGGCGCTGCGCGAGGAGGTGCAAGCGTTGTTGGTCATGAAATACAGCCCGCAGCAGATCGCTGGGCTGTTGGCCAAGACCTACCCTGACCGCCCGGAGATGCAGGTGTCCCACGAGACCATCTACAAGGCGCTCTACGTGCAAGGACGCGGCGAGCTGCGCCGTGAGCTGACTCAGTGCCTGCGCACCGGGCGAGCGCTGCGCAAACCCCGTGCACGTACCGGCCGCCCCACCTCGCAGGGCCGGATTGCGGGCATGGTCAATATCAGCCAACGTCCCGCCGAGGCCGCCGACCGTGCCGTCCCCGGCCATTGGGAAGGCGACTTGATCATCGGCAAGAACCAGGCCTCCCAGATCGGCACCCTCGTGGAGCGCTCCACCGGATTCGTCCAGTTGCTGCATCTGCCGGCACGTCGCGACCCCGAAACGGTGGCCGAGGCGATGATCGCTGCGATCAAAACCCTGCCTGAAGCCCTACGTCGGTCCCTGACCTGGGACCAAGGCAGCGAAATGCATCACCATGCCCGTATCAGCTTCGAAGCCGACATCGACATCTACTTCTGCGACCCGCACTCACCATGGCAGCGCGGCAGCAACGAAAACACCAACGGGCTACTGCGCCAATATTTCCCGAAGGGCACCGACCTGTCAGTGCACTCCGCCGACTACCTCGCCGAAGTCGCCGCCGAACTCAACGGACGACCCCGCAAACGCTTCGACTGGGACAGCCCCGCCCAAGTCCTCAAGCGACTACTGTCACCCCCGACAGAAACCACTGTTGCAACCAAACCATGAATCCGCCATGTCATGCACAACCATCAGTGCAATCTCAACGCCGCGGGTCAGGCAGCGGCGCCGCCGCCGTCGGCGTGCAGCGTCGATCCGGTGATGAAGCTGGACCGCGACGACGCGAGGAACAACACGGCCTCGGCGATCTCGGTGGCGTGTGCGGTGCGCCCCAGCGGAAGCGCCCGCCCCAGTTCGTCATTGACGTCGCCCCATTCGGCGACGACTCCGTCGGTGGCGGTCGGTCCCGGCGCAACGCTGTTGACCCGTACCCCGTGTGGGCCGAATTCCGCGGCCCACGTACGAGTCAGCGACTCCAACGCGGCTTTGGAAGCGCTGTAGCTCGACGCACCGGGAACCCCCTTGAAGGCGACCATGCTGGTGACATTGACGATGCTGCCGCGCCCGCGCCGCAGCATTCCCGGCGCCAAGGCTGCGACCAGAAAATAGGCGCCGCGCACATTGGTATCGAAGGTCGACTCGAACGAGGCCACATCCTGTTCCACGGTCAGCGCACCGGGGAAGCTGGCGGCGTTGTTCACCACAATGTCGACGCCGTCGCCGCATTGGCGCACCAGAGATCTCACCGAGTCGAGGTCGGACAGATCCGCGGCCACGAACCGCACACCGCCACCGAGTTCGGCGACGGCGGCGGCACCACGCTGCTCCGAGCGGCCAGTGATGATCACCTCGGCACCGTGGCGCGCCAACAGCCGCGCGGATTCGAGCCCGATGCCCGCGGTCCCGCCGGTCACCAGGGCGGTCTGACCCGCCAGGTCGTTCACTGTGTCACCTGCCAGTCAGCCAGCCTGGTCGCCGCCAGGGTCGCGTCGTCGCCGGTGACCAGGCCGGTGTCGCCGATCTTGGTGCCGAAATAGACCGCAGCCGGGTCGACGACGATCGGGAGGTTCTCGCCCCGATGGGCCAGCACCAGGGCGGCCAGTTCAGCGAAGGTCAGCTTCTCCGGGCCACCGATGTTGATGATCCCGTCGACCGGCGCGGCCTGAGCGGCGCGGGCCACTTCAGCGGCCACGTCAGCCCCGGCGATCGGCTGGATCAGACCTTCGGGCACCCGGACCTCGCCGTCGACGGTCAGTGATGCGGTGATGCCGTCGGCGAACTCGTGGAACTGCGTGGCACGCACGACGGTGTAGGGCAACCCAGACTCGGCGATGATGCGCTCCTGGGCGACCTTGGCGCGCATGTAGCCGCTGTCGGGCAGGCCGTCGCAGTTCACGATGGAGAGCACCACGTAGTGGCCGACGTCAGCGGCTTTGGCCGCGTCTACCTGGTTGGTGGTGGACTTGGTGAAGAAGTCCAGCACCGGTCCGTCGGCGAAGTCGGGTGAGTTGACCACGTCGACGAGCACGTCGGCGCCCGAGAGGGCGTCGGCCAGGCCGTCTCCGGTCAGCACGTCGACACCGGAATTGCGGGCAGCTGCCACGGTCTCGTGGCCGGCGGCGCGCAGCAGCTCTACGACCTTGGTACCGATCTGCCCGCTGGCACCCATCACAGTGATCTTCATCCTCGATACACCCTCTCTTCACAGCACGATTTCGGTACCTCGACCCTGGCACCGTGCGGTCCGTGGGGGAACCCCGGAAAGTCCGTAGTCTGCTTCGCGGCGGGCGGGGTTTGGGGCCCCGGTCAGCGGCCGACAGCGATGTCGCGCAGTTCGCGGCGCGAGCGGATTCCCAGCTTGGCGAAGACCTTGCGCAGGTGCCATTCGACGGTGTGAGCACTGATGAACAGCTGGGCCCCGATCTCGACATTGGTCAGGCCGGCACCGGCCAGCTCGGCGATCTGCCGCTCCTGTGGTGTCATCACGTCACCGCCGGGCGCGGCCTTGCCGCTGACTTTGTCGCCGATCACCTGTAGTTCGCGGCGGCTGCGCTGCGCGAAGGCCTGCGCCCCGAACCCAGTGAACATCTCGTGGGCGGTGCGCAGCTGCCTACGCGCGTCACCGCGCCGCTTCTCCCGGCGCAGCCACTCCCCGTACACCAGGTGCGCACGCGCCAGGTCCACGGCGATCCGGGTGCGCTCCAGCCGCTCGACGGCCTCGACATAGTGGTCCTCGGCGGCGGGGCCGTCACACAGCAGCGCTCGCGAGCGGGCCAATACGCCCAGCCCCCAGTCGGTTCCGCTGACGGTGGTGCGTTCGGCCAGCTGCGCCAGCGCCTCGGCGGCCAATGTCAGCTCGCCGCCGCGCACCCCGGCCTCCACCAGTTCGGCCAGGTTCCACCCGTAGAGGCCCAGATCCTCGTACTCCAGCACCCGGCGCAGCGCCTCGCATGCCGACTGGTAGCGGCCCAAGCCGTTGTTGAGCACCGCGGAGGCGTAGCCGATCAGCGCGATGATGCGGCCCTCCCCGCGGGCGGCCCCGCTGCGGGCCGCGGCGTCGATCAGCGCGGTCGCCGCGGCTTCCTCGCCCGTCCAGGCCGCCAACGCCAGCGCGTGATAGCGCACCGGGGTCTGACCGGACGCCGCGCTCAGGGCGTCGGCGTCGGCGATCAGCGCGCGCGCCGCCGCGAACTCGCCGGCCTGCACGTGTACGCCGGCCCGGGTCGTCAACGCGACCGGCAGCATGGCCAGCGCACCGGTGTCGGTCGCGACCCGCACGGCGTCATTGGCGATCCGATACCAGGCCTGGTCGTCCCACACGTCATGCACGGCGGCTTCGTATCCGATCGGAAACGCCTGCCATGACCAGGTGTTTGGGGTCAGTGCGGCAATCGCGGCACGCAACGGCTCCAGGCCGGCCTGGCAGCCGGCGCTGATACGGGTGGTCAACGCAAGCAGCAGCAGGTCAGCCGGCCGGTTCGTCCGCACGCCCGCTGCCAGCGCCGCCGCGGTGTGCTGGCGCACCTGCGCCCCGAATGCCCGGCCCGCATACATCGCCGCACTGACCGCCTCCAACAGGGTCTCTTGCGCCATCACCGCGTCAATGGGCTCCAAACGACTTGCCGCGCTGAAGAATTGGTGAACTGAGTCAAGAACGGTGGAGGTGTGTCCGCTCCCGCGGCCACGGGTGAACGCCAACTGCGCGCGCATCCGGGCCAGCCGAGCACGCTGCAGCTCGTCGAGCGGTGCGAGCTCGGCGGTGCCCAACAGGACTGCGGCGGCGTCTATTTCAGCCACCTCCCGCTTGGCTTCGGCGGCATCGAGCGCCCGGGACCCGCGCCGCAGCGGGTCGGGCGTCAGTTCGGTGGCACGAGCCAAAAATGCTGCCGCCGCGGCGGTTCCACCGCGCAATGCCGCCCTGTCAGCAGAACGTTCCAGCTCCGCGGCGACCGATTCGTCCGGGCCGGGCGCCGCATGGGCGCGATGCCACGCCCGCCGGTCGGGGTCGTGCGCCGGGTCGGTGGCCTGCGCCAGCGCGCGGTGGGCATCGCGGCGCTCTTCCAGACTCGCCGCGCGGTAGATCGCCGAACGCACCAGTGGATGCCGGAACCGCACCCGCGCGCCCACCTCGATCAGGCCGGCCTCCTCTGCCGGAGCGATGGCCGCGGCCGCCAGGCCCGACTCACCGGCCGCCCGCAGCAACAGCGCCGCATCCCCCACCGGCTCGGCGGCAGCCAGCAACAAGAGTCGTTGGGCGTCGTCTGGCAACGCATGAACCCGGGCCAGGTAATGGCGTTCGATCTGTCCCGCCACCGGTACCACGTCGGGGCGGTAGTAGCCGCCGGCCAACTCGGCCGCGGACAGCCCCCGCGGCAGTTCCAACAACGCCAGCGGGTTGCCGTGAGTCTCGGCGACGATCCGGTCGGCGACCTGGGAATCGATCCGGCCCGGCAGCGCCGACTCCAGCACGGCGCGCGCGTCGGCGTCGGCCAGGCCGCGCAACATCAGTTTCGGCAGTCCGGTCAGTCCGTCGACGGGTTCCCGCAGTGCGCACACCAACGCGACGGGTTCGGCCCGTAACCGGCGGGCTACGAACCCCAGCGTCTGAGCCGAAACCCGATCGAGCCACTGGGCATCGTCGATCAGACACAGCACCGGCTGCCGGGTGGCGACCCCGGCAAGCAGGCCCAACACCGCCAGCCCGACCAGAAATCGGTCCGGCGCCGATCCGCTGCTCATGCCGAACGCGATAGCCAGCGCCTCGCGCTGCGGTTCGGGCAACAGGTCGATCCCGTCGGCCACCGGTGCGCACAGCTGCTGCAGCCCGGCGAAGGCCAGCTCCATGTCGGACTCCACCCCGGCCGCCCGAATCACGTGGAAGTCCGGCGCCGATTCGGCCAGATAGTCCAGCAGCACGGTCTTGCCGATCCCGGCCTCGCCGCGCAGCACCAGCACCTGGCTACGGCCCCCGCGGGCGGCAGCGAGGGTTTCTCGTAGCTGCTCGCACTCGGCGTCACGGCCCCGCAAAGACGGCAAAACCCCCGACACGCCAGGCGTGCGGGGGTTTTGCCGACTGCTCACGCAGGTGAGAGGTGCTTCTTAACCCTTGCGGGCCTTGATCGCCTCGGTCAGCTGCGGGGTGACCTTGAACAGGTCGCCGACGATGCCGAAGTCGGCGATCTCGAAGATCGGCGCTTCCTCGTCCTTGTTGACCACGACGATGGTCTTGGACGTCTGCATGCCGGCCCGGTGCTGGATCGCACCGGAGATGCCCAGGGCGATGTACAGCTGCGGCGAAACCGTCTTGCCGGTCTGGCCGATCTGGAACTGGCCCGGGTAGTAGCCCGAGTCCACCGCGGCACGCGAGGCGCCGACGGCAGCACCGAGCGAGTCGGCCAGCTCCTCGACGACCGAGAAGCTCTCGGCGCTGCCGACACCGCGACCACCGGACACCACGATGGGGGCCTCGGTGAGCTCCGGGCGGTCACCGGCCACGGCCGGCTGACGCGAGGTGATCTTGGTGGCGTTCTCAGCGGCGGCGGGCACCTCCACGGTGACCTGCTCGCCCGCACCAGCGGCCGGCGCGGGCTCAACGGCACCCGCACGGACGGTGATGACCGGGAGTTCGCCGGTGGGCTCGGCCTCGACGGTGTAGGCACCACCGAAGATCGAGTGCACGACCTTGGCGCCTGCCTTGACCTCGACGACGTCGACCAGCAGACCGGAACCGATCCGGGCCGCCAGGCGGCCGGCGACCTCTTTGCCGTCGGCGGTGGCGGCGATCAGCACCGCAGCCGGGGCAGCCGACTCGGCCAGCCCGGCCAGCACGTCGACAGTCGGGGTGAGCAGGTAGCTGTCCACCACGTCGGATTCGGCGACGTAGATCTTTGCGGCGCCGGCTTCCTTCAGGCCGTCCACCAGCGGGGCGGCGGTGCCGGGGGCACCGACGACGACCGCGGACGGCTCGCCGAGCTCACGCGCGGCGGTGATCAGTTCGGAGCTGACCTTCTTCAGCGCTCCGTCGGAGTGCTCAACGAGCACAAGTACTTCAGCCATGTCTATTTTCTTCCGTCTTCGCTAGGTCCGGGGATCGCTTAGATGAGCTTCTGGGCAACCAGGTAGCCGGCGATCTTGGTGCCGCCATCGCCCTCGTCGGTCACCTTCTCGCCAGCGGTCTTCGGCGGCTTCGGAGTCGAAGCGGTCACCTTGGTACCGGCGTTGGCGACACCGACCTCGTCGGCCTCCACGCCGATCTCGGCCAGGGTGAGCACGGTGACTTCCTTCTTCTTGGCGGCCATGATGCCCTTGAAGGAGGGGAAGCGCGGCTCGTTGATCTTCTCGTTGACGCTCACCACGGCCGGCAGCGAAGCCTCCAGGGTGAACACGCCCTCGTCGGTCTCCCGCTCACCGGTGACCTTGCCGCCCTCGACGGTCAGCTTGCGCAGGTGGGTCAGCTGCGGCAGACCCAGGTACTCGGCGATGATCGCCGGAACCGCACCGCCGACACCGTCGGTCGACTCGTTGCCGGCGATGACCAGCTCGGTGCCCTCGATGGCGCCCAGCGCGCGCGCCAGCGCCCAACCGGTCTGGACGACGTCGGAACCCTTCATGCCGTCGTCCAGGATGTGCACGGCCTTGTCAGCCCCCATCGACAGCGCCTTGCGGATCGCCTCGGTGGCCCGCTCCGGACCGGCGGTCAGCACGGTTACGGTGCCTTCGGCGCCTTCGGCCTCCCGGATCTGCAGAGCCTCTTCGACGGCCCGCTCGTTGATCTCATCGAGCACGGCGTCGGCAGCCTCACGGTCCAGAGTGAAGTCACCGTCGGTGAGCTTGCGCTCCGACCAGGTGTCTGGGACCTGTTTGATCAGGACCACGATGTTCGTCATGAGTGTGGTTCGTCCTCCTCGAAGGGGTCCTGCAGCGGCGGGCCACAAGACTTCGGTAGCGATTCACGCAGCCGCACGAGAATGTTACTCACCGGTAACTTAATGCGGTTCGCGTGTACAGAGTAGCGGGTCGTGATATTGCCATGTGGGGTAGCCGGTTCATGGACCGCGCCCTTCGCGTTAGCCTGCCTGTGCAATGAAATCTACGAATGCCGCCGGAGAACCCACCGGCACGCCGCCCAGCGACAGCACGCTGACGCTGACCGGGGAGCGCACCATTCCCGGACTGGACGTCGAGAACTACTGGTTCCGACGTCACGAGGTGGTCTACCAGCAGCTGGCGCCGCGCTGTAGCGGCCGCGAAGTCCTGGAGGCCGGATTCGGCGAGGGCTATGGCGCCGACCTGATCGCGCGCGTGGCCCAGCGGGTGATCGGCGTGGATTACGACGACGCGGCGGTGGCCCACGTACGGGCCTGTTACCCGCGCGTCGAAGCCGTCCAGGGAAACCTCGCCGACTTGCCGCTGCCCGACGCGGCCGTGGACGTGGTGGTCAACTTCCAAGTCATCGAGCACCTCTGGGACCAGGGGCAGTTCATCGCCGAATGCGCCCGCGTGCTGCGGCCCGGCGGGTTGCTGATGGTGTCCACGCCCAACCGGATCACCTTCTCCCCCGGGCGCGACACCCCGATCAACCCGTTCCACACCCGCGAACTCAATGCCGCCGAGCTCACCGAGCTGCTGCTCGAGGGCGGATTCGTCATGGACGGCATGTTCGGGGTTTTTCATGGGCCGGTGCTGGCCGAGATGGACGCCCGGCACGGCGGCTCGATCATCGACGCCCAGATCGCGCGGGCCGTCGCCGACGCGCCCTGGCCGGCCGACTTGCTGGCCGATGTCGCCGCCGTCACCAGTGACGACTTCGACATCCTCGAAGCCTCGCAGCGCAACATCGACGACAGCCTGGATCTGGTGGCGATCGCGGTGCGCCGGTGACCGACAAGTCCAGCGGCCCGGTACCGGGCCTATTCACCCTGGTGCTGCACACCCACCTGCCGTGGCTGGCGCACCACGGCCGCTGGCCGGTCGGTGAGGAGTGGCTCTACCAATCCTGGTCGGCGGCGTACCTGCCGCTGGTGCGGGTGCTGCGGACGCTGGCCGCCGAAGGCCGCCGGAACCTGCTCACGCTCGGGGTGACACCGGTGGTCGCCGCCCAGCTCGACGACCCGTACTGCCTGGACGGGATGCACCACTGGCTGGCGAACTGGCAGCTGCGCGCCGCCCAGGCCACCACCCTTCCCGACATCCGACCGTTCGGGCTGCACGAATCCGCCGCCGCCGAGCAGGCTCTCGAGGAGTTCGCGCTGCTGTGGCGCCACGGAGCCAGCCCGCTGCTGCGTGAGCTGGTGCAGGCGCAGACGGTGGAATTGCTCGGCGGTCCGCTGGCCCACCCGTTCCAGCCGCTGCTGGCGCCGCGGCTGCGCCAGTTCGCGCTGCACGAGGGATTGGCCGACGCTCGGGCGCGGTTGGCCCACACCCCCGCCGGAATCTGGGCACCGGAATGCGCGTACACGCCAGGGCTGGAAACCGAGTACGCGGCCGCGGGCATTTCGCACTTCATGGTCGACGGTCCGTCGCTGCACGGCGACACCACATTGGGCCGACCGGTCGGTGATTCCGACGTGATCGCGTTCGGCCGTGACCTTGCAGTCAGCTACCGGGTGTGGTCGCCGAAGTCGGGCTATCCCGGGCATGACGCCTACCGCGATTTCCACACCTATGACCACCGCACCGGCTTGAAGCCGTCCCGGGTCACCGGCCGCAACGTCTCCCCCGAGCAGAAGGCGCCGTATGACCCGCAGCGCGCTGATGCCGCGATCGATGCCCACGTCGCCGATTTCGTCGAGGTGGTCCGGGGCCGCCTGCAGTCCGAGTCCGAGCGGATCGGCCGACCGGCCCACGTGGTTGCGGCATTCGACACCGAGCTGTTCGGCCACTGGTGGTACGAGGGACCGACCTGGCTGGCCCGGGTATTGCGGGCACTGCCGGAAGCGGGCGTTCGGGTCGGCACGCTCACCGATGCCATCAACGCCGGATTCGTCGGCGAGCCGGTCGAACTGCCGCCCAGCTCGTGGGGTTCGGGCAAGGACTGGCGGGTATGGTCCGGCGAGCAGGTCGCCGACCTGGTTCAGCTGAACTCCGAGGTGACCGAGACCGCCTTGGGCGCCGTCGACAAGGCCCTGGCCCAGACCGCTGCGCCGTCGGGCCCCACCCCGCGCGACCGGGTCGCCGACCAGATCCTGCGCGAGGCGCTGCTGACGGTCTCCAGCGACTGGCCGTTCATGGTCAGCAAGGACTCCGCGGCCGACTACGCCCGCTACCGCGCGCAGCTGCACGCACACGCCACCCGCGAGATCGCCGACGCGCTGGCCGGCGGCCACCGAGACACCGCACAGCGCTTGGCCGACGGCTGGAATAAGGCCGACGGTCTGTTCGGCGCCCTCGATGCCCGTAGGCTGCCACGGTGACCCCCCGCCCCCGGACCTCGCACCGCCACGGTGCGCGTCAGAACGGACACACCGCGTGAAGATCCTGATGGTGTCGTGGGAATACCCGCCGGTGGTGATCGGCGGGTTGGGTCGCCATGTCCATCACCTGTCGACGGCGCTGGCCGCCGCCGGGCACGACGTGGTCGTGCTGTGCCGGCGCCCCTATGGCACCGACCCGAGTACGCACCCGTCGTCCGACGAGATCAGCGAGGGCGTGCGGGTTGTCGCCGCGGCCCAGGACCCGCACGAATTCTCCTTCGGCGAAGACATGATGGCCTGGACACTGGCGATGGGGCATTCCATGGTCCGCGCCGGACTATCGCTGAAGATCGACGGCGGCCAGAGCGTGTGGCGTCCCGACCTGGTGCACGCCCACGACTGGCTGGTTGCACACCCGGCGATCGCACTCGCTGAATTCTATGATGTGCCTTTGGTTTCCACGATCCACGCAACCGAGGCCGGGCGTCACTCCGGCTGGGTGTCGGGAGCGTTGAGCCGTCAGGTGCACGCGGTGGAATCGTGGCTGGTCCGCGAATCCGATTCACTGATCACCTGTTCGGCCTCGATGCGGGATGAGATCACCGACCTGTTCGGTCCCGGCCTGGCCGAAACCACCGTGATCCGCAACGGCATTGACGCCGCCCGGTGGCCATTCGCCCCGCGCCAGCCCCGCAGCGGGCCGCCGGAGATCCTGTTCGTCGGGCGGCTCGAATACGAGAAGGGCGTGCACGACATCATCGCCGCCCTGCCGAAGATCCGGCGCGCCCAGCCGGGAACCACGCTGACCATCGCCGGCGACGGCACCCAGCAGGACTGGTTGGTCGAATGCGCCCGAAAGAACCGGGTACTCAAGGCAACCCGATTCATCGGCCGGGTCGACCACGACGAGCTGTTGGCGCTGTTACACCGCGCCGACGCCGCGGCACTGCCCAGTCACTACGAGCCGTTCGGCCTGGCGGCACTGGAGGCCGCTGCCGCCGGAACCCCGCTGGTGGTCGCCGACGTGGGCGGACTGGGCGAGGCGGTGATCAACGGCGAAACCGGCATGTCCTGCCCGCCGCGCGACGTGCCGGCCCTGGCCGCGGCCGTCTGCCACGTGCTCGATGACCCGGACGCCGCCCAGCGCCGGGCGGTGGCGGCCCGGGAGCGGCTCAGCTCCGACTTCGATTGGCACACCGTCGCCGACGAGACCGCCCAGGTGTACCTGGCGGCCAAACGCCGCTTGCGGGACCCGCAGCCACGCCGGCCGATCATCGAGCACGCGCTGCCGGACCGGTAAACCCGGCACCATGAAAAGCCGCGCCGCGATCCTGCGAACCTACGGCGGCCCCTGGTCGGTCGAGGAGTTCGAACTCGATCCGCCGCGCGCCGGCGAGGTCTTGGTCCGCATGGCCGCGGCGGGCCTGTGCCATTCCGACGAACACATCCGTCAGGGCCACCTGGCCCCGCCGGGGCAGAGCGCTCCGACCGCGCCGACGATCGGCGGTCACGAAGGCTCCGGGGTGGTCGTGCAGGTCGGTGACGGTGTCACGGGGCTGTCCCCCGGCGATCATGTGGTGACGTCATTCGTCGCGGTCTGCGGTCAATGTCATTGGTGTTCTTCGGGTATGGAGTACATCTGTGATGCCGGAGCGGGAACGATGCTGCCCGGAATGCCGACTGACGGCACCTTCCGACACCACGGCCGCGACGGCCGGGATCTGGCTCATGTCTCCAAGATCGGCGCGTTCGCCGAACACACCGTGGTCTCGGCCGCCTCGCTGGTCAAGATCGATCCGCAACTGCCCCTGCTTCCCGCGGCCCTGCTGGCGTGCGCGGTGCCGACGGGGTACGGCTCGGCGGCGTATCGCGCCGGTGTTCGCGGCGGCGACACCGTCGTGGTCATCGGGGTGGGCGGTATCGGCACGGCCGCCGTCCAAGGAGCCCGCATCAACGGCGCTGTCCGGATCGTCGCGGTGGATCCCATTGCCTTCAAGCGGGAATCAGCGCGCACGTTCGGCGCCACCGACACCGCGTCCAGCGCCGCCGAGGCCTTCGAGTTGGTCCGCGACCTGACCCGCGGGGTGATGGCCGACGCGGTGGTGGTGTCCCCTGCTGTCGTCAGCGATTCCGACGTGGAGGACGCACTGCGGCTGACCCGCAAGGCCGGCACCTGTGTGCTGACCGGAATGGCGGTGCAAGGCACCCGGACCAACATCGATCCCCAGGACATGATGCTGATGAACAAGACGCTGTGCGGCACCGTCTTCGGCTCCTGTAACCCGCGGACCGACATCCCGCTGTTGGCCACGCTCTACGATGCGGGCCGACTGCAACTCGATGAGATGGTCACCAAGCGTTACCAGCTCGATGACGTCAACCAGGCGTATGAAGACCTGGCCGGCGGCGAATTGATCAGGGGCGTCATCGACTTCGGCCTCTAGCTCCGCACGCGGCTATCGGGTGACGGTGACCCCTTCCAGGGTGCCGGATTCGCGCCACGCGGCCAGGATGTCGGCGTATTCGGTGGGGCTGCCGAAGAAGAAGCTGTCCTGGCGCAGCCGCGCGTTGGCGTGGCCCTCACGGTTGTAGTAGCCCGGGGTGCACGTCTCGCGGCGTCCGGCGATGACGTCGGAGCGCGCCACCACGGCATCGACCCAGCCCTGTTCGGCGTCCTCGGTGGCCTCCAGAGCGGCCACGCCCTGCTGCAACGCGTGGGCGATCACCCACGCCACGTGCCGCGATTGGGTGTCGATCAGGTAGGGGAAATTCACCGTGAACCCGGATTGGGCAATGCTCTCGATAAAGCAGTTCGGGAAGCCGCTCACGTGCAGGCCGTGGAAGGTGCGCACGCCGTCGGTCCACTTCTCGGTCAGAGTCACGCCGTCGCGCCCGATGACCTCGAAACCCGTGCGCCGGCAATAGTCGGTACCCACCTCGAAGCCGGTCGCGAAAATCAGGCAGTCCAACGGGTATTCGACGCCGTCGACTACCGCGCCGGAAGCAGTGATCTGCTCGACGCCGCGGCCCTTCGTGTCGACCAGGGTGACGTTGTCGCGGTTGAAGGCCTGCAGGTACTCGTCATGGAAGCACGGCCGCTTGCAGTAGTAGCCGTACCACGGCTTGAGTGCCTCGGCGGTGGCCGGATCGTCCACCAGCGCATCGACGCGGCCGCGGATCTCCTCCATCTTGGCGAAGTCGGCCATCTCGGCGGCGTTCGGGCCACCCTCGTCGACGATCGGCATCTCCTTGGTGAGGCTGGTCCAAGCGTCGTCGACGAGGTCTTCGTCGGCCTGGCCCCCCGCGGTCAGGATCTGAAAGTTCTCCATACGGCGCTGTTGCCAGCCCGACTCCAGCCCGGCTGCCCACTGCGGATCGGTGGGCCGGTTGCCCCGTACGTCCACCGTCGACGGCGTGCGCTGAAAGACGTAGAGATGCCCGGCCGCCTCGGCCAGTCGCGGCACGCACTGGATGGCGGTGGCACCGGTGCCGATGATCCCGACCCGCTTGTCGGCCAGCCGGTCCAGATCCGCGCCGGTGTAGCCGTAGTCCCAACGGCTGGTGTGGAAGGTGCGCCCGGCGAACTCGTCGATGCCGGGGATACCCGGCAGCTTCGGCTTCTGCAGGTAACCGTTGGCCATGGATACGAATCGGGCCCCGAATGCGTCGCCTCGATTGGTGGTGATCACCCAGCGCGATGCCGACTGTTCCCAACGGATTTCGGTGACCTCGGTCTGCAGGCAGGCGTCGCGGTACAGGTCGTAGTGGCGGGCGATGCGCTGACAGTGCGCGAAGATCTCCGGACCCTTGGCGTATTTCTCGGTCGGCACGTAACCGAGTTCCTCCAGCAGCGGCATGTAGACGTAGGACTCCACGTCACAGGCGATGCCGGGATACCGATTCCAGTACCAGGTGCCGCCGACGTCGGCCGCCTTGTCGATCAGGCGAATACTTCCCACGCCGAGTTCACGCAGCCGGGCGCCGGTCAGCAGTCCACCGAATCCGGCTCCGACGATCGCGACGTCGACTTCGTCGGCCAGCGGTTCCCGGGTGTATCCGGGGTCGGCCCAGGGGTCGTGCGCGAACCGGGCGAAGTGGCCCGCCACCTCGACGTACTGGTCGATCCCGTCGTTTCGCAGGCGCCGTTGGCGTTCCCGGGTGTACTTGTCGCGCAGGGCATTCGGATCAAAGTCCTGGCCTTGCAGATCCTGGACGTCGGTCACTATCAGGCACCTCCGGAACGCCGCAAAGCCAGCCAGCAACGCGCCCAGCATATAATCAATCAATTGATCATATCAATGGCTGCCGAACAAGGTTCCCCTGATCAGGCGCTTCGCGGCCGCCAACGCGGCGTGATAGGTCTCGGGAGATCCGGTCGCCGCCAACTCGGTCAGCCCATAGACCAGGGCGTAGGTCACCTCGACCGCCGGCCGCGCCTCGGCGGCGTCGCGACTATCGCCGTCATCGACGATCCCGGCGATGATGTGGCGCAGCGCCTCCAGTCCCCCGCTTCCGGTCTCGCCGGGATACACGGTGACGGCGTTCTGAGCGCGAATCGCCCACTCGAACGTGGCGAGATCGGGATGTTCGCGCATGAGGTTGCCGGACTCGTCCAGCACGGCCTCGATCCGGTCGACGACCGTGCCGGGCCGCTGCGCGGCGCGCCGCAGACGCGGCAGCGCGATCTCGGCTCGCGCCGCGATCGCGGCCGCCACCAGTTCGGCCTTGTTCGGAAAGTAGTTATAGAGGTTGGCGCTGGTGACACCTGCCGTGCGCGCGATCTGACGGATCGTGGTCCGCGCGTAGCCCAATTCGGCCACGCACGCAATGGTGGCGGCGATGATCCGCTGGCGGGTCTGGCCGCCGTCGGCGCCGACCGGGCGGCCCAGCTGCGGAGTCGACATGGACACATCCTCGCAGCCGCCAGTTCTCCGGCGGACTAATCTGGGGTGATCATGCCCCTGACATCGTCGCCGCGGGGTCGGCCGGCTGGAAGCAGCAGCGACCAGACCCGCCAGCGGATCATCACCGCAGCGATCCGGCGCGTCGCCGAGGTCGGCCGTTCTGGTGCCACGATCCGCGAGATCGCCTCCGCCGCCGACGTGACCAGCGCCAGCCTGTACCACTACTTTCCGAACAAGGATGAGCTGATGGCAGCGACCGTGGCCGCCGCACGCGAGATCGCACTGCCTCGACTACATGCCGCGGCGCAGCGCACCGGCACCGTGGCCGATCAGCTTGCCGCGGTGCTCGCCGAGGCCGATCGATTGAGCCACGACCACCCGTATCTGGCTGCCTTCGAACGCGCCACCGGCGAGGTCTCGCCGTTGCGCGACGTCATCGGTGAGGTGGTCGGCGAAGCGCGTCGCGGCGGTTCGCTGGCCCGCGACATCGACAGCGATGGTGCCGCGGACGCGATCTACGCGTTGACGCGGGGGCTGACCGAGCAGGCAGCGCAGCTGTCACCGGACGCCTACCGTGCCACCCTGCGCTGCGCCGAAGATCTCCTGCGCGGCACGCTATTTTAGGCTGCTGCCCCGCTCTAAGCGCTTGCCGCGGCGGCGATTCCGATGTCAATCCATTCGGCGAGCTGTTGCCGAGAGCTGACGTGCTCGCCATCGACATGGACCCAGCCGCGCATGGTCCGTCCGCCCATCTCCATGGGTTGGGCGGCGGTGGTCCGCAACAGCTGCTCGGCGCGTGCCGCGCCCACGCGGACCAGCAGCCCGCCGGCCATCGCCGCGACCGCGATCTTGCCGGCGACCAGGAATGCCAGCCCGCCGAACATCGCCTTTTCCAGCACCGGTGGACCGTCGCCCGCGATTATTGCCCGCACGCGGGCCGCCAGCTGCGCGTCGTAGGCCACTAGGACCCCGGGTGCCAGTCGCGGATCGCTGCCGCGAAGTGTTCGGGAGCATCGGAGGGAACGAAGTGACCGGCACCTTTGACGATGACGGTCTGGTGATTGGTCAGCGTCAGTTCCCACTGCCGCAGTTCCCTGTCACCGAAGGCGAAGTCGTCGTCGCCCCAGATGATCAGCGCTGGGAGCGCCGCGATGGCGGGCAACCCGGATTCGACGTCGGCGAGAAAGGCTCGGCTGGCGGTGATCTCGCGGGGAAAGACTGCGGCCGCCTCTCGCCGCGCGGGGCTGTAGAGCGCCTTTCGGTAGTGGGCCATCTCCTTGCCGGTGGGCTTGGAGAGGCGGTGCCCGATGGGGATCATGAGGTTGACGAAGAGGTTGAACTGTCTGATCAGCAGGCGTCCGATCGGGCCGCCCATCACATGCGACATCACCTGGACGAGCGGAGCGCCGACCGGCCATGCCCACGTGTTGGACAGCACCAACCGGTCGAAGATCTCGGGACGTTGTTGCATGACGGCCAACCCGATCGGTCCGCCCCAGTCGTGTACCACCAAGGTGACTCCACTGAGGGCGAGCGCGTCTACGAACGCGCCGATCACGCGGGTGTGTTCGGTGGGCAGATACCGATATCCCGGGCCCGCCGACGACAGCCCGAACCCGGGGTAATCCACGGCGATGCAACGAAAGTCCGACCGCAACGCTTCGATGACCTTGCGATAGTCGAACGACCAGGTCGGGTTGCCGTGCAGGAACAGCAGCACCGGCCCTGACCCTTCGTCCACGTAGTGGACGCTCTGGCCGTCAACGTCGAGGAACCGGCTCTCGAACGGGAACAGCGTGTCGTCGACCCACGCGGGCCGTTCCGCGACTGCCATAACCACCTCCTCATCAACTTGATATAGTCAAGTGCACTTTAAATTAGCAAGTAGATGGTGATGAGTCGAGACTACGGTCAGTACTGCGGACTTGCCCGGGCCCTGGATGTGGTGGGCGACCGGTGGAATCTGTTGATCGTCCGCCAGCTCCTGATGGGCCCGGCCCGCTACCGCGACTTGCGCGACGGGCTGTCGGGGATCGCGACGAACCTGCTCGCCGAGCGGCTCCGCGATCTCGAGACCGCAGGGGTCATCGAGCGGCGGGTGTCAGACGACGGCAAGGCGCTCTCCTACGCCCTGACCCCCTGGGGCGCGCAGCTGCGCGAGCCCATCTACGCGCTGGTCCGCTGGTCGACACCGTTGATGGTCCGCGGCCCCCAGGGCGACGACTTCCGTGCCGAGTGGCTGCGCCTGGCACTTCCCGCTCTGTTCGCCGACCGAGTGCCCGCGGGCCCGTCCGTGGCGGTGGGGATCGCGGTGGACGGCGGAGCCGTGCAACTGCAGGCCACCGAATCCGGTATCGAGGTCGGCGAACCCGACGGTCGCGCGCTGGTGGCCGTTCTGCACACCGAGGCGCCCCTCGTTCTTGGCCTCGCGGCGGGGGTGTTGTCGTTCGACGACGTGGCTGCGCTGGCCGAGATCGACGGTGACGAGGCGGCGCTACGCAGGATCTTCAGCGCGACTATAACGCCGCCAGATACCGGCCTCGGTGCGCGATAACCCGTTGGGACACCGCAGCATCGGGCACCAACAGATCGAACGCGTGCGGACAGCCGGGATACACATGCAGCTCAACGGGGACACCCGCGGCGATCAGCCGGTGGGCGAAATCGACGTCCTCCGGCGCGAAGATATCCAGCCCGCCGACATCGATGTACGTCGGCGGCAGACCGGCCAGGTCGTCGGCTCGGGCCGGCGCGGCGTAGCCGTCGGCGCCCCCCTCGCCCAGCAGTGCTGTCCAACCGGTGACGTTGTCGTCGTAGCTCCAGGTGAGCAGCGTGGCGCCCGCGGCACCGGCCTCGCGGGTGCGGTCATCGAGCATGGGGTAGATCAACAGTTGGGCTGCGATCGCCGGTCCGCCCCGGTCGCGGGCCAGCAGGCCCACGCCTGCGGCCAGTCCCCCGCCGGCGCTGTCGCCCATCACGGCCAGCCGGGACGAGTCGACGCCCAGGTCGCCGGCGTGGTCGCTGAGCCAGCACAATGCCGCGTAGCAGTCCTGAAGCGGAGTCGGATGCGGGAATTCCGGGGCCACCCGGTAGTCCACCACCAGCATCGGCACCCCGGAGGCAGCGACGTAGCCGCGCACCGCCGCGTCGTAGAGCGGACCCAGGTGTCCCCAGTCCAGGATCATTCCGCCGCCATGCAGATACAGCACGGCGCTGCCTGGCTGATCAGCGCCGGTTCGCCGGTACCAGCGCAACGGCAGGGTGCCGCCGTCGTAGGTCAGCGAAAACTCTTGGGTCTCTACGCCGGTGACCGGTGGCAGCGACGCCAGCACCTGATTGAAGGTATGCCCCACGTTGCGCCGACGAGCGGCGACATCACCGACCTGCGGCGCCGGTGCAGTGTCGGCACCGTCGCGCATCGCGAGCAGCGCCGCCAGCACCTGCGGGTCGGGTTGCCCGGCCATCAGTGTTGCGCCCCAGGCACCGCGGTGGCCACCACTTTTGTCTCGAGGTATTCCTCGAAGCCCGCCAGTCCCATCTCCCGGCCGACCCCGGACTGCTTGTAGCCCCCGAACGGCACGTCGGCGGAGTACCACATGCCGCCGTTGACGTTGACGGTCCCGGCGCGCAGTTGCGACGCCATTCGGGCGGCGCGCTCGGCAGACCCGAACACCGTGGCGGACAACCCATACGGCGAGTCATTGGCGATGCGCAGCGCGTCGGCGTCCCCGTCGTGGGCCAACACCACCAACACCGGGCCGAAAATCTCTTCGCGGGCCACCCGGGCCTGGTTGGTCAGCCCGGCGATCACCGTCGGCTCGATGAAGAAGCCCCGGTCCAGGCCGGCCGGCCTGCCGCCACCGCAGTGAAACGTCCCGCCTTCGGCGATCGCCAGATCAAGGTAGGACTGCACCCGATCCCGCTGCTTCGCCGAGATCAGCGGTCCGCACAGTGTTTTCGGATCGTTGGGGTCACCCACCGCGACCCGCGACATCGCGGCAGCTACCGCGTCGAGCGCCTCGCCGTAGCGTTCGCGCGGCACCAGCAGGCGGGTGGTCAGGGCGCACCCCTGCCCGGCGTGCATCGCCACCGTCGACGCGGCGGCTGCGCAGGCGGCGGACAGCTCGGCGTCATCGAGGATCACGAACGCCGACTTGCCGCCGAGCTCCAGAAAGACCTTCTTGATGGTCTGTGCGGCAGCGGTCATCACCGAACGTCCGGTCGCCGTCGAGCCGGTAAAGGAGACCACGTCCACGCGAGGGTCCTGCGCGAGCTGGGCACCGATGCGGTGGTCAGAAGCGGTGACGATGTTGACAACTCCGGGCGGAAAATCGGTCTTCTCGGCGATGATCCGGCCGACTTCGGCTGCGCACCAGGGGGTGTCGGGGGCCGGCTTGAGGACGACGGTGTTGCCAGCCGCCAGCGCCGGCCCGATCTTGGCGAACGTGACCTGATGGGGAAAATTCCACGGCGTGATCGCTCCGACTACGCCGAACGGCTCCCGCACGACGGTCCGCGCGGTGGCGATACCCATCGGGGCCGCCACCCCGAGGTCCACCTGCCACGGGTAGCTCTCCGCGGTGGCAGCCGGGAAACCCAGGTCATCGACGGGCGTCTGCAGCTGGCCTCGGTAGGTCAGCGACCGGGGCGCCCCGACTTCGGCGATGGTGATCTCACGCAGCGTCTCGATCTCGTCGTTGAGCGCGTCGCGCAGCTGGCGCAGACAGTGCACCCGCAATGCGGTGTCGCGGCCCCAGTCCGAGGTGTCGAACGCCGTGCGGGCGGCGGCGATCGCGCGGTCGAGGTCGGCGGCATCGCCGTCGGCGGCCGCACCGATGGCTTCCTCGGTGGCCGGGTTGACGGTGTCAAAAGCGCCCCCGCCACCGGCGACCAGCGCGCCGTCGATCAGCAGCTGGGTCGGCGCACCGGTCACAGTGCCTAGGCTAACGGCGGGACGCCGACATAATCAATCGATTGATCATTTCGTCCGCTACGGTGGCGCCCAGGAAGTGACAGGCCAATCCCATGCCACTGCTGAGCGCCCTGCGCCTGAATATGACGAACACCCCCGGCGCCGGACATGACGACCGGTATCGGACGGCATTGGCGATGGCGTCCTACGCCGACGCGAACGGAGTCACCGCCGTCGGTTGCGAAGAACATCACCTTGCGGCCACCGGGTGGCTGCCCGCCCCGCTGCTGGTAGCCGCCGCCGTCGCGGGATGCACCACCAACATCCGCATCAGCATCAACGCCCTGCTGGTACCGCTCTACGACCCGGTGCGCCTCGCCGAGGACATCGCGGTCCTCGACCAGCTGTCCGGCGGACGCGTCAGCTATATCGCCGGAATCGGTTACCGTACACAGGAATACCACGCAGTTGGCAAAGACTATCGGCGACGGGGACGGCTGATGGACGACTGCCTCGAGGTGCTGCTCAAAGCCTGGGGCGACGAGCCCTTCGAGTATCACGGCCAGTTGATCGATGTGACACCCAAGCCGTACACCAAGCCGCATCCGGTGTTGTTCGTCGGCGGGATGAGCGCCGCAGCCGCCCGCCGAGCAGCCCGGTTCGGTTTGCCGTTCTCCCCGCCGATGCCCATGCCCGAGATCGAAGCGGTGTATCGAGAGGAACTGGCGCGCAACGGCAAACAAGGCTTCGTGTTCAGCCCCGAGAACGGCAACACCGTGACTCATCTGACCACCGACCCCGAGGCGGCGTGGGCTCGATGCGGTGAGCATTTCCTGCACGAGGCAACCGAATACAGCTCGTGGGCGGTGCCGGAGGTGCCTCGCCCCAACGAGAGTCCGACCGCCACGATCAACGAGCTGCGCGCGTCCGCCAAGATCGAAGTGCTGACCCCCGACGAGCTCCTCGCGCAGTGTCGCGCCGGCCGCACCGGGGTGACCCTGCACCCGCTGATCGGCGGGCTGCCGATCGACGAGGGCTGGGAGAGCCTGCGACTGCTGGTCGAACGGGTGCTGCCGGCACTCAAACCCTAGCTGGGACAGCGCGGCTCAACAGTCATCTCCGATACCATGGGCGCGATGGACCGTCCAGCCGAATCCAAAGTCGACGCCCGTGCGCTCAATGGTGTTTCGGAAACCGCCCTGATGACGCTCAACGGGCGGGCATATCAGGCCGCACACTCCCACGCCATCATCGACGACCCGGAGGCGATTCGACTCGTCGAGTCCATCGCGTTCGACTTCGACAAGTTCGGACGTCGTGGCCAGGAGATGGCGCTACGGTCGCTGGCCGTCGATCGATGCGCGACGGCCTATCTGCATGAGCACCCCGAGGCGACGGTGGTGGCGCTTGCCGAAGGCTTCCAAACCAGCTTCTGGCGCCTGAACAGTATTATTGGCGATCCGCGATTCAATTGGGTGTCAGTGGATTTGGAGCCGGTGATGCGGCTTCGCGAACGGTTGCTGCCGACCTCACCGCGCATCACCAACCTGGCGCAGTCGGCGTTGGACTACAGCTGGATGGCACAGGTTGATTCCAGTGCCGGCGTCTTCATCACCGCCGAAGGTCTGCTGATGTATCTGCAGCCACGCCAGGCGATGGACCTCATCGCGGCGTGTGCCGAACGTTTCCCCGGCGGTCAGATGTTCTTCGATGTCCCACCGACCCTGGTCAAGAAAGTGGCTCCGCGCGGGATGCGATCATCGCGGCACTACCGCGTCCCCCCGATGCCGTTCAGCCTTTCACCCCGTCAGCTCGCCAGGCTGACCCAGACGGTGCCGGGTATCAAAGCCGTGCACGATGTGCCGATACCCAAGGGGCGTGGCCTGTTCTTTGGAACCTTGTTTCCGGCCTTCTGGCAGTGGGGTCCCACGAAGAATTTTCGGGGCGCCTACACGCTGCTTGAGTTCGCCTGAGAACTCGAGGCGGGTCAGGCGGCGGTGATCTCCAGGCCGACGTGCACCTTGTCGATTCCACCGCGCACGAGCGAATGCGGGACGAACCACCAGGCGTGCCACCAGTACCGCTTGACGACGGCGTCGTAGACCCGCCGGGTCTCGGACTTGGGCAGGACCCGGGCCACCGCCTCCACGGGGTCCCCTTTGGGTTTGCCCAGGACGCCACACTTTTGGATGGTGACTCGCGGAGTGTTGTTGATCCGCTTGGTCTTCCACGACCCGTCGTCGGTGATGACCAACAGCCGGTCCCCGACGGGCGCACCCCACACCGGGGTCGGCTTGGGCTTGCCGTCCTTGGTGAACGTCGTCAGCAGCAGGTACTTCTCCCGGTACACATCGGAGAATGCCGGTGTCGTCATCAGTCGATTCTGGCAGTTTTCAGCGGATCGTTGGGGCGTACGCCGCGATAGATACCCCGCCGGACGATCCACGGATACAGCACCCGCTCGATCGACCAGACCGGGAACCGGAACGCACGCCCGGACGGCGCGAACACCTCCAGGCCCTCGGGCCCCGCCCCCAGCACCGAACCCCACCGCCGGGTGGGTGGCCGGTAGTGCCGTAGCGGCTTGCCGGTGAGGGCGGCCCGCACGTTGTGCGCCAGTAGCCCGTCCGCGCGGTTGCGGGCCGAGCTGCGCAGCGGGTCGGTCGCCGCGACATCGCCGATCGCGAACACTCCGCGATGTCCGGGCACCCGCAGGTCGGTGCAGACCCGGACGAAGCCGGCGTCGTCGAGCAGCTCGGCCGGCAGCCAGTCGGTGTTGGGTCGCACCTTCCCGATCGCCCACAGCACGGCATCGGCCGATGCCGGGTCCTGACCGGTGCTGAAGCGGACCGGGTCATCGGTGATGCGGTCGCAGCCGAACCCGTCGGGCACCAGGGCTCGGTGGTCGGGATGGAGGCTCACGCGCGCGTCGGCCAATCTGCGCTCGATGGTGTGCCAGACCCGCGGATGGTGCTCACGCAGCGGGCGCGGACCCGGAAAGTACAGGTCGACCCGTTTGGCCGGCCAGGTGCGGGCGATGTTGGCGGCGCTGCTGACCGCCGCGGCACCGCCGCCCACCACGATGACTGATCCGGCCCTGGCCAGTCGGGCGTGTGCGGCGGTCAGCTCGGCGGCGACATCACCGGCCGACTGCGTGGTGGGCCGACGCCAGAAGCCGTTGCTGACCCCGGTCGCGATGATCAGGGCGTCATAGGGCTCATCGCGGCTGACACCGTCAGCACACGCGACGGTCAGGGTTCTGGCACCCAGATCGACGCCGGACACCGCACCGTGCACGGTGCGCACCGCGTCCAGGCGGGGCAATCGGTCGAATGGCAGCCAGTAGTCGCGCGCCCACTGCTGCGGGCGGGACAGCCGCAGACCCAGCTCCTGGCCGCTCACCAGGGCGGGTTTCACCGAAATGCCGACCACGTCGGCGTGCTTGGCCAGCCGGATCGCGGTGAGAACGCCGCTGTCGCCCAGCCCTGCTATGACTACCCGCGGTCGCGTCACCGGCACAACTCAGCTCTGGGAGGCCTTCTTACGTTCGATGTCGGCCAACGCAGCGGCCAGCTCGGCTCGCTCGGCGGCCGAGGTTTCCCAGGCCAGTTTGCGGTTCTTGACCACCTTGGCCGGTGCCCCCACCGCAATCGAGTAATCCGGGATGACGCCCTTGACCACCGCGTGAGCGCCCAGGACGCAACCGCGACCGACGCTGGTGTCACGCAGGATGGTGACCTTCGCCGCGATCCAGGTGTCCGGGCCGATCCGCACCGGGCTCTTGATGATGCCCTGGTCCTTGATCGGCACGTTGATGTCGTCCATCTTGTGGTCGAAGTCGCAGACGTAGCACCAGTCGGCCATCAGCACGGAATCACCGAGCTCGATGTCGAGGTAGGTGTTGATGACGTTGTCGCGTCCCAGCACCACTTTGTCGCCGAACCGCAGCGAGCCTTCGTGGGCCCGGATGGTGTTCTTGTCGCCGATGTGCACCCAGCGGCCGATCTCCATATGCGACATCTCCGGGGTGGCCTGGATCTCCACGCCCTTGCCCAGGAAAACCATGCCGCGGGTGATGATGTGCGGGTTGGCCAACTTGAACTTCAGCAGCCGCCAGTAGCGCACCAGGTACCACGGTGTGTAGGCCCGGTTGGCCAAGACCCAGCGCAGCGAGGCCAGCGTGAGGAACTTGGCCTGGCGCGGGTCACGCAGGCGCGAACCCCGCCAGCGTTTGTGGATCGGAGCACCCCACATCGTCGTCATGGCCGGAAAGCCTACGCGAGCGTTTTCTTGCCACGCGCTACCCTCACCTGGACTCGTTCACTGCCCGGCCGAGGATTGGGGATTGCCACTGTGTTGCGGCGACGTGGTGTCCTGGCCGGCATCGCCATGGTGGCGCTGGCGGGGCTTCTTGGCGGCTGCGCGAACACCGATTCCTGGGTGGATGCCGCGCCCGCGCCAGGCTGGCCCGCCCAGTATGCCGATGCCGCCAACAGCAGTCATACCGCCACGGCGGGAGCCACCGACCTGCAGCTGGACTGGATCCGCTCGGTCAAAGGCGAGCTGGGAGCCCAGCCCGCCCTGGGCGTCCACGGCTGGATGATGCTCAACGCTGCGACCGAGGCCGGTTGTTCGCTGATGCAGTGGGAGAACGCCGACCGCGGCCGACAGCGCTGGTGCACTCGGCTGCATCAGGGCGGCGGGTTCTTCGGCGCGCTCATCGACGGCTTCGACAACGTCTATGTCGGGCAGCCGGGCGCCATGCTGTCGTTTCCGCCCACCCAATGGATCCGTTGGCGCGCACCGGTGATCGGAATGCCCTCCACGCCGCGGATCCTCGGCGACGGCCTGCTGCTGGTCGTGACCCATTTGGGCCAGGTGCTGATTTTCGACACGCATCGCGGCGCGGTCGTCGGCACGCCGCTGGACCTGGTGGACGGTGTCGACCCGACCGACTTCCGGCGCGGACTGTCGGACTGCGCCGCCGCCCGGCCAGACTGCCCAGTCGCCGCCGCACCTGCCTTCTCACCGGAGAGCAACGTCGCAGTGGTGAGCCTGTGGCAGCCGGGTGCCAAGGAGTCCGGCTTGGTGGGTCTCAAATACCACCCGGGCGGCGTCCCGCTGCTCACCCAGGAGTGGAGCAGCGATGCCGTCGCCGCCGGGGTGTTGGCCAGCCCCGTGCTGTCCGCCGACGGTTCCACGATCTACGTCAACGGGCGCGACCAGCGCCTGTGGGCGATCAACGCCGCCGACGGCAAGGCGAAATGGTCAGTGCCGCTGAAGTTCTTGGCTCAAACACCACCGGCGGTGACGCCCGGCGGATTGATCGTCTCGGGCGGTGGCCCCGACACCGAACTGGTTGCCTACGCCGACCGCGGGGACTACGCCGAGCAGGTGTGGCGCCGCGAGGACACCGTGCCGCTGTCCTCGTCGAGTCTGGCGGGCAAGGTGGGCTACACCGTGGTCGCCGGTACCAGCCTCGGCCCGGCGGGCTTGTCTCTGTTGGTCTTCGATCCTGCCGACGGTCACACCCTCAACAGCTATCCGCTGCCCGAAGCGCGCGGGTTTCCCGTCGGGGTGTCGGTCGGCAATGACCGGCGGGTGGCGGTCGCCACCAGCGCTGGTCAGGTGTTCAGCTTCGCCCCCGCCTGAGTGCGACTGGTTGCCAGCGCGCTCGCGATCGCCTAGACGGCCAGCGCCGGGAGCGCGGTGCGCGGCACCTTGACCGAGGTGGCACCGGAGCTCATCGGCAGCAGCTCGCCGGGCGCGAAGTAGAAGATCACCTCGTCGTTGGTGATGGCGAAGTTCTGGTAGTGCGCCGGGTCCAGCCCCGAGCCCGACGAGATCAGGATCGCGGGCACTCCGGTCTGGCGTTCGAGATCGCGCTGCACCACCGGAAAGATCGCTTCCAGCGGCTTGCTGCCCTGCGCGAACAGGGTCTCGAAGGTGATCGGCTTGCGCGACGCCAAGTCGTAGTTGAAAGCCTGGAACCAGGTGGACGGCTGCGGGCCACCGAGGTCTTGGAAGATCTTCAGCACGACGCTCTGGGTGCCTTTGGGGGCCTGACCCGAACGGTGCTGCTCGGATGTGGCGTCCATTTCGTAGGGCATGTCGCGCGAGCCGGGTGACTTGGCCACGGTCAAGAACCCGTCGCGGTTCTGCACCAGGTACTCGGTCAGGGTCTGCTGATCGGGGTAGTCGACCGGAAACCGCATGTCGAGGGTGTAGTTGGCGTTGGACGAGTGGACGTGACATTGCCCGGACTCGAGCGTGCCGCCCAATTCGGCACAGGGCGAGACCGCGCCCGCCGAGGGCGTACCCGCCATGCCCAGCCAGCTGCCCACTGCACCGCCCGCCAACAGGGCGGCCACCAGAATGCGCATCGTCGGTTTGTCTCGCTTTGTCTCGCCTTGCCGCAGCAAGCAGGAATGGCCCGAAGCCGACAGCCTACCGGGCGCCTTAGCGCGACGGACGGCAGACGAACGCAATCGCCCGCGCCGCTGCCCCCGTCCCGATGCGGGTGATCACCACCGACAGGGCCTGGGTCCCGCGCAGCCGCAACCGGCGGCGCAGAGCGTCCGGGTCGGCCTGCACGTCGCGCACGCCCCGCACCAGGATTTCCAGGGCACCGCAGTCGCGGGCCGCCAACGCCTGACGCAGCCGCTTTTCGCTGTAGGCCAGCGTTTCGAGCACCTCGAATCCGCGTACACCGTCCGGTAATTCGTCGCCGGATAGATAGGCGATCTCGGGGTCGAGCTGCCAGAGTCCGTGCCGGGCGCCGTACTGGCGCACCAGGCCGGCCCGCACCACCGCGCCGTCGGGGTCGATGAGCCAGCGCCCCGCCGGCCGCACGTCGCAGTCGTCGGGCTCGGCATCGGTGATCTGCTCGCCACGGTCGAGGCTCACCGCGCGGCGGCGCACCCCGGGTCCGGCCAGGCCGGGCGACCACAGGCAGGCTTCCCGCACCGAGGCGCGCCAGGAGGTGACTTCGATCTCGCCGTCAAATCCCAGTTGCCGGATCTTCTCGAAATCGATTCCGGGAGCGACCTTTACCACCATGTCGCGGTCGCGGTAGACCTCCAGCAGCCGGTCCAGGGCGGGCTGGTAGTCGGCCGGGTCGAAACGACGCCGCCCGCCGCCGCGCCGGCCGGGGTCGGCCAGCACCACCGTGCCGCGGCTGACCGGCGCCAGGGCATCGGCGCGAACAACGCAGTCGACGTCATTGCCCACGTTGTAGCGCGCCATCGCCAGCCGTACCGGGTCCAGGTCGCTGCCGAGCACCCGATCGATCAGCTCGGACAGCGCTGCCAGCTCGGTGCCGACCGAGCAGGTCACGTCGTGCACGACGGCACCCGGGGCCGCGGCTGCGATCCGGTGCGCCCGGTGCCGTGCCACCGGCGCGGCACTGGCTTGCTGCAGCGCCTCGTCGGTGAACAGCCACCGTGACGCCTCGGGCAGCTCAGCCAATTTGGCGGCGGCACGCCGGCGCAGCAGCACGGTCTCGACCAAGGCGGGCGTGCGGGTGCCGAAACGGCCGCGCAGGGCGGTGATGTCGGCGATGCGGGTGGCGTCGGTGAGCGCAAAGCCGGCGACCTCGGCCAGGGCGGTGACCCCGACCGGCGAGCTCAGATAGCCGACGTCGTCGACTTCAAATCTGAAGCCGGCAGTCAGGACGGCTTAACCCCGGTGATCATCAGGTTGTAGAACCAGCCCTTGGGCACCACCCGGCGCCAGATGTTGGCGTCCACCCAGCTCAGGGTCGTCCAGCTGCCGAAGGCGAACCGCGCCCAGCCCCAGCCGAGCTTGCCCGGCGGGACCGTCGACTCGAAGGTGCGGACGGGCCAGCCCAGCATAGCGGCGGTGAACTCTTCGCTGGCGGTCTGCACGTCGGCGGCGCCGGCGTTGGTCGCCATCCGCTCCAGGTCGCGCGGCTCGAAGGTGTGCAGGTCCACGATCCACTCGAGGGCAGCGGCGCGGGAGTTCTCGTCGAGCTCTTCCTGCGGCCGGCGCCAGGAGCCCATTCCGGGCAGCTTCATCGCCGCGACCGTGGTCTTCCAGGTCAGATCGGCCAGCCGCCGGGCGTAGAAGTTGCCGACCGTGGTGGGCTCGCCGGCGAAGATGAACCGCCCACCGGGCTTGAGCACCCGGACCACCTCGCGCAGCGAGAGTTCGACGTCGGGGATGTGGTGCAGCACCGCGTGGCCGACCACCAGGTCGAAGGTGTTGTCCTCATACGGGATGCCCTCGGCGTCGGCGACCCGACCGTCGACGTCCAGGCCGAGGGCCTGACCGTTGCGGGTGGCGACCTTGACCATGCCCGGCGACAGGTCGGTGACCGAGCCGCGTCGCGCTACGCCGGACTGCATCAGGTTGAGCAGGAAGAATCCGGTGCCGCAGCCCAGTTCGAGTGCCCGGTCATACAGCGGCGCTTCCCCGGCCCGCTCAGCCGCCGGCACGATCGCGTCGAAGCGGCCCCGGGCGTAGTCGATACAGCGCTCGTCGTAGGAGATCGACCACTTCTCGTCGTACTGCTCGGCCTCCCAGTCGTGATAGAGCACCTGAGCGAGCTTGCTGTCATGCCGCGCGGCCTCTACCTGCTCGGCGGTGGCGTGCGGGTTCGGCGTCGGGTCCGTGCTCGTCATAGTGAGCCAGCCTAACGGCTGGCCCCGCCCCGGATCAGATCGCTCCCACCAAACCGTCGGCCATCGAGTCGGCGGCTGAGCCGGTGCTGTCGCCCAGGGCGCCGGTGATGGTGTCGATCACAGCCTGCGGGAAGGCGGTGAACGTCGCGAGCACGTCGTTGAAGCCGGTCTGTAGCGCACTGGTGATGTCGGCGGAATCGCCGCCCTGGATGGCCTCCCAGACGTGCCAGGCGGCCACCTGCGGCGCGACGATCAGGTCTCGGACGTCGGCGAACAAGCCGGTGAACAGATCCGGGGTCGCTGGGACTGGCGTCCCGTCCCAGCTGACCATCGTCCAGCCGTCGGTGGGACTGCCCTGCAAGATGGCTTGGCCCGCATTGGGGGGTGGCCCGAGCGTCTCGAGCAACTGCTGCAGAAGCAGCAAGATGGGCGGGTTGTTGACGTTCATCAACGTCCAGATGGCGATCACTCCGCCGCTGGTGTACGCCACGTCGGCCAGCGGGCCGTCACCGGCGATGGTGTTGTTGTAGATGGTGTCGATGGCACCGCCGACCTGGTCGTCGAACTGCACGCCGTTGATGCCGCCGATCTCCGGCACCAGCACGAAGCCGAGGACCCACGCCGCCATCGGCGCGAAGTAGCCGATCTCGGTCACCAGGTCGCGGGGCTGGCCTTCGAACATGCCGGCGCCCACCTCGTTGAGTCCCGCGAGGATCTGCACGTCCATCATCAATGCTTGGGCCAGCGGGTCGGCCGTCTCCTGGGTCCGGATGAGCTCCGAGGCATAGATACCGGAGATGCCGTTCGGGAAAGCCTGCTGAATGGCCTGGGCGACGGCGTTCGCCTGCTGGACGCCTGCATCGGTCAGCGGGGCCCCTGGTGGGAGCGTGCCGAGGATGTTGTTCAGATCGTCGGTCGATTGCCCGTGCCGCACCAGGTCCAGGGTGATCTGCTCGGCATCCGCGGTGAGCGCGATGTCGACGACAGACGCTGCGGACGGCTCGGGCGCCATCGGTGTGACGGTGGCAGCCCCGAGACCGACCAGCGTGATGCCGGCGGTTATCCACGTACGGTTGACGGCTCGCTTCATGTCCATCCCCCCAGATGAGACTTGTGTGACCGATATCACATGCTATCTAGGGGGCGGAGAGCTGGGCAATACCCAGCCTTCAGGAAATCGCAGGTTCGCGTTCAGACACGGCGAAGCCCGGGTGCGGCGAGTTACCGCCACACCCGGGCTTGAATACCGCTGCGAGCTAGATCGCCAGAGCGCCCAGCAGATCGCCCCACGCGTCGGCCGAGCCACTGACTCCGGCATCGCCGAACGCACCGGTGATGGTGTCGATCACTGCCTGCGGGAACTCCACCAGCGCCGAGAACACGTCGCTGAAGCCGGTCTGCAGCGCAGCCAAGATGTCGGAGGGGTCGCCACCCAGGATGGCCTCCCAGATGTGCCAGCCGGCCATCTGCGGCGCGGTGATCAGGTCACGCCAGTCGACGAACAGCCCGGTGAGCAGGCCCGGGTCCTGCGCAACCTCGGTGCCGTTCCAGCTGACCAGGGTCCAGCCGTCGGTGGGGTTGCCCTCGACCACGACCTGGCCGGTGTTGGGTAGCCCGCGGTCGCCGGACAGCGTCTGCAAGAACAGCCCCCAATCGGGGTTGTCGACGTTCATCATCGTCCACGCCATGATCGCCGCGCCGTGCGAGAAGGCCACATCGGTCCCGGTGCCGTCGGCGTCTGCCGTGCTGGCGTCGTAGATCGTCTGAATGGCGCCACTGTAGTTGTCCTGGAACGCCATTCCGTTGGGGTTGATGTCCGAGCCGAGCATCGGCACCCAGTAGTTCCCGGTCATCCACGCGATGGTGGGCAGGAGGTAGAGGAGGCCGGGGATGGTGCCGGTCTGCCCTTCCAGCCACCCGGCGTTGATCTCGCCGAGCCCGGACAGGATCTGGTCGGGCTCGAGCAGCGGTGTCGGTCCACCCGGGAAGTTGGCCGGATCAATGGGATTTCCGGTCAGCAACTGGATCAGCGGCCAGGCCGTCTGCTGAGCGCGCAGGAAGTCCGAGGCGTACACCCCGCCGATGTTGTTGTCGCCCCCGTTGTAGAGGCTGTTCCCGACATCGATGGCCTGTTGCTGCCCCAGGTCGGTGAGCGGCGCGCCCGGGGGCGTCGTGCCGACGTAGTCCGACACGTTTTCCGTCGACTGCCCGTGCCGGACCAGATCCAGCACGATGTCCGCGGCGGTCAACTGGATGTTGGGCAAAGCGACGGTGGGCAGCGACCCGGCTATCGGAGCCACCGGGCCGGCAGCCACGAGGCCGGCGCCGACGAGCGCCACTCCGGCGGTGATCCACGGGCGGGTTTGGTACATGGCCTTCTCCTTCAGCGAGTCCGGTAGCTTCCGTTACGCTCCGACGCGTAGCGCAATACTTTGCTGAAGGTAATCCCGTGGTTTTCCTATGTCAATGCTTAATCCGCAAGATTTGTGCGGCGTGGCGCGCTAGCTGCCCAGCGCGCCGGTGATGGTGTCGAGCACAGCCTGCGGGAACGCGGTGATGGCCCCGAGAACCTGGTCGAAACCGGTCTGTAGGGCGGCAGCGATCTCGGCCTGGTCCCCGCCCTGCAACGCCTCCAGGATGTGCCACGTCGCGATCTGCGGCGCGACGTTGAGGTCCCGCCAATCGACGAACAGCCCGGTCAGCAGATCCGGCGTCGCCGACACCTCGTGACCGGCCCAGCTGACCAGCGTCCAGCCGTCGGTGGGGTTGCCCTCGATGACAACCTGGCCGGTGTTGGCCAGCGGACTGTGACTGTCGAGCAGTTCGGTGAGGACCAGCCCGAAGTCGGGGTTCTTGACGTTCATCAAGGTCCAGATCGAGATCGTTCCGGCGTGGGCGAACACCGCGTCGGCGAGCGGGTTCTCCTCGTCAGAGACGGTGTTGTTGTAGATGGCGTCGATCGCCTCGGTGACACGGTCGTTGAACGCCGCGCCGTTGGGGTCGATGGTCGATCCCAGCATCGGCACCCAGTACTGGCCCAAGGCCCACATGAAAGTCGGTAGGGCGTAGGCGATCTCGGTGAGGATGTTGAGATCCTGCCCTTCGAACCATCCCGCATTGATCTCGTTGAGCCCGGCGAGGATCGAGACGTCCGCTCCCAGCAGATCAGCCAGCGGCTGCGCGGTGTCCTGCGCGCGAATGAACTCCGACGCGTAAATGCCGGCGAGCCCGCCCGGGAATGCCGCATCGATCAACGGAGCCACCGCATCCGCCTGTTGCTGCCCGATCAGGGTGAGCGGAGCACCCGGCGGGGTGGTGCCCAGGATTCCCCCGGCGTTGTCCGACGACTCGCCGTGGCGCACCAGGTCGAGCGTGATGTCCTGGGCGGCCAGCAGGAAGTCCACTGCCACGGCTCCGGCCTGCGGCATCACGACCGGGCCGGCCGCAACGGCACCCGCGCCCAGCAGTGCGACGGCCGCGGTGGTCCAGGGGCGGATGGCAGGTGACTGCATGATGGGTTCCTAACGCCGGGATCGTGGCGGCCCTCGCCGCTGACTGGACGTTAGCTGATAAAAACGTGAAAAGAAACCGTCACTGCACCAAGTCGCGGGGTGACGTGGCGCCTAAGAGCCTTCCCCCGCGGGGCCGACGCCGGCGGCGAACAGCTCACCGTAGCGGCGTTGGTCGGCGGCGGCCCGGTCTGCCGGCGGCTCAGTCTCGATGGAGTCGATGGAGATCTTGGCCGCAGCCAGCGCCTGCGCCGGGGTGTCAATGAAACGGCGAGCCCAGGCGATCGCGGCCTCGTAGACACCGTCGGGTGCGACCATGTCGTCGACCAGTCCCAGGGCCAGCGCCTCTTCGGCGTCGAAGAACCGGCCGCTGTAGGCCAATTCCTTGGCGCGGCTGGCTCCGATGGTTCGGGCCAGACGAGCCAGTCCGCCACCATCGGGAGCCAGGCCGGCCAGAATCTCGGTCGCTCCGAACTTGACGTTGTCGCCGCTGATTCGCCAGTCCGCGGCCAGCGCCAGTGCCAGACCACTGCCCAGCGCGTAGCCGGTGATCGCCGCCACCGTCGGCTTACTGATTGCCGCCACCGCCTGCACGGCATCGTGGCGAACGCGGGCGAAGACCTGCGCCTCGGCCGCGATCAGCGTGCGCAGTTCGGGCACATCGTCACCGGCGCAAAAGATCTCGTGGCCCCCGTAGAGCACCACAGCGGCGACGTCGTCGCGTGCCGACACCTCGGCCGCGGCCGCGACGATCTCCCGGTAGACCTGCCGGGTCATGGCATTGGTCGGTGCCCGGGAGATCACCAGGGTGGCCACCCGGGGCTCCTCGGCTGAGGTGTGCACCGATACGAATTCGCTCATCCGGGCCACCGCTTCCCGCGCGCTGCGTTGTAGCGGTCGGAGTTGAAGAACTCGATCTCCCAGTTGTCGCCGCGGCGCGCCAGGTCCGGCTGCACCACCACGATCTGCCGTTCCACCGCCATCACGGCCTCGATGCTGCGGCCGATGAGCGAATCCAGCTGCGTCCAGGTCGGCGGCAGCAAGAAGCTGTTCCCGGCCGCGAAGTCGTCGATCGCGGCTTCGGGCGTGAGCCAGCCGGCTCGGTCGGATTCGGTGTTCTCGCCGTCCGCGCGCTGCCCGACCGGCAGTGCGCCCACAAAGAAATAGGTGTCGTAGCGGCGGGTGCGCTCGGCCTCCGGAGTCACCCAGTTCGCCCAGGGCCGCAGCAGCTCGGCGTGCAGCACCAGATGCTCGGTGCGCAGAAAGTCGGCGAACGACAGCTCGCCGGCGTTCAGCGCTCGCCGAGACTCGGCGTACACCGACGCATCGGAGACGAGCCGGTCCGGATCATCGGCGGGGCCGGCGAACAGCACCCCGGATTCCTCGAACGTCTCGCGTGCGGCCGCGCACACCAGGGCCGCGGCCAGCTCGACATCGACTCCGAAACGCTGCGCCCACCACGTCGGCTCCGGCCCGTGCCAGGCGATCTCGGTGCTGCGGTCACGGTCATCGACGCCACCGCCGGGAAACACCATCACGCCGGCGGCGAACTCCATCGCGGCGTGGCGGCGCATCAGGAACACGTCGAGGCCCTGCCCGCCTTCGGCGTCCTCGCGTACCAGCATCACCGTCGCGGCAGGTCGCGTCGGCAAAGGTGGCTGGGGTTCGTTCATGCGCGCCTCCGGTGGGCTGCTCGACTACGGGTCCGGCGCGCGAAGTAGCGCCCGTCGATGACATCCAGGGCGATCGACTGGCCGAACGTGGCCGACAGGTTCTCGGCTGTGAGCACGTCCTCGAGCAGGCCGGCAGCCACCGCGCGGCCCTCGGCGAGCAGCAGGCAGTGACTGAATCCGATCGGGATCTCCTCGACATGGTGAGTGACCAGCACGATCGCCGGAGCGTCCGGGTCGGCGGCCAGATCCCCCAGCCGCGCCACCAGCTCCTCGCGCCCGCCCAGGTCCAAACCGGCCGCCGGCTCGTCGAGCAGCAGCAGCTCCGGGTCGGTCATCAGGGCGCGGGCGATCAGCACCCGCTTGCGCTCACCTTCGGACAGCGTTCCGTAGGTGCGATCGGCCAGGTGCTCGGCTCCCAGGCTCTCCAACAGGTCGACCGCCCGCTCGTGGTCGACGGCGTCGTAACGTTCCCGCCACCGTCCCAGCACCGCATAGCCGGCCGAGATGACCAGGTCGCTGACCGTTTCCCCGCCTGGGATCCGCTGCGCCAGCGAGGAGGAACTCAGGCCCACTCGGGCCCGCAGCTCGGTGGTGTCCACCCGGCCCAGCTGTTCGCCCAACACGTACGCCACACCCGAGGACGGGTGTTCGGTGGCGGCCGCGATCCGCAACAACGACGTCTTGCCCGCCCCGTTGGGACCGATGATCACCCAGCGTTCGTCGAGTTCGACCGACCAGTCCAGCGGCCCCACCAGAGAGCGCCCGTCACGGCACAGCGAAATGCCCTCGAAGTGGATCAACAGATCCTGATCGGCCCCGGTTGCGGGAGCGGAACGTCCGGTATCGGGCACGGCCCTATCGTGCCGTATCGCGGCTGCGCGACGACCGACCGGGGTACGGCAGCCAGGGCACATTCTCGACCGATGTTCTCGCCAGTAACCCCACGTGGCCCTGTTGTAATGTGTTGCACGGTTCACACTCATTAATACTTAGGGTTTATTTCAGGGAGCTTCGATGGTCCGTATTTCCAGTGCTGTCGCAGTCGGGCTTGTCAGTGCCGGTCTCATCTGTCCCTCCCCTGCGGGCGCCACGGTGCCGGCAGTTCAGGCGGTCCAGCTCACCGGCGCCGGCGTGCCGCTGGGCGGCGGGACCGCGCTGATCATGGGCGGCAGCGGCATGCCGACGCCCGGCCCCGGCTACGCGGATCTGGTCAACGAGCTCTACCTGGCGCCGCTCGGCTTCACCGGCACCACCCAGATCCTGAGCACCCCCGAAACGCTGTACCCCTTCCTGGGCGCGTTCACCGGGACTTTCGACAGTTCGGTGGATGAAGGCAGCCAGATCCTGGAGGCCGCGATCCTCGACCAGATCGCCGGCGGTCACGTCGACGCCGACAACCCGGTCGTGGTGTTCGGTTGGTCGCAAAGCGCGGTGATCTCGTCGCTACTCATGCAACAACTCGCCGACCAGGGCGTGCCCAGCGACTACGTGCACTTCGTGCTGATCGGCAACGAGAGTCTTCCTAACGGCGGAATGCTGTCCCGCTTCGACCTTCCCACAGGTACGTATCCGGAACTGCCCAGCGTCGGAATGACATTCAGTGGCGCAGCGCCCGCCAATCTTTTCCCCACCACGGTCTACACCAACGAGTACGACGGTTTCGCCAATTTTCCGCAGTATCCGCTCAACTTCTTGTCCACGATCAACGCCGTGATGGGCATCATCTTCGCGCACACGACCTACCTGGGGCTCAGTCCCGAGGACATCGCAAACGCGGTGCTCCTTCCGACGTCGAGCCCCGATCTGTTGACCGACTACTACATGATCCCCTCCAGCACGTTGCCGCTACTGGCTCCGCTGCAGCTGCTGCCCTACATCGGCAACCCGCTGGTCGATCTGCTTGATCCGGCACTGCGAGTGCTGGTGAATCTGGGATACGGCAACATCGAGCACGGCTGGAGCCCGGAATTCGCCGACACCCCCACCGGCATCGGAGTCCTGCCCGACTTCAGTGTCCTGCAGCAGGTTCCGCAAGCCCTGTTCGATGGCGTGCAGAAGGGCATCACCGACGCCTTCAACACCTTGATGGACCCGGCCAACTACGTCTACTCACTGCCGGAGTGGGCCGAACAGTTGACGAGCATGGGCGGCATCATGGACGGCGGAGAGACCTCCTTCGGCGTCACCGTGCCCACCACGTGGGATGACCTCTTCGGATCGTTCCCGCCGCATACGGGCTACCCGCCGCTGGACATGCTCAGCGCCTTGCTGTTCACGCTGCCCGAATACAGCTACAACGTCTTCATGTCCGAGATCGCTGACGGCGACCTCCTCGACGCCATCGGGATACCGCTCGCCGCCACCGCCGGGCTCCTGCCGTTGGCGTTGATCGGGGCGTTGCTGTAACGCCGCGGTCCATGGCGGCGACCCGCCGCGCCCGGCTCCGCCGCGCTTGCGATCGCCGCTAGCCCGGCGGGATCTCGACGCGGCGCAGCACGCCGTCGTGTGCGTCGGCGGCCTCGATCTCTGCGCGGGTGACCCCGAGCAGGAACAGCACCGTGTCCAGATACGGGTAGCTCAGCGAGGCATCGGCCACCTCGCGCAACGCCGGCTTGGCGTTGAACGCCACACCCAGGCCCGCCGTGGACAGCATGTCGATGTCATTGGCGCCGTCTCCGACCGCCACGGTCTGCTCCAGCGGCACTCCCGCCTGGGCGGCGAACTCCCGCAACGAGTCTGCCTTGCCGGCCCGGTCCACCACCGGACCGATCACCCGGCCGGTGAGTTTGCCGTCGACGATCTCGAGCTCGTTGGCTGCCACGAAGTCCAGCTGTAGCTCAGCCGCCAGCGGCTCGATCACCTGCCGGAAGCCGCCGGACACCACCCCGCATTTGAAGCCGAGGCGGCGCAGCGTGCGCACTGTGGTGCGGGCACCGGGAGTCAGCTCGATCTGTTCGGCCACCTCGTCGACGACAGTGGCGGGCAGGCCAGCCAGGGTGGACACCCGATGGTGCAGCGATTCGGCGAAGTCGAGTTCGCCACGCATCGCGGCCTCGGTGATCGCGGCGACCGCGTCCCCGGCACCGGCTCGATCGGCCAGCATCTCGATGACCTCGCCCTGAATCAGGGTGGAGTCGACGTCGAACACGATCAGGCGTTTGGTCCGGCGCGACAGGCTGGCATCTTGGAACGCCACGTCGACCTGCTGCTCGGCGGCGACTTTGCTCAGCGCGGACTGCAACTGGCCAGCGGCACCCACCGGAACCGAAACCCGCAGTTCCAGCCCCGTCACCGGGTAGTCGGAAACGCCGCGGATCATGTCGATGTTGGCGTCGATCTCCGCGATCTCGTGTGCCAGGGCCCCCAGGGCTGTGGCGGCCACCGGCCGTCCCAAGACCACGATGCGGTGGGTGGAGGGCGCCGCGATGATCGGCGCGTCATCGCTGCGCTCGATCGTGACGTCAAGTCCCACACCGCGAATCGCGGTGGTGACTTCGTCGGCGAACGCCGGCCCGTCAGCCACCTCCGGCTCTACGGACACCAGCACGCCCAGCGTGAGGCGACCGCGGACCACGACCTGTTCGACGTTGAGCAACTCCACCTGGTAGCGCGACAGCACCTCGAAGAGGGCCGACGTCACGCCGGGCTGATCGACACCGGTGACGGTGATCAACACCGGCACCTTGGGCGTGCTCACCCCTGGCGGGCGCCCGGCTCGACCGGGCGCCGCCTCTCCCCCAGCGGGCTCATCAAGCGTTTGCGGGTTCGTACAGCTCGTCACCGGGGTGACGGCCGACGTGCGCCTCAGCCCGCAGCCGGTCGATCATGTGCGGGTAGTGCAGCTCGAAAGCCGGACGCTCCGAACGGATCCGGGGCAGCTCGGTGAAGTTGTGCCGCGGCGGCGGGCAGCTGGTCGCCCACTCCAGGGAGTTGCCGTAGCCCCACGGGTCGTCGACCGTGACGACCTCTCCGTAACGCCAGCTCTTGAAGACGTTCCAGGTGAAGGCGATCATCGACGAGCCCAGGATGAAGGCACCGACGGTAGACACGATGTTGAACGCGGTGAACCCGTCCGTGGGCAGGTAGTCGGCGTAACGACGCGGCATACCCATGTTGCCCAGCCAGTGCTGGATCAGGAACGTGGTGTGGAACCCGATGAAGGTCAACCAGAAGTGCAGCTTCCCGAGCCGCTCGTCGAGCAGCCGGCCGGTCATCTTCGGGAACCAGAAGTAGATCCCGGAGAACGTCGCGAACACGATGGTGCCGAACAGCACGTAGTGGAAGTGCGCGATCAGGAAGTAGCTGTCGCTGACGTGGAAGTCCAGCGGCGGGCTGGCCAGCATCACGCCGGTCAGACCACCGGCCATGAAGGTGACGATGAAGCCGATGGCAAACAGCATCGGGGTCTCGAAGGTCAGCTGGCCGCGCCACATGGTGCCGATCCAGTTGAAGAACTTCAGACCGGTCGGGATGGCGATCATCAGGGTCAGCAGCGAGAAGAACGGCAGCAGCACCGCGCCGGTGGCGAACATGTGGTGCGCCCACACCGCGGTCGACAGCCCGGCGATGCTCAGCGTCGCGTACACCAGGGTGACGTAGCCGAAGATCGGCTTGCGGGAGAAGACCGGGAACACTTCGCTGACGATGCCGAAGAACGGCAGCGCAATGATGTACACCTCGGGGTGGCCGAAGAACCAGAACAAGTGCTGCCACAACAGCACGCCGCCGTTGGCGGAGTCGTAGACGTGCCCGCCCAGGTGACGGTCAACGGCCAAGCCGAACAGCGCCGCGGTCAGCAACGGGAAGACGATCAGCACCAGGATCGAGGTGACCAGGATGTTCCAGGTGAAGATCGGCAGCCGGAACATGGTCATGCCGGGGGCACGCATGCAGGCCACCGTGGTGATCATGTTCACCGCACCGAGGATGGTGCCCAGACCACCGACGGCCAGGCCCATGATCCACAGGTCGCCGCCGGCACCCGGGGAGTGCACCGCGTCGCTCAGCGGGGTGTAGGCGGTCCAGCCGAAGTCGGCGGCGCCACCGGGGGTGATGAAGCCGGCCAGGGCGATGGTCGCGCCGAACAGGAACAGCCAGAACGAGAACGCGTTCAGCCGCGGGAAGGCCACGTCCGGGGCGCCGATCTGCAGCGGCAGCACCAGGTTGGAGAACCCGAACACGATCGGGGTGGCGTAGAACAGCAGCATCACCGTGCCGTGCATGGTGAACAGCTGGTTGAACTGCTCGTTGGACAGGAACTGCAGGCCCGGCACCGCCAGCTCAGTACGCATGAGCAGCGCGAGCAGGCCGCCGATGAAGAAGAAGGCCATACAGGCGACGCAGTACATGATGCCGATCAGCTTGTGATCGGTGGTGGTGATCATCTTGTACAGCAGGCTGCCCTTGGGGCCCATCAACGCAGGGAAGGGCCGACTGGCCTCGAGTTCTGCGCGTGGGGGTGCTTCGGCGGTCAAGATTCCTCCAAACATGGGCATCCCGGGAAACTTGGTCGAATCCTAACCCCGAGCGTCGCCCGGTCGGTATAGGCCTCCTACAAACTGTCGTATTCGTCTCCTCAAGGGGTGCTCCGCCGTGGGTGTTAACGTCACGGCGTGACCAGGGTGGACAGGCGGGCGGCGTCCGCAGTAGCGCTTGCCGTGACCTTGCTCACGACGGCCGGATGCGCCGGCGATACCGCCGAAACGGCTCCGACCTCGGTCTCCACCACTACGACGATGGTCGCCGGGGCCGGCGTGCTCGGCAATGATCGGCGCCCCGACGAGTCGTGCGCCCCCGAGCCTGCGCACCCGGACCCCGGGCCCGCCATGCGCTGGGCCCACAACGCGGCCGAGGTGGAGCCGGCCAGCGTGGAAGTTCCCGAGCAGGCCGAGCGCATCGTGGTGCTCTCCGGCGACCAGCTCGACACGCTGTGCGCCCTGGGCCTGCAGTCGCGCGTGGTGGGCGCCGCACTACCGGACGGGGCGGACAAGCAACCGTCGTACCTGGGCTCGGTAGTGCACGGCGTCGCGGCCGTGGGCTCGCGCAGCAAGCCCGACACCGGCGCCATCGCCGAGCTGCATCCGGATCTGATCCTGGGTGCGCAGGGCCTGACGCCCGGCTATGCGGAGCTGGCCGCGATCGCCCCCACCGTGTTCACCGGGGCGCCGGGTTCGGCGTGGGAGGACAACGTGCGCGGTGTGGGCGCCGCGACGGCACGCACCGGCGCCGCCGACGAGGTGCTCGAGAGGTTCAGCGCGTACGCCGCTGAAACCCGTGAGGTCAGCGACGCCACCCACTTCCAGGTGTCGGTGGTGGAGTTCACCGACAACAGCGTGCGGGTGTACGGGGCCTCCGGCTTCGCTGCCAGCGTGCTCAGGGCCGTCGGGGTGGACCGCCCACCGCTGCAGCGGTTCACCGATCGGCTCTACATCGAGATCCCAGCTAACGACGCCGATCTGGCCGGCCGGGCGGATTTCTCGGCGGCCGACGGCGACATCGTCTACGTGTCCTTCTCCTCGCCGGCCGTGAAGGCGCGAGCAGCCACCGTGTTCGACAGCGTCGCCTGGCGCCGGCTTGCGGCCAACCGTGACAGCCGGGTTTTCGTCGTCAACAACGAGGTGTGGCAGACCGGGCAAGGACCGGTCGCCGCGCGCGGCGTGGCCGGAGACCTGCACTGGGTGAACGCGCCCATCAACTGATCCGGCGTCCCTACTCCCGACGCCGCGGTGACCGATCTCACGCCCCCGGGACATGCTTCGCAGCAAATAACTTTGCTAAGCTATGTTTTTACGTGTCGATGCATATCTGAAGAGGAATCTCCACTATGAGCACCGTTTCCGCCTATGCCGCCACGTCGGCAACCGACCCGCTGAGCAAGACCACCATCACCCGCCGGGACCCCGGGCCGCACGACGTGGCGTTCGACATTCATTTCGCCGGCATCTGCCATTCCGACATCCACACGGTCAAGGCCGAGTGGGGCGCTCCGCAGTACCCGCTGGTTCCCGGCCACGAGATCGCCGGTGTGGTCACCGCCGTCGGGTCCGAGGTGACGAAGTTCAAGGTGGGCGACCGGGTAGGCGTGGGTTGCTTCGTCGACTCCTGCCGCGAATGCGCCAACTGCCAGGCCGGCCTTGAGCAGTACTGCACCGGCGGCGGCATGGTCGGTACCTACGCCGGCGTCGGCCGCGACGGGCAGCCCACCCAGGGCGGCTACAGCGGCGCGATCGTCGTCGACGAGAACTACGTCTTGAGCATCCCCGACGAGATTCCCCTGGACGCCGCCGCTCCCCTGCTCTGCGCCGGAGTGACCACCTATTCGCCGCTGCGGCACTGGAATGTCGGTCCCGGCAAGCGGATTGCGGTCATTGGCCTCGGCGGCCTGGGACACATGGCCGTCAAGCTGGGGGTGGCGATGGGCGCCGAGGTGACCGTGCTGTCGCAGTCGCTGAAGAAGATGGAGGACGGCCTGCGACTGGGGGCCGAGCACTACCACGCCACCAGCGATCGACAGACGTTCAAGGATCTGCGCGGCAAGTTCGACGTCATCTTGAACACCGTCTCGGCCAGCCTGGACCTGGGCGCGTATCTGAACCTGCTCACCCTCGACGGCACGCTGGTCGAGTTGGGCATGCCCGAACACGCCCTGTCGGTGCCGCCGAGCCCGCTGGTCCGGATGCGGCGCAGCGTGACCGGCTCGTTGATCGGCGGGATCGCCGAGACCCAGGAGATGCTGAACTTCTGCGCCGAGCATGGCGTGCGTCCCGAGATCGAGGTCATCGAACCGGACTACATCAACACCGCTTACGAGCGCGTGCTGGCATCAGACGTGCGCTACCGCTTCGTCATCGACACCGAGTCGCTGCGGACCGCCTAGCAACCAACATTCGCCGAGCGTGTACTCAGACCGAAAAATTCGCGAAATCTCCGGTCTGAGTACACGTTCGGCGAGGGCTGCTTAGACGTAGCGGTTACGCCCTGCGAGCGCGCCCGCCACTGTCTGCACCAGGTAGACCGCCAGCATCATCAGCCACGGCACGGTCCACCCACCACTGACGTGGTGCAGCAGACCGAACATGAACGGACCGACGCCGGCGAGCAGGTAGCCGAAGCCCTGCGCCATCCCCGACAGGCTCGCCGTGTCCTGTGCGTCGCGGGCTCGCAGCGCAATCACCGTGAGCGCCAACGAGAACACGCTCATCCCCAGGCCCACCAGCACGCTCCACAGCAGTGGTGCGGCCGCGGGCGCGATCAGCAGACCGAGCATCCCGGCCATACCGAGCACTCCCAGTCCGACGATCCATCCGCTTTGGCTGTCGCGACGGGCGGCCAGCGGCGAGACGATCAGGCTGATCGGCACGGCGATCAGCGAGATCAGGCCGAGCAGTAGGCCCGCGCGCGTTTCGCTTGTGCCGTTCTCGATGAGTACCTCGGGCAGCCAGCCCATCACCACGTAGGCCAGGAAGGACTGGGTGCCGAAGAACAGCGTGACGGTCCAGGCCAGCTTGCTGCGCAACAGCGATCGGCCCTTCGTCGTGACCGCGGGCGCGGCGGTGCCGGGCCGGTCGAATCCGCGGGCACCGACCACCCAGGCCGCCAACGCCAGCAGCGCGAGCGCACTCCACGCCCCCAGGGCGGAGCGCCAGCCTCCCAGCGCGTTGTCGAGCACCGGGGTCACCGCGGAGCCCAAGGCTCCGCCCCCTTGCAGCGCCGCGGTGTAGATCCCGGTCATCAGCCCGACCTGCGCCGGGAAGGATCCTCGGATGATCACCGGGATCAGCACGTTGATCAAGGCGATGCCGGCGGTTGCCACCAGTGTTCCGCCGAGCACGACGAGAGGCCCGTCGCAGACCCGGATCAACAGTCCCGCAACGAGTATCAGTAGCGCTGCCGACACGGTGCGCCCCAGCCCGATCCGCCGCGACAACCACGGCGCGGCCAGCCCAGCGGCAGCGAAGCACAGGCCGGGCAAGGTGGTCAGGACTCCGGCCCAAGTGTCCGAGGCGCCCAACGCGCCACGCATCTCCGGGAGCAGCGGCCCCACGCTGGTGATCGCTGGGCGCAGGTTCAGTGCGGTCAACACCACCGCGACGATCAGCAGTGCACCGCCGGCCGCCATTGTCGCCGGCCGGAACTCGGCGGCGCCCTCGAGTTCCAGTTCAAGGTCGTGCTCGTACTGGTCGAGTGTCTTGTTGCGGGCGGTGCGGGTCACCTAAAGTAGGATCGCATACATCCTATGATTGGATGAAGGGAGGAAGCTGTGCCATTGGTCACCACCCGCCGCACCGGCTTGGTAGATCAGGTGATTGAGCAGCTTCGCGCTTCGGTGACCGGCGGGGAATGGCCGGTCGATTCGCGAATCCCCACCGAGCCAGAGCTCGCCGACGCGCTTGGCGTCGGCCGCAACACCGTGCGTGAGGCGGTCCGGGCGCTAGCCCACAGCGGCATCCTGGAGGTCCGCCAGGGCGACGGCACCTATGTGCGCGCCACCAGTGAAGTGTCCGGGGCGGTACGTCGGCTGTGCGGCCCCCAGCTGCGCGACGTACTCCAGGTGCGACGCTGCCTGGAGGTGGAAGGGGCGCGGCTGGCTGCCGCCGCCCGCACTGAGGAGGATCTGGCCGAGCTGCGCGCATTGTTGGATCGCCGCGACGGCCACCAGCAGGAGGGCAGCCACGACGAGTTCGTCCGGGCCGATACCGATTTTCATCTCGCGGTGGTCCGCTGCTCGCACAATCCGGTGCTGACCGAGTTGTACTGCGGGCTTACCGAAGTGCTCATGGCCAGTGTCGCCACAACAAGCGCAAAACCGGTGCAGGCAGACCAGATCCGGCACCGGGGCCTGGTAGAGGCGATCGCCGCGGCCGACGTCGACGCGGCCGGGCGTGAGGCGGGCGGATTCCTCGACGAGCTGCTCGAGCAGCTACCGCCCCGCTGAGCCGCTCAGTCGCGCCGAAGCCCCAAAACTCGGAGCAGCTCCGGTCGCCGCAGGATCAGGCCGACCCACACCAGCACGCCGACATAGACACCAGAGAGCACAAAGCCCGCCAGCGGCTTGTCCGCGTGCAGGTTGATCGTCACCGCCCCGCCCAGGTAGGCGGTCAGGCCCAGCGCACCCAGCACGGCGGTGCGTGGAATCAGGAAGACGACCAGGCATACCAGCAGCACCCAGCCGATCACTGCGGTCTTGTCGGGAGAAAAGCCGAGCGCCTCGGTGCCCTCCCGGGCAAACGACACACCCAGAATCTTCGGGATGGCATCGAACGCGAAGAACAGCCCCAGCACGGCGGTGATCACGGCGCCGGTGATCCACGCCCGGGAACGGCGCGGTGTGGCGGGGTCGGCGTTGCTACTCATCATGTACTCCCTGAGGTCAATGATTCACGGGCGTGCAGGAATATCACGGTATAGCCGAAAAGGATCACCGCGGTGGCCACCAGCATCATCAGTGCGACCGTGTAGTTGTTGTGCACCGGATCGTAGGTGGCGCCCATCACCAACGGTGGGAAATAGCCGCCCAAACCGCCGACCGCGGCCACGATCCCGGTAACCGAACCAATCGAGCCGGCCGGAACCCGCCGCGATACCCAAGCGAAAACCCCGCCGGTGCCGATACCGAGCGCGACAGCGAGCGGTATGAACGTCAACCCGGTCCACAGATCCGCCGGCGGGTGGAGTACAGCCATGACTGTCTGCGCCGCGATACCGGCCAGTGCGGCCAGCACCACGTACTTGGGCGCGATGTGGTCGGCCAATGTCCCGCCCAGCAAGCGGGCGAACACCGCCGCCATGGCGAACGCCGCGGTGCGTTCGCCGGCGTCGACCGCGGAGAAGTCGTAGATCGTCTTGATGTAGATGGGCAGGTAGTTGCAGAACGCGACGAACCCGCCGAACACCAGCGCGTAGAGAATCGACATCTCCCAGGTGACCCGTAATTTCGCGGCGGCCTTGAGTTTCGGCAGCGCACTGGCGGTGTTCGGCACGAATTGCGGGCCATTGCGCATCACCACGAAACACAGCAGTGCGGTGGCCGCCAAGGCCACCGCGACGATCAGATGGGTGGCGAACAGGCCGAACCACTTGACGAACCGCGGGGTGAAGAACGCCGACGCCGCGGTCCCGGCCATCCCCATCCCGAACACCCCGGTGGCGAATCCGCGACGCTCGGGGGCAAACCAGTTGTTGGCGAATGGGATTCCGATGGCGAACACGGTGCCGGCCACCCCGAGAAGGAACCCGGCACCCACCATCAGCGGGTAGGAGCCGATCTTCGCCGCGTAACCCACGACGAGCACCGGGACGATCGAGGCCAGCGAGACCCCGATGAACATGGTGCGGCCCCCGAAGCGGTCGGTCATCAGTCCGGTGCCGATTCGGCCCAGCGCCCCCACCAGGATCGGGGTGGCCACCATCAACGCCTGCTGGTTGGGGCTGAGCGACATCTGCGTGGCGTACTGCGTCGACAGCGGGCCGACCAGATTCCACGCCCAGAAGCAGATGATCGACGTCCAGGTGGCCAGGAGCAGCTGCACCAGCTGCTGGCTTCTAGTGCCCGGTTCGGCAGCGACGGTCATCCGGGTATGTAAGCACGGTGTCGGGAGACGGCGGGGTCATTCCGCTGCGAATTGCGCGTGCCAACTCGGGCTGACTGGCGGTCTCGGAGTTCCGCCAGATCAGGAGGATCCGCACTGGCCTTTCGCAACCTCATCAACTACATCGCCCGATCACTGCCGCGACACTTCAAACCGCTTAAAAAACGAAGCTCGGCCATATGAGAATCCCACCGAACTAATAAATCACCAGCTCCCTAGACACCCCCCTCTGCTGAAAGTCTTCAATTCCAGAAGCATGGGGCGACGATAGGATGTCCGTGCCGTACAAAATCTCCGAGTAATCATCATAATCGAAGTGAGCGCAAATCCCAACGAATTCACAGAGCTGAGAATGGATCTCATGGTCAGCATAATCGTCATCAATTCCGGGAATAGTCCACAAGGAATTATTGGCCCCTACCATCGTGAGTGGTATCGGATCACCATTGGTTATCAGTGTTATCGCAGGGATCCCTCCTATGCCCTCGCTTCGCACTGCCGATCCAAACGTAACTATCTGCTGCACGCTAGTCAGAAGAGGTAAGCCGTCATCACCTTTAGCAGCCGCAAGATTCTGCACATCCATCCCGCCTTGGCTATACCCCACCAACATAACAGGAGCGGTTCTGATATCAGGGAATTCCTCGAGGATACGATCTACTGCGATCTCATCGAGATCGCCTTTTACCGCCGGGATATTGTCTAATAATGTATTCGCATCCCAGTTGACCCAGTCGCTAAAATTTGTGCCCTTTACATAGATGACGTAACTGACAGCTCCGTTACGGTCGACTAATTGCTGCACCAGATACCCAGTTGAATCGTTAGGAATATCATGGAGTTTATCCCAAAATTGTTCCAGTGAGTACGAGGCAGCAGTGAGACCACCGCTTCCGTAGTCGCCGAGCGCTACAGTCCCGGGACCCGCACTGCTCGCAGATCCGCCCGCGCCAGCCGCACCTTCGCCAAATCCACCGTTCCCGCCGTCGCCGCCGTGGGCCGAACCCCAAGAATCACCGTTGTCAACGGTAGCGTTACCGCCGCGTCCACCATAACCTCGGTAATAACCACCGTTGCCGCCGTCGCCGCCGCGTGCGTTTCCTGCACCATTGGTGTACGCGTCACCCCCCGTACCACCGGTGCCGCCGGTCGGCTGGCCGTCGCGGTCATAGTCGCCATCTCCACCGTCTCCACCGCGACCCCCGACGGCGTCTCCAAGTGCATGTTCGTTGGTGATCGTGGCGTCTCCGCCGCGACCGCCGCGGCCATCTGTCCCCCCACGGCCGCCGTCGCCGCCTTGGGCTCCCCCTAATCCATTGGTCGTGGCGTTCCCGCCATAGCTGCCCCCGTAACCGCCGCTGGTGTCGCCGCCGTCGCCGCCGACAGCGTCGCGCACGTTATCGCTGTTATGGATCCCTGCACTTCCGCCGCCGCCACCTATATAACCGTTGCCTCCGTAGCCACCGATGGCAGCTCCGGTGCCGTAGGAACTAGCGCTACCGCCGTCGCCGGCCCTGCCCCCACCGCCGTAACCTCCAGTGCCGCCGATGGCATCGCCCACGCCGTAGGAGACGGCCACACCGCCGTGGCCGCCGCCAGTAAGGCCGTCTTGTCCGTCGGCACCGATAGCTCGCCCGGTCCCATAAGTTGTCGCACCGCCACCGCTACCACCGGAGCCGCCCCGCACCTGGCCGACGCCATAGTGACCCCCTTCACCGCCAACCGCGTCATGAGGATTGGCTGTGTTTGTAATCAGCGCTGCCCCGCCCAAGCCACCGGAACCGCCGTACTCGGCCGCTTCACCGCCGCCACCTGCACCGCCCCGGCCGGGAGCAACCTCCCCGATTCCTGAGGTGGATGCGTTACCGCCAAAACCACCGTCCCCTCCGCCGCTCCCCTCGATATTCGGGTTACCGTAACTGCCGTGACCGCCTTCGCCGCCTGTTGCAGTCGCCGCCGAGGTGCTGTTCGCGATAACCGCGTCTCCGCCACTGCCGCCGCTACCTGAAATTAACCGCCCATAGGCATCTACAGCGGTGGTCGCATTGCCGCCTGCACCGCCGCTTGCGTTACCAGACCCATATGTTGTCGCGTTCCCACCGCGGCCGCCGTCGAGTGTGTCCCGCTGGTAGAAATCGGTACCCCCAGTGCTGGCACCATCACCACCACGGCCACCATATGCATCATTGATATTGCCGGTATTCATTATCAATGCATTTCCACCGGCACCGGCCAGCAGTTTCTCGTGATAAACACCTAGCCATGACATATCTGACAACGCCACGCCACTGTAGGAACCGTCGCCACCGTTCCCGCCTGTCGCGGTGCCAAATCCCCACGTAATAGCCGATCCACCGTCGCCAGACGCGTATAATTCGTTTAGACCCAGGGTGGAGTCTGCATCTATTTCATGGGCACCGTAGGCGGGCGTTCCTCCATTGCCCCCAACGGCCGCTGCGGCGGAGTTACCGTTCATGACCCACGCAGACCCACCCTCGCCGGCGTACCCATTCCCGGCACCACCGAGAGCATTCCCAGTCCCGTATGTTACCGCACCGCCACCCGATCCGCCGTTAGAGCCGCCATCAGCACCCACCGCATCATTTGTATTCGAAAAATTTAATATCTGTGCCCAGCCTCCTGAGCCATCCGAATGGCCGGTCGGCGCCCAGCCACCATTTAACACGTCGTCTAAACTGGAGCCTCCCCTTCCGCCATTTCCAGGGTTCACCGCTCCCAAACCGGACGTAGTCGCGTCGCCGCCCGAACCGCCTGATCCACCCGCACCCTGGTAGCCTGCGCCGCCATCCCCGCCATTGCCGGCCTTGGCCGTAGCGGAGTTGGAAATTGAATTTGCATAAACTAGGTCGCGCACTTCTTGATATTTCTGAAGCTCTTGCTCATACGAAATATTGTCGTAGGGATTAGTTCGATAGAGTCTCCGGGAATCTACCGCTCCGATAGTCGCATCTCCACCACGACCACCGTCGCCGCCCACTCCAAAGTCACTGTCGCCACCGCTACCCCCAGCTCCGCCGGTAGCCGCCCCGAGCTGCCAGGCTTGTGCATCTCCACCAAAACCGCCGAGGCCACCGTTCCCCTCTGGCACATGGCTGCTACCACCCGCTCCACCGTTACCGCCGAGAACGGTACTCACAGTTCCAGCATCGTCGGATCGGTGGGAAACGCCGTTGCCGCCGTCGCCGCCCCAGCCGCCGTCGGGATGTTCGGCATATCCCTCGCCGCCGTCACCACCGCCGCCGCCGTTGCCCTCGTAGTAGCCGCCGTTCCCGCCAGCCCCGCCGTCGGCTCCGAGGCCACCATCGCCCCCGTTGCCCCCGTTGCCGATGAAATAGGCGTTGCCGCCGGCACCGCCATCGGCGCCGACCTGGGTGCTGTTCCAGCCGTCGCCACCGTTGCCGTAGATGAACCCGCCAGCACCGCCGTCGGGGTGTAGTTCCGTTCCGGTCGAGCCGTTGCAGACATAGCCGCAGACTTCGCCGCTGGCGGTCAAGCCGGCAACGTAGTTGTCGATGAATGCATCCCAGCTCTGTGGGTTTGACTCAGTCCAGCCCAGCGCGTAGGCACGATCATTGAGTGCGGCGATCTGGTCGCTGGTCAGATCGCGACCACCGAGAGCATGGATCTGCTGGTTGAACTCCGCGATGCGCTCCGCACTGAACGCGCCCGCCCCGCCGTCACCACCGCCGGGGTTATCACCACCGCCGGGATTGTCACCGCCACCGGGCGTGACACCGCCGCCGGCACCACCAGCACCGCCGACAGATCCGTCGTGTTGAGCACCGACACCACCGGGGGCGCCGGGCAGCGTTCCGACGTATCCGCTTGCACCACCGTGACCGCCGTCTCCTCCGACACCATTGCTACCACCGTCACCGCCGGACCCGCCCGAACCACCGGTGCCGCCGAGGCCGATGGAGCCGACTGCGGCGAAGATGCCGCCGGCACCGCCGGCGCCGGCGTTGCCTCCATTACCACCATTACCGCCGTTAGCGCCGTTGCCGTCATCGGTGGTGGCACTGGCGCCGGCTCCGCCAACGCCACCGGTGCCACCTGCGCCGCCTACGCCACCAGCACCGGCCAGCCAACTGCTGGCACCGCCGGAGCCACCGTTACCACCATTGCCGCCGGTGCCGCCCACTTGGCCGTCGGCGGCCGAGGATAGGCCCGCACCGCCACGCCCGCCGGCGCCGCCGGCGCCACCATTGCCGAACAACACGCCGATACCGGCACCGCCGGCGCCGCCATGGCCGCCGTCGAGGCCCGGCAGCCCGGCACCGCCCGCACCACCGTCGCCGCCGACACCCATCAGCCAGCCGCCGGCACCGCCATCACCGCCGTTCCCGCCATCAAGACCCGCACCACCGGCACCGCCGTTGCCGAACATGCTCAGCACCGAGCCGCCCACGCCACCAAACCCGTCAGCGCTGGTGCCGCCGGCGCCGCCGTCACCGAACCACAACCCACCGTTGCCGCCGGCAGCATCGGCCAACGTGCCGCCACTGATCCCATCGGCGCCATTGCCGATCAGATCCAAGCCGAACAGCAACTGCGGCAACGGGTTGATCAGGTTGTCGTCGACCCACGCCCCGAAATCACTGGTGATCCAGCTTTGCTGCAGATCATGGATCGGCAGGTAGATCCACGAGTTGAACAGATCGGTCAGGGGGTCGAGGTCCGTCGCCGGGGCCGCCGACGCATCAGCCGAACCCAGCAGGTCAAACCAGTCGAAGGCCTCGGCCTGCGCGGCGGGAGCAACCGCCACCGGGGCCACCCCGAACGCCAGAAATGCGCCAAGTGCACCAACGGCACCCGATGCTCGCGAACCCGCCTTACCCACCCGACCAGGACAACGCTGCCCGTGACGACGCCCCATCGAGATAACCCCTCCCCGAAATTTCTTAACTTCAACTGTGACCACCCTAGGCATTTTGCTACAATCCTGAGGAATTTACCACGGCTAATTCGGAAAAATGCGGACTATTGTCCCGGTCCCCAGTACTAGTGATTGCGGAAGGACCACTCCCTCGTGGGCTAGGTGTACTGACCTGATATGTAGGCACTCTTTGTCAAGAGGCAGGTGAAAGCCGCCCCGGTTTCATGCCGGGGCGGCTTTCGTTTGATCGGTGCCAGTCAGTCGGTACGACGGCGGTCGTTGGTCAACGACGGTGGTGTCAGACTGATATACGCGGGTTGGTTACCGCAAGACGATGGTTCGGCGCGAACGGTGGCTGCTCTCTAGGGACGGGCGTCACAACGGCATTGCGCGAATGCTGTTGCTGCTCATAGCTGTAACGCAGGTCTAGTTCGCCTACCTCGCCGCCGACCGGCTGGCTCCGATCAAGTTTGGTTAACCGACGCTCAGGTCAGCGTGGACAGCGACCAGCACCACCCGGCGAGTTGGCGGGCGACCGCGACGTTGGCCACGACATGGGGCTTCTTGCGTTCGTTAAACCGGCACCACTGCTGGTGCAGGCGCTGGTTTCCGGCATGACCTCGGGCCTTGAGCGCCGGGGCGACCTTGGCCCAGCGGGCGCGCATTGTCGAACCGGGATTTCGGTACGCGGTGCGGTGGTGCCAAGCCGATTCGATCAATAACCGGCGTACGTGGGCGTTGCCGGCTTTGGTGATCGAGCCCTGCACCCGGGAGGCGCCCGAGGAGTACTCAGTGGGCACCAGGCCGACGTAGGCGCCGATCGAGGACCCGGTGAACCGGGTCCAGCCACCGATCTCCACGCTGAGCGCCAGCCCGGTCAGCGCCGAGATGCCACGCAGGCAACCCAGCCGGTCGACCTGGTCAGCCCAGCGCGGTGAGGCCGCGACCATGACGATCTGCTCGTCAAGACGATCTCTGGCCGCGGTTGCCGACAGGACCGCGTCAAAGTGGTGGTCGAAGGCGGCCGTGGTGTGGGCATCATCGAATCGTTGCCGGCGCAGCCACGTTTCGTGCACACCGGTCCAGGCATGCCCACCCGAATACACCCGGCCCTGGCGCAGCAGCAGTTTCGAGAGCCGGTGTCGTACCCGCATCAAATCGGCACGGGCGTCCTCACGGGCCCGGACCAGATCGCGTACCGCCTCCACGTCGGCGTCGGGCACAGTCACCGAGGTGACCTCGCCCAACCGCAGCAGCCGGGTCAGATGCGCGGCATCAGGAGCGTCGGTTTTGACCCGATCCCCGGCCGGGCGGATCAACTTCGACGGTGCCGCGACCACGCAGTCGATCTCGGCGGCAGCCAACGCCCGGGCCAGTCCGAACCCGGTTGGCCCGGCCTCATAGGCCACCCGCACCGGACCTCGCAACCGGTGCAACCAATCCAGGATCTCGCCGTGATCAGGACACAACCGTGCCCGATCGACCCGACCCGTTTCTTCATCGACGGCATGCGCAACCACTGAAAGCGCGTGCACATCTAACCCGACGCTCGTACCGTTGAAACTCACCGGAGGCCTCCTGATCTGCAACTGTGGCTCTACCAGTGCGAGTGTTCACTCGTAACCGGCAACCCACTGAATCGCCCCGGTGAGTCCGGAGGCTCCACTTCTTGTGAAGGATGGAGTCATGTCAGAAGGTTCTCCGCGTAGGTACCCGGCCGAGTTGCGTTCTCGTGCGGTGCGCATGGTTGCCGAGGTCCGTCACGAGTATCCGTCGGAATGGGCAGCGATCGAGTCGGTGGCGTCCAAGCTGGGGATCGGGACGGCGCAGACGTTGTTGAGCTGGGTCCGCAAGGACCAGGTCGATGGGGGCAAGCGCCCTGGTGTCACCTCCGAGATGGCGGAGGAACTGCGGAGGCTTCGAGCCGAGAACCGGGAGCTCAAGCGGGCTAACGAGATTCTGAAGTCGGCGTCGACTTTTTTCGCGGCGGAGCTCGACCGCCGGCCTCGTTGATCTGCACCTATATCGACCAGAACAAGGATCGCTTCGGTGTCGAGCCGATCTGCCGGGTGCTGAGCGCGCACGGCGTCAAGATCGCACCGAGCACCTACTACGACGCCCATGCCCGGGGCCGCTCGGCCCGAGCTGCCGCCGACGAGGACCTCAAACCCCAGATCCGGCAGGTGTTTGAGCGCAACTACCGCGTTTACGGGGCCCGTAAAGTGTGGCTGGCCCTCAACCGTGACGGTGTGGCGGTGGCCCGCTGCACTGTGGAACGGCTGATGCGCGACATGGGCCTGCGCGGGGCGCACCGGGGCAAGGTGCGGCGCACGACCATCCCTGATCCGCAAGGCGTCAGGGCCCGTGATCTGGTCCTGCGCCAGTTCAACCCGCCCGCACCGAACCGGCTGTGGGTGGCCGACATGACCTACGTGTCGACCTGGTCAGGGTTCGTCTACGCCGCGTTCGTCATCGACACCTACTCCCGGCGGATCGTGGGGTGGCGCACCTCGACCACGATGACCAGCGCGTTGGTGCTTGATGCGATCGAGCACGCCATCTGGACTCGCCAGCGCGATGGGATCAGCGACCTGACCGGCCTGGTGCAACATCACGACAGAGGCAGTCAATACACCTCCATCGCCTACACCGAACGTCTGGCCGCAGCCGGAATCGACGCCTCAGTCGGCCGGGTCGGTGACAGTTACGACAATGCCGTCGCCGAAACCATCAACGGCCTCTACAAGACCGAACTGATCAAGCCCCGCGGCCCGTGGCGCACCATCGACCAGGTCGAAGTCGCCACCCTGGAATGGGTGGACTGGTTCAACCACCGCCGCATCAACAGCTACTGCGCCGACATGCCACCGGCCGAATATGAAGCCCTCTACTACAGTCAGCACCGAACCCAGAAAGTCACTGAGTTCTCAAACCCGTGAGCGTCCGGAAACTCCGGGGCGATTCACACGTCCGATTGCAGCCCGAGGCCTTCGGCCTCGAGTCAGCCCCCATACCAACTTGTTCAATGGCGGTCAGGTCATCGTGGTCTGCAGCCACGATGTCCCAGGTGCCGGTTCGGGATCGCCCGCCTTCATACCTGTCGCCCGTATGGGTTGGCTCTTAGACGGCTTGTGTCCCGAACCGGCGCCGTCGGCTGGGAGTGGCTGAAGAGAGGCCTGCAAAGCCGAAAGTTGGTGTGCCCTCCCGCTACTCATTGACCAATCGAGCGCAGGAGGAAGACCACCCCGTGACTGAAGCACCACCGCCCAGCGATCGCGTCGTGATCGCAGTCGACCCGCACAAGGCATCGTGGACCGCTGCTGCCCTGAACGCTTCGCTGCGACCGCTGGGCGTTATCCGCGTTGCCGTCAGCTCAGAGGGCTACCGGCAGCTAAGACGGTTCGCCCGGCGTTGGGACGATCCTGGCTGGGCCATTGAAGGCGCAGCCGGTCTGGGCGCCCCACTGACCCGACAGCTCAGCGTCGACGGCATCGAGGTGACCGATGTCCCAGCCAAGCTGGCTGCCCGGGTGCGGATGCTGTCCACCGGCCACGGCCGTAAAACCGACGAGGCCGATGCGGTCTCGGTGGGCATTGCTGCCCTGACCGCCAGCCGGCTCAACACCGCTTCGGTCGACGCAGCAGTCACCGCAATGCGGGCGCTGGTCGAACATCGTGACGACCTGGTCAAGACCCGCACGCAAACGATCAACCGGCTGCACGTGCTGCTCACCCACCTCAAACTCGCCGGCGCCTCGCGGGGTCTGACCGCCGACCGCGCCGCCGACATCTTGCGCCAGGTCCGACCACGCGACCCCGCGGCCAAGACGCTGCGCAGCCTGGCGGTCGACCTCGTCGCCGAGATCCGCCAGCTCGACAGGCGCATCGCGAAAGCCGGTCGCGACATCGAAGCCGCCGTCGAAACATCGGGTAGCGCCCTGACCCAGCTCTACGGCATCGGCACTCTCAACGCCGCCAAGATCCTGGCCCGCGTTGGCTCAGTGCATCGCTTCCGATCGGCAGCTGCGTTCGCTTCTTACACCGGCACTGCCCCGATCGAAGCCTCTTCGGGCGAAGTCACCCGGCATCGTCTCTCTCGCGCCGGGGATCGCCAGCTCAACTGCTGTCTGCACACCATGGCAATCACGCAAATTGCCCGCGACACCCCAGGGCGAACCTACTATCGAAAGAAACGAGCCGCCGGCAAGAGCCATCGAGAAGCGCTGCGCTGTCTCAAGCGACGCCTCTCCGACGCCGTATATCGCCAGCTCCTACACGACGCGACGAAACAAGCAGGGGCAAGCCCGGTGGGACATACGGGGGCGACTCTCGTGTCCAGCGCGGCTGGCTTACACCCCTTCGCCAGCACTTCGGACCAGTCACTCACCGGGCCAGCCAACCGCCACCCTACAACCGGTAAACCGGACGCTTGACACAGAGAGGCGCCGTCTAGGTCAGTGTGGCCAGACGCGGAGGTGGGATTCCGGCGCCAGATGCTGTTAACCACGCTCGCCTCCACCGGGGAGAGCCAGTCCCGAGGCCTGGAGTTTCCCAGCGTCCGGAACGACAATCCAGTCCGGCGCAGCCTGCGCTATTGAACGACTATTCGGCCTGGCCGATGCGCTTGGGGGTTCCGGCTGGCGAACTGATGCAGGCCCCCATGCACGCCGACCGACGTCGGCCGCAATGAGGCGATACTCCCCGCTAAATCAGAAGTCCCAGTCGTCGTCTTCGGTGATCACGGCCTTGCCGATCACATAGGACGAACCCGACCCGGAGAAGAAGTCGTGGTTCTCATCGCCGTTGGGTGACAGCGCCGACAGGATCGCCGGGTTGACATCGGTCTCGTCGCGCGGGAACAGCGCCTCGTAGCCCAGGTTCATCAGCGCCTTGTTGGCGTTGTAGCGCAAGAACTTCTTGACGTCCTCGGTCTGGCCCACCCCGTCGTAGAGATCCTGGGTGTATTCGACCTCGTTGTCGTAGAGCTCGAACAGCAACTCGTAGGTGTAATCCTTGAGCTCTTGCCGCTTCGCTTCGTCGACCATGGCCAGGCCACGCTGGTACTTGTAGCCGATGTAGTAGCCGTGCACGGCCTCGTCGCGGATGATCAGCCGGATCACGTCGGCGGTGTTGGTCAGCTTGCCCCGGCTCGACCAGTACATCGGCAGATAGAAGCCGGAGTAGAACAGGAAACTCTCCAGCAGGGTGGAGGCCACCTTGCGCTTCAGCGGCTCGTCGCCCCGGTAGTACCGCATGACGATGGCGGCTTTGCGCTGCAGGTTGGGGTTCTCCTCCGACCAGCGGAACGCCTCGTCGATCTCACTGGTCGAGCACAGAGTGGAGAAGATCTGACTGTAGCTCTTGGCGTGCACCGATTCCATGAACGCAATGTTGGTGTAGACCGCCTGCTCGTGCGGGGTCAGCGAGTCGGGAATCAGGCTGACCGCCCCGACCGTGCCCTGGATGGTGTCCAGCAACGTCAGGCCGGTGAATACCCGCATGGTGAGCTGCTTCTCGCTGTCGGTCAGGGTCCCCCACGACGGCAAGTCGTTGGAGACCGGCACCTTCTCCGGCAGCCAGAAATTGCCGGTCAGGCGGTCCCAGACCTCAGCGTCCTTGTCGTCTTGCACCCGGTTCCAGTTGATCGCCGAAGTGCGGTCGATCAGCTTCACATTTTCGGACACCAGAACCTCATTTCACCCGCCGAAATCTAGGCCTTTGACACTACCCCTGGGGGCCGACAACCCGCGCCAACACAAGAAGTTGTGGTCTGCGTGTCGTGTCAGCCCACGCCGGAAAATCGGTACTCGCCCGCCCGCAACGAGCGGGTGGACCGCCAATACTGCCAGGTCATCCCACTCCACAGCGTCCGGTTGACACCGTGCTCGTCGAGATACCAGCTATTGCAGCCGCCGGTGATCCACACCGAACCGGCGAGCTTGTCCTGCAACTCCGCGTTGTAGCGGTCCTGGGCCGCGCGGCTGGGGGCCAATGCCTGCGCACCGACCTTGTCGGTCACGGCGATCGCCTGCGCGACGTAGCGGATCTGCGACTCGATCATGAACACCACCGAGGTGTGGCCGAGCGCGGTGTTGGGACCGAGCAGGAAGAACAGATTGGGCATGTCGGCCACCGCGATACCGTGATGCGCGACCACTCCCTCACGGTTCCAGCGGTCCACCAGATCTTCGCCGTGCGGGCCCTTCACGTCGACGTAGGTATAGGAGTCGGTGACGTGAAAACCGGTGGCGCCCACGATGACGTCGACGGGTCGCTCGACGCCGTCGGCGGTGACGATTCCGGTGGGAGTGATCCGGGTGATCCGCTCGGTGATCAGCGTTGTCTTCGGGTCGGCTACCGCCTGATAGTAGTTGGGCGAGTACAGGATTCGTTTGCAGCCGGCGCGGTAGCTCGGGGTGAGCCGGCGACGCAGCTCCTTGTCGCGCACATTGCGCCTGATGTTCCACTTCGCCACCAGTTCGACGGCACGCAGCAGGCTGGGGCGCTTGGTCATCGCGTAGCCCAGGCCTTCCAGCCACCAGTAGATCCCCCAGCGCACCGCCCGCCGCAGCCCTGGAACCGTCGCGAACGCGGTGAGCAACGCCCGCGGGAAGGGTGAATTGGGCCGCGGCACCACCCACGGCGGGGTGCGCTGATACAGCTGCACCTGCGCGACATCGGCGTTGCGCACCAACTCCGGAACGATCTGGATGGCGCTGGCGCCGGTGCCGATCACCGCGACCTTCTTGCCGGCCAACTCGACGGTGTGATCCCACCGGGCGGAGTGAAACATCGCGCCCTCGAATCGCTCTATCCCCTCGATCTCGGGCAGGCGTGGGATGTGCAGCCCGCCGGCACCGGAGATGACGAACTGCGCGACGTACTCCTGCCCGGAGTCGGTGAAGACATGCCAGCGGTATTCGCCGTCGTCCCAATGCGCGCGCTCGACGCGTTCACCGAACCGGATGTGGCGGCGCAGCCCGTACTTGTCGGTGACGCCCTTGAGGTAGTCGAAGATCTCCGGCTGCGGCGAAAATAGCTTGCTCCAAGTGGCTTTCGGCTCGAAGGAGAACGAGTAGAGATGCGACGGTACGTCGCAGGCGCAGCCCGGGTAGGTGTTGTCCCGCCACGTCCCGCCGATTTCGTCAGCTTTTTCCAGGATAAGGAATTCCACGCCCTGCTTCCGCAGCGCGATGCCCATGCCCAGACCGGAGAACCCGGTGCCGATGATGAGTGCCCGAGTATGGATCGGTGCACGTTGGCCAGCATTCTCGATGGTGGGATCGGTCAGCGTCATCGCGCATGCCTCCCTTTAGGGGTATCGATGTTTCAGTGTGTTTCGCCGGACCTGAGTCCGTCAACGGCATGGCGCCTCGCCTACAGAGTGTCTTCGGCTTGACCCGAAATTTCTCCCGCATCGGCGATACGCTCACCCCCACCATCACTGTCGAGGCGGTCCTGTAGGTGATATCCGTGCGTCGCATCCAAACAGCCCTCGCCGCGGCCATCCTGGCCGTCTCAACCCTGACCGGCTCCGCCAGCGTGCCTACGACCAACCCCGTCGCCGCACCGTCAATCGCAGCGGCGCAGGTGATCCACCTCGAGACGATCACCCTCGTCAACGCCGAGACCAGCGACGTCACCACCCAGGTTTTTGGTGTGGCCGACTCCGACCTGTACAACCTGGACCAGTCCGACCTCGTCGCCCAACTCAGCGAGATCCGCGACCTCGGGGTCACCGATCTGCGCCTGGGCGTGCCGTGGCTCTACATCCAACCCACGGCCACCAGCTATGACTGGGCCCAGATGGACAACGTCATCAACACGGCGCATTCCATGGGCTTCACGATCACCGCCGCCATCACAGGCAACCCCGCCTGGGACGGCGCCCTCATCTCGGGCGCACCCGACCCGACCGCGTATGCGAATTTCGCCGCCGAGGTCGCCGAACGCTACGGCAGCGAGATCTCGGCCTACGAGATCTGGAACGAGCCCAACGGGGTGATCTTCTACTCCCCGGTCAGCGCCGAGACCTACACCGCCGTGCTGCAGGCGGCCTACACCGCGATCAAGTCGGTCGACCCCGACGCCACCGTGCTCGCGGGAGCGTTGGGCGCCACCACCACCATCGCCGGGCTCAGCGTCAGCCCCCAAGAGTTCCTGGAGCAGATGTACGCCAGCGGGGCCCACGGCTATTTCGACGCGGTGAGCTACCACCCCTACCACTACACGCTGCCGTTCTCCGCAGGCCTGGGTGTGACCAACTCACCCCTGGAGCAGGTCGAGGCACTGAATGCGATCATGGCCGCCAACGGTGACGGCGATCTGAAAATCTGGGCCACCGAGTACGGCAATGCCACCACCCCGGTGTTCGGTGTGAGCGAGACCGTGCAGGCCAATTTCCTCGAGGACTTCCTGGTCGCCTGGTCCAAGCTCCCGTTCGCCGGGCCGGCGTTCGTCTACAGCGCGCAAGACTTGGCGACCGGGGTGCTCAACCACGAGGCCAACTTCGGGCTATTCACCGACGACGGCACGCCGAAGCTGGCTGCTGAGGTGCTGGCCAACCTGATCGCCGCCAACGCCAACGGCGCCCTGCCGGGCTACACCGCCCCGCTGCTGCCCGATGCGGAGGTGGTCTATCTCCAGCTGGCCACGATGGTCGCGGGCGTGATCAATCAGGGGCTGATCATCCCCAACGCCATCATCGCGGCCATCTACGAAGTTTTGCCAGAACCGCTGCAGCAGGCGTTCACCGCACTGTCCGACTTCATCACGGCGACCACGACCCAATTCCTGGAGGCCACCAAACCACTGATCGTGGACACCATCAGCGTGTTGCTCGACCTCGACTTCTAAAGGTCCGCTCGGGTCAGCCGAACAGACCCGCCAATTCCGCCTGAATCTGGGACGTCGCGTGCATGATTCCGATCAACTCAAAGCCCGCCGCCAGCGACCCCAGCCCGGTGGCCGCGGCCAGTGGAAGGCCGATCGCATCGACGAGGTCCCCCTGGGAGAGCTCGGAGAAGAAGACCTGAGCCATGGCGGCGGGCAGGGTGGTAGTCAGTGCGGTGAGGATGTCCCCGGTCACCATCAACGCCCCGTTGATCGCGGAGAGCGAGCCGCCGAGTGCGTTGCCGATATCGACGAGGCTGGGCATCGTGAACGCCGCAATATCCACGCCCGTGTCGGGCCCAACGGCCGACGACTGCGAACCCAAGTCTTGGACGAAATCCTGCCAGCCCTGTTGCGCGCCGTTGACCAGCGCGGTCAAGACTTCCATGGGGTTGATATCCGGGAACAACCCCATCGTGGTGGGTACGTTTGCCGGCCCCGCGTCCCAGCCGTGTTCGATCTGCCCGTAGCCCAGGTTGACCAGCACCCGCAGGGACGGCTGTACCAGGTCGGCGATCGCGTTCCCGAATGGGCTGCCGCGGAACGGCTCCAGCAAGGGAAGGTTCCCGGTCGGGATCATCCAGTAGTTGGTCGCCGTACTCGCCGTCACGCCGTCGGGCAACTCACCGACATAGTCCACCGATCCCGGCAGCAGAATCGCGTTGGCGAGCTGGCCATCAGGTGTCATCGGCAGCATCGGGTACTGGTTGTGGGTATAGAGGATCCCAGCTACCGCATTGAGGTTGGAAAGCAGATTCAGTGAGTAGCGCGGAAAGTCGGCAAACCCGTCGTACTCCAGCGTGTAATTGTCGGTCGCCCAAGGACCATCCGGGGTTGCGCCGTTGAGGGTCAAGCCCAGTGAGGCGATGGGCACCGATCCACCGAACTCCGGCAGATTGAAGATCTGCATCAGCCCGCCGTTGGGGGTGTTGGGGTTGCCCAGGAACGTGAACGTCAGCTGATCCGCGTCGGGCCGTTGATCGGCGGGCAACGCGAGATACTGCCTCATCAGCAGCGTGTCGATCGAGGCGCTTTGCGAGTAGCCGTAGAGGTTGACCGCGTGACCCAAGTCGAACTGCTTGTCGACGGCGAGCTGCAGCATCGTCAATCCCTGCGCCATCGAAACGTCCAGCGGCAACGTCTTGACACCGGTAAACGGCTGCAGCCCCTCCGGGGTGAACAGGGCCTGCGGGGTGAACCCGGGATGCAACGGCTGAATGAAGCGTTCGTTGACCGCGTCGATGTAGTCCTGGTGGGGTATCGGAATGCCGCTGCCGCCGAACACGATCGAGCACCCGATCACGTCCACCGCCATGCACGCGTACGGGTCACCCGGCGGACCCCCGAACGGAAAGGTGGGCAACGCCGTCGGCGAGACCGCCCGCGCCGTGGTCACCTCGGACATCGCTGTCGCTTGCGTCGCCGGCACGACCAGTGCCGCTGCGGTGGCCGCCGACAGCAGTCCTGAACCCATCCGCCAGGCGTTATTGCGTTTCATTCAGCCTTTTATACGGCATTTATCAGGTTAGCGGGCTTGATTCAGGCGGATCGCTGATCAGGCGACCGGTTGCCGCCGGACTGCCGCTTGGATTGGCTGATCGGGGTCCATCGCGATGCCGAGGCTCTGAGCGGTGCCACTGACGACGCTGATCATGATCGTCGTCAAGTAATCCACGAAGGTGTCGCGGGGCATGCGTCGCGGGCTGTCCAGTTCCGGCCCCAACCACCAATCAGTGGCCGAGGTCGCGCTCCCGAAAGCCGCGAAGGCGGCCAGATCCAGCGCCCCGCGGTTGAGCTCCATGTCCTGCAGCTCGTTGTTGATCATCTCGGCCATCGCCAGGGTGATGGTCCGGCCTTCGTTGAGCGCCCGCATCCGCGACTCGGACTGCGCGCGCGCCCGTCCCTGGATGAAGAACCGCAGCACGTTGGGGTGCTCGTCGACCAGGGCGACGTACTCTTCGACGCTTCGCCGGACGATGTCGCGCAGCGAGTTGGTGGCCACATCGATGGAGGCGAAGATCGCTGTCCACAGGTCGTCACGCAGCCGAGCCCCGACCGCCTCGAACAGGTCGTCCTTGTCGGCGAAATGCCGGTAGATCTTGGGCTTGGCGGTGCCGGCTTCCTCGGCGATCTCGCGCACGCTCACTTCGGGCCCGAGCCGGTCGATGGACCGGAAGGCGGCGTCGACGATCTCGCGGCGAACCTTCTTGCGGTGTTCACGCCAACGCTCGCTGCGCGCGTCGACCTTCTGCCCACCGTTCTCGGCAGGCTTGGGTCTCGTCGTTCCGCGCACGTCAAGCACCTTACAGCGTTGCCGTCGCTGACCTGGGCAGACCGGCCGTCGGCTAACATCGCCGCTGTGGTGCAGCGATTCGACCTTGCAGTTGTAGGCGGAGGTCCAGCAGGGTCAGCGGCCGCCTGGCAAGCCAGGCAGGCCGGCGCGAGCGTCGTGGTCTTGGACAAGGCGGAGTTCCCGCGGGACAAGCCCTGCGGTGACGGATTGACCGCGCGCGCGGTCAGCTACCTGCAGAAAATGGGCCTGGCCGAGCAGGTGGCCAAGTTCCACCGGGTCAACCGGGTGAAGGTGTTCAGCCCGACCGAGTGGGAGCTGTCCTTTCCGCGCCGCCCCGGCATGCCCGACCATGGCTACGTCGCACGCCGCCCGGAGCTGGACACGTTGCTGCTCAAGCACGCCGAATCGGCCGGTGCCGAAGTCCGGCAGTCCGCCGAGGCAGCGGGCCCGGTGCTCGACGACACCGGCCGGGTGACCGGGGTGCTGCTCAAGAGTGGTGAGAAGGTGCTGGCCGATGCGGTGATCGCCGCGGACGGCGCCTACTCGCCGATCAAGCGGGCGCTCAAGCTCGACTCGGACTACAACGGCTACTCCGCGATCGCGATCCGCGCCGAAATGCCCGCCGTCCGGCCCGACGTCGACTCCCTCGACATCTACATGAAGCTGGCGTTTCAGGGTGACCAGCTGCCCGGCTACGGATGGGTGTTCCCGCTGGGCGGCGGCCGGGTCAACATCGGCTTGGGCTACGTCAACAGCTATAAGAACTGGCAGGCGATCAACGCCACGCACTTCCTCGGCGACTTTCTCGAGACGTTGCCCCGCGAGTGGGAACTGCCGTCGATCACCGAACTCAAGCAGTCCAAGACCGTGCGCGCGTGGCGCCTGCCGATGGGCTTCACCGCGTGGCCGCCGTGGCGGCCCGGGGTGCTGTTCACCGGTGACTCCTTGGGCGCGGGCCGGCCGACCTCGGGCGCCGGGATCTCCAAGGCGCTGGAGTCGGGACTGGCCGCCGGCGAGTGCGCCGTGGCGGCGCTGACCAACGGCGGGCCCGACGATTTCACCAACTACGCGCAGCGGATGGAAGCGGCCTGGGGTCGGGAGTACAAGCGCGGCCGGTTCTTTCACAAGCTGGCAGGTAAGCCAGCACTGGCCAACGCCGGACTCAAGCTGCTCGATAACGCGCGATTCCGCGATCTGATGCTCGCCCGGCTCTACAAGGGTCAGGAAGGGCCGGCGCACACACACTGAGGCCTCGTTCGCCCGACCAGACGTGGATGTGTTGCGTTACGGCGCCCGCCCCGGAACGCCCGGAGGTGCCCGCCGTCACTGCAGCGCGCCCGCTCGCTGTGTGACGCGGGCATAGATCGGCCCGGCGGCGACCGTCGTGAACGGCACCGCCACCGGGAATTCGTTGCTCAGCGAACTGATCTCGCGGTGCCGCACGCAGGTGGCCAGCGCCAGGGTGGCTTCCAACATGGCGAAGTGATCGCCGACGCATTTGCGTGGCCCGCCACCGAATGGCAGGTACTGCCATCGATTACGACCGGCAGAGTTCTGCGGACTGAACCGGTCCGGATCGAATTCCAGCGGGTGTTCCCACAGTGTCGGATCGCGGTGCAACGCGTAAATGCCGATCCCGACCATGGAGCCCGCCTGCACGCGGAAGCCGTCGACCGCGATATCGCGCACTGCGGTCCGGCCGTTGAGCGCGCCGGGCGGGCATAACCGCAGTGCTTCCTGCAGGACCTGGATGGTGTACGGCAGTCTGGCCACATCGCCAGGGCACAGGTCCGCGTCGAGTTCGGCGACCTCGGCGGCAACCCGGCGTTGCATGTCGGGATGATTTCCCAACGCCCACAACGCGTATGCCAACGTTGTCGCGGTGGTGTCGTGACCGGCCAGCATGAACACGATCAGCTCGTCGCAGATCTCCTGATCGGTCAATCCGCGACCCGTGTCCGGGTCGGTGGCAGCGATCAGCCCGCGCACCAGCGGTGCGTCCCTCTCGGGGTCGGCACGGCAGGCCTGCAGGATGTCGTTGGCGAGCCGGTGCAATGTGGCGCTGGCGGCCCGGGCACGGTGCCGCGCCGGGGTCGGCAACCAGCGCGGTGCGCGTGCCGGAGCAAACGTCCGCTCCGTGACGTACTCTTGCGCGATTCGCATCGGCGCACCCAGCGCTGCGGCCTGTTCGTCAAGGTCGGCGCCGAGCACCGAGCGCCCCAACGCCCGCAGCGTCAATCGGCGGCATTCGGCGTCCAAATCGACCGTTGAGCCATCATTCCAGCCGGCAGCGACTGTTTCGGCAGCCTGTCCCATATGTCCGGCGAAACCACGGACATGCTGCTTGGTGAACAGGGGCTGCAAGGTGCGCCGTCGCGGCAGCCACGCATCGTTGGGCAGATCGAAGAGGTTCGGCCCCATCAGGTGGCGTATCTCGTCGTGGGCCAGGGTGCGATCGACGTCGCCGCTGCTGAGCACGTCGTGCGCACCTTGCGGCGAGGTCACCACCACGATCGGGGGCGCGAGCCAGCGTGGCGCCAGTTCCAGCCGGGTCACCGGCCCGCCGGCATCGCGCAATATTTCGATTCCGGTACGCAGCTCCCGGAACTGCCGAACCTGCTGCCAATATGGCAATGGGTTCTTCGGCGCCAACGGCAGCGCGCGCACATCGGCGCCGACATCCCGCACGGTCATGGCGGTAGCCAACCAGGCCCGATCCGCCCTCGCCTCATCCAAACGGTTGAAGTTTTCGCCCGAAATCGTTTCACCATGCCGTGCCGCTGAGCTCAGCGCCGGCCGCGGCTCACCCGACCCGGCTTGCGGGTGGTTTTGCCCGCGGCCGCTCGGGCGGCCTGCTTGGCAAGGGTCTTCTCTCGTGCGCTGCGTTTCGGGGCCGGCTGAGACTGTCCTCGCGACGAGCCGGGTTTGCGGCCGCGCACAATGCCGACAAACTCTTCAACCAGCGCCGTCTGCGGACCTTCGGCGAAGGCGAGCGACACCGGGCAGGTGGGTGCATCGCTGATCGGACGGTAGGCAAGGTCCTTGCGGTGATGCAGCCGCGCCAACGACTGCGGAACGATCAGCGCACCCAGCCCAGCAGCGACGAGTTCTATTGCGTCCTTGGTGGTTTCAGGGCGATGGTCGATCGGCTTGCCGGGCGCATCCGCCCAGCCGACGACATCGTCCAGTGGGAGCAGTAGCGGCTCGTCAGCGAGATCCGCCGAGGTGATCTCATCGACGGCATTGAAGACGTGGTCCTTGGGCACCACGGCCACCGTGGTCTCCTCGTAGAGCGGAATGACAGCCAGCCCAGCGGTGTCGGCCAACGGCCGCAGCAGCGCCACATCGACGGTTCCCGCCCGCACCGCGGCCGCCGCGTCGGCGGCTTCAAGGGTGTGCAGCAGCAGCGGAACGTCTGGATGCCGCTGTCCCCAGACTCGTGCCCACTTCGCGGGCGTCCCGCCGGGGACGTACCCGAGGGTGAGGGAAGGCGGATTCACCGCATCAGGCTACCGATAGGCTGGCGCCATGAGCAGGCCGAACGCACAGTCCATGAAACCCGCCACGGCGGCCAAGAAGCTGGACGTGTACCTGCCCGCCACACCCGCGGAGTTCCAGGAGAACTCGATCACCCGCACCGAGCTCGCCGCCCTGCAGGCCGAACCGCCGCAGTGGCTCAAGGACCTGCGCAAGAACGGGCCGCACCCGAAGAACTTGGTGGCAGCCAAGCTCGGCATCTCGATCTCCGGTCTCACCCGCAGCGGTACGGACAACGCGTTGACCACCGAGCAGATCGTCGCGCTGCTCGAGGAGAAGCCGGAGTGGCTGGTCGCCGAGCGTGAGAGCTACCAGGAAGTCCTGCGCGAGCAGCGGCGCATCAAGGCGTTGCACGCCGACCAAGCTCGCGAGGGCTGATTCAAGCGTGAATTTGGCTGTCCTCGGGCCGATCCGCGTCCTGCGGGACGACGCGCCGGTTGACCTGGGAACGCCCCGGCAGCGGGCCGTGATCGCAGCACTCGCCTTGGCGCAGGGCGAGCGAGTCTCGGTCGAGACGCTCGCCCAACGGGTGTGGGGCGAATTACCGCCCGCCTCCGCGACGGCGACCCTGCACAGCTACATCGGCAAGTTACGCCGCAACCTGGAACCTGGGCGCGGTCCTCGCCAGACGGCGACGGTACTGGTTCGGGAACATTCTGGCTACGCGCTGCGCATCCCGGCCATCGAACGCGACGACGTCGCGCTCCAACAGGTGGTGACGGCTGCACGCGCCACATTGACCGAACTCGTCGACCTCGATCGTCCGTCCGCGGCTGGACCCGCCGCCGACCGGATCGCGCGGGTTGCGACAGGCCTCGATGAACGGCTGTCGTCCTGGCGCGGCGAGCCCTATCCGGAGCTCGGCGACGACCCGAACGCTGTCGCCGAGCGAGTGCGGCTCGCCGACCTACGGGCCGCTGCCCGGGAACTGCGGATCGTGGCCAGCCTCGCGGTCGGTGAACACGACGAGGTGGTGGGTGAGCTCGCCGCCCTGTGCGCCGAGAATCCGCTGCACGAACGTTGGTGGTCGCTGTGGGCGGTCGCCCTCTTCCGCTGCGGGCGGCTGCCCGAATCGCTCGCCGCGCTACAGACCCTGCGGGCCGAGCTGGCCGATGAGCTGGGGCTCGATCCCAGCGAAGCAGTCCGCACCCTACAGAGCGCGATCCTGCGCCGCGATCCTTCGCTCGGGTGGCCGGCGCCGTCGTCCGACTCGACGACTCGCCGGCCGCCTGCCATCACCACACCGCCGAGCACTGCGCGGACGCCACGCCCGGCCCCCTTCGCCCGACCACGCTGGCCGCTGGTGGGACGTGCCCCGGAACGGCGCCGGCTCCGAGCCGAGGCGGAGGCTGCCGCGGCGGGCGCGACCGGTGTCACCGTCGTGGTGGGCGAACCCGGCGCAGGGAAGACCCGGCTGCTGGTCGCGTTCGCGGAGGACGCCGTGGCGCTGGGCTTCCGAATCGGGGTTGGGCGCTGCCGGGACACTGACCAACCGGAACTGTGGCCGCTGGCGGAGGCGCTGGCCGAGATTTCGGACCGCCCGACAACAATGCTCTACGAGGAGCTGACCGCCGGTTCCGAGTTCGCGCTGCGGGATCTGGCCGTGCGACTGGCCGCGGAATCCGCCCTGGCGGTGCCGACGGCCCTGGTCATCGAGGACTTGCACTGGGCCGGGCCGGTGGTGATCCGGACGCTGACGGCGCTGATCGAGCGGCTCACCGATCAACGGCTCCTGCTGGTCACGACCGCCCGGCCGGACCCAGCAGAAGATTCCGAATTGCAACGGTTCCTGCGCGCCACCGCGCGCGGGGAGGGTAGCCGGATCGAGTTGGGCCCGCTTCCGATCGACGCGGTGGAGCCGCTCGCGGAAGCAGTGGCCGGATCCGCCATCGGCGATGACCGTGCGTCCGCGCTGTGGAACCGGACCGGCGGGAACACGCTGTACCTGGTGGAACTGCTGCAGAGCGCGGGCGCACCCAGCGGCACCCTCGCGGACGTGGTGCTGGAGCGAGTCGGGGCCCTGCCCGCCGAGACCGTCGAGGCCTTGCACGCGGCCAGTGTGCTCGGAACGGCTTTTCGGACCGAGGATCTCGCCGGAATCACGAACACGGACCCTGGGCGCGCGATGGAGCTCGTGGAGCCCGCGCGCCGGGCCGGGATCGTGGCCGACACGGGAGCCGGATTCCGGTTCGGCCACGTGATCGTGCAGGAAGTGATCTACCGAGCGTTGGCCGGAAGTATGCGCACCGACCTGCACCGACGCGCCGCGGAAGTCGCCGCGCAGGGCGATCTGAACCGGGCTGACGTTCGGGCATCGGTGCAGCACCACCTGCGCTGCGCCGCCCCCGCGGACCCCGGTACCGGCTGGCGCACGCTGGTCGAGGTCGCGCAGTACGCGCGGGCCGGCTCCCACTACGACGAAGAGGCGGCGCATCTGGTCCTGGCGCTGGACCTCCAACGGACCGACCGCACGGCGTCCGCCCGGGAACGGTACGAACTGCTCATGCTGGCCACCGACGCGCACCGCTGGTCGGGTGACTGGCAGGGTGTCTCGGACTGTGTGGACGCCGCGACGCTGCTGGTCGGCCGGCTCGGCGATCCGGCCGACCGGAGCACCACCGCGGAGCTGGCGGCGCGCACCCTGTCCGCCAATCTCGACGGCGCCCTGTGGCAGGTCAGGCCCTATGGCGAGGTGCACGCCCCGGTGGTCGACGCGCTCACCGAAGTGCTACCGCAGCTGCCGCCCCACCGGACCGCGGTGCGCAGTCGGGCGCTGCTGACGCTGGCTATGGAGTTGTTCTATTCCGGAGAGGTGGATCGGATCGACGCCCTGGTCGCCGAGGCCCTGGATGTGGCGCGCCCGATCGACGATCCGCGGGTCCGGGTGTCGGTGCAGCTGGGCGCCTACGTGGCACGCTTCCGGCCGGATGCGGCGGCCGACCGAGCCGAATACCTGCGCCTCGCCCGCGCCGATTCCGACCTGTTGGGTGATCCGCGGCTGGAGATGATGGTCGCGACGCTGGCCACCGGCTTGGCCAACGAGTTCGGCGATGCAGATGCGGTGTGGTCCGGTATCCGGGCGCTCACCAGCCGGCTGCGTTCGGCCGGGCTCGGTACCGCCGAGGTGGTTCTGCACACGGTCGCCGGGCCCTGGCACGCGATGGCCGGCGACGACGCGGCCGCATTCGCGTCGGTACAGCGCCTGTACGAGCTGGCCGTAGAAGTGCGAACCCCCAACGTTGTCGAGGCGGCCCAGGTCGTGGCCGCGCTGGCGTGCCTGCACGCGGACCGCGCAGCCGAGGTGGTGCCGATTCTGGACGGGTTCCTCCGGGATAGCCGCATCCCGGCCGCGTCGACGGTGGCGCTGATGCTGCTGCGCGCCGGAGAGCGGGAGCGGGCGGCCGCCTTCGTCGCGGCTCATCCCCTGCCCGTCGAACGCCACACCTACCTCGGAGCGGTGTTTGCCGCGATGAGTTGCGAGATCGCGCTGGAACTCGCGCGCCGCGATCTGGCCACGGACGCCTTCGGATACCTGCGGGCCTATTCGGGGCGGATGGCAAGCGCGGGAACCGCCGCGGCGATCGGCCCGGTGGACCTGTTCCTGGCCTACGGGGCAGCGGTCACCGGGGATGCCGCGGCGGCCGCCGCGTATGCCGACGCAGCGGCCGACCAGGCCCGCCGCTGGCGGTTGCCGCGCATCGAGGCGCGGATCGCCGAAATGCGGCAGCGGCACGGTTTCTGACGGGTTGGCTCAGCGCACCAGGCTCGTACCCACCGTCGTGCCCGCCGGCACCGCCACGAACGCGGCGACGTCCAGACGCTGGAAACGACGGCGCCCCATTCGCAGCATCGCCCGGAGCGGCAACGGAGCCTCGGCGAGCAGTTCGGAGGCCATCGGATCCGGGAGGTCCTTGAAGGCCCAGGGCAGCATCTGCGTGAGTTCGCGGGGGCTCATGCCGCCCCGCAGTTTCGTACGCTCGAGGTGGTCCCACTCCTCGCCCCCGATCCGCGCCTGCAGCACCACATTCGCATCGCGTTCCTCGTGCGACAGGTGACCGGTGAGGCAGGCGTAGGCCCAGTCGACGGCTGCGGTCAGTGTCTCCCGATCGGGCGTGCCGGCGCCGATCGTCATCGCCTCCAGGCCGGCTCGGACCCGGAGCAGCAGCGGGTCAATCTGATCGTGTTCGGTGTCCATGGCGTCCAGGACGGCGAGTGCGTGCGCGTCGCCATCGGCCTCGGCGCGTTCGCGCAGCAGCGGCCAAAGCACTGTGTCCTCCTTGCGATGGTGATCGTGCAACACGGTGGACAGCAGGTCCCACCGGGCCAACAGAGCGCGCCAGGTGCGCCCGTCAGAAACCGGAGTGCGGCGCACGGCGACGCAGAAGTGCGTGAGGTCACGCCGGAATCCGTGATGCATCACGTACATCATCCGCAGGTCGGCCGGCCCTTCGGGGGCAGCGGCCTGGCCGGGCAACAACACGGTCACAGTGACTCCTCTTCGTCCGGGGCGCCCGTCCGGGCATCCTCGTCCCGCACCGTGGCAGGGCGCACTGGTAGTCCACTGGTGGCTGACTTGCGCACGTGCCGATGACATGCCACGGGTCTTCCCTCCCGTCGCCGCTTTCCGCTTCCGGCAAATATGGGGTAATCACCTGATGTGCCGGGCCGGGCCGATCGTGCACCGTAAACCGTGGTTGTGGACGCGCACGGCGACACTGACATCGGGAGGCTTCGATGAGGACCGCCGCCCGCGCCTTATCTGGCCTGGCCGCGGTGACGACGTTGGTCGGCAACGGTATTGCCACGGGTTTGCCGCCCGCAATACCTGCGGCGTGCGATCTCCTCAGCTCATCGATGGCTCGGGAGTTCGCCGGCACCGACGCCGAGCGCCAACTGTGGCTGGACGCCGATCCGCCAGTACCGCTGGGTGATAGCGCCTGCCAGTACTCCGGGAGCGCGGGCACCGTCTTCGTATCGCTCAATCCGATGCCGACGAATCCCGACGCCCCGATAAACCATTTCAGTGTGGTGCGACCGGAGAACGCGATCCCCGATCTTGGCTATCAGGCGTACTGGTTCGGCGCCGGCCAAAGCCTCGTGGTGGTCAAGGAGGGTCTACTACTGCAGATCAAGGTCTCCGACAATGCGAACCCCGCGGGCGCACAACCGGATCAGGACCACAAGAACAGGGATATCGCGCTCGCGAACCAGATCGTTCCCGAACTGAGCTGACGCCAAGGGGTACGCCATGACAAGGACTCGCAGCGCCGTAGTCGCACTGTGCGCCACGGGCAGCGCCGCCATAGTTTTCGGGCCGCCACCGCTGGCCCATGCCACCAACTACTACAGCTTCCAGTCCCCTTCCGGGAACATCGCCTGCGAGATGATCGGCGCGGATGACGGTACCGGCGCGGCGGTGTGCAAACTCAAAGAACACACCTGGTCAGCACCGGCGGAGACGGGCGGCGACTGCGAATTCGCCGGGACCGACGTCAAACTCTTCCAGGGCCACCCGGCGTGCCTCGGCGTGTGGCCCAGCCAGATCTTCCTGCAGCAGCAGAACGGAGGCCTCCCGACGCTCGAATACGGGCAGACACACAGCGTCGGCGCGATCTCCTGCGGTAGCACCGATTCGGGGATGCGTTGCACCGACACCAGCACCGGCCACTACTTCGACGTGTCGCTCGAGTCGTATCAGTTGGGCTAACCGCCCCTCAGGAGAAGTCACCGTGATTCGCGCACTGCTGCTTGCTGTTTCAATGAGTGACGGCACGCCGAACGTAAGTAGTTCAAGCCATACCGGCCAGAATCAGCACTTACGCGCAGTCAGCAGCAGATACTCCCAATCCATCGAGCCGCCCCGCAGTGCGCGATCGGCCAGCGCCGCGATGTCGGCGTCCAGTGCGGCCACGCGATCGGGGGCTTCGGCGACCCCCCGGTAGGCGGCGATGGTCGGCCCGTAGTTCGCCTTGAAGTATTCGCGAAACGCGGCGCCGTCGGCGAAGGCGGAGACCGTCAGCCCGCGGCGCTCGGTCGCAACATCGGTGACCTGCTCGCCCAGCAGTGCACGCACATAGGGCTCGCTGCCCCATAACGGCGGCGCAGACACCCCGGCTGGCGGCGCAGGCACGTACGGCTTCATCGTGGCGAACAGCTGTCCGATGAAACCCTCTGGCGTCCAACTGATCACACCGATACGGCCACCGGGGCGGCAGACGCGGATAAGTTCGTCGGCAGCCGACTGGTGGTGCGGCGCGAACATCACGCCGATACAGGACATCACCACGTCGAACTCATCGTCGTCGAACGGCAACGCCTCGGCATTGGCCTCGCGCCAGTCCAGCAAGAAGCCCCGCTCGGCACTTTGCGCGCGTCCGCGGTGCAGCAATTGCGGGCACAGGTCGCTGGCCACGACGTGGGCCCCGGTGGACGCCGCAGGGATGGCCGCATTGCCGGTTCCCGCAGCCACATCCAGCACCCGGTCCTGCGGCCCGATCCCACAGGCCGTCACGAGTACCGGCCCCAACGGTGTCACCACATCGGTGGCGATCGCCGCGTAGTCGCCTAGCGCCCACAGCGCACGGTGCTTGGCCTCAATGTCGTTCACTACAGCGTTCATCCGTTCTGTCCCCTCTCGCACCCCGGTGAGCCCATCGTCGGTCCGGCCGGCGCAGGCATCCAGTTCCAGATCTGTACTGCGCAGGCCGGCTGCGAGACCATAGATTCGGGCGATCCACGAAAGGCACGCAGATGGCGGGATACGACCAGTTCTGTCCCATGGCCAAGGCCATGGAGCTGCTCGACGAACGTTGGACATTGCTGGTGGTTCGGGAACTGCTGCTCGGCAGCACCCACTTCAACGATCTGCGCCGCGGTGTGCCCAAGATGTCGCCGGCGCTGCTGTCCAAGCGACTCAAGTCACTCGCCCGCGCCGGTGTCATCGAGCGCACCGAAATCGACGGCCGTGCAACGTATTCCCTTACCCGATGTGGGCAGGATCTGGCCGGTGCCGTGGAGGCGCTCACCGCGTGGGGGGTGCGCTGGATCAGCGATCTCGGCGACGCCGACCTCGACCCCCACCTGTTGTTCTGGGATATCCGCCGCACCATTCCGGTCGGTGACTGGCCGCGGTCGCGCACCACGCTGGAGTTCATTCTGGACGGAGTGGCGGCCAAGGCCTCCCGGTGGTGGCTGGTGGTCGCCAACGGTGAAGCCGAGGTGTGCGACTTCGACCCCGGTTACGAGGTAACCGGGACTGTTGAGACCAGCCTGCGGGTCCTGACCCGGATCTGGCGTGGCGACGTCGGCTGGTCACACGCCATGCACGACGGCAGTGTCGCCTTGTCGGGGCCCACCGATGTGCGTCGAGCCATCCCCACCTGGCTCGGGCAGGGCAGAGCGGCCTCGGTCCCCCGGCCGGCTTGACTGATCGCTCAGGGCAGGTTGAGCTGCCAGGACACCCCGAATCGGTCGTTAACCCAGGCGAACGCGGTGGAGAAGCCGTAGTCACCGAGCGGCATCAAAGTGGCGCCGCCCTCCCCCAACTCGGCCACCAGCCGTTCGAGCTCCGCGCGGTCGGCGACGTCCACGAACAGCGAGCTCGACGGGGTGAAGTCGAAGCCGTGCTTAACCGCACTGTCGCTGACCAGCACTCGCAGCCCGGCCAGGTCGAGCTCGGCCAACATGATGCCGGTAGCCGGCTCGGGGTGCGGGGTCGACGACACCACCGAAGCACCCGGGAACGCGGCCAGGTACATCTCGATCGCGGCGGCGGCAGTCCCGCCCTGGAACATCAGAAACGGCCTGATCCGGGTCACGGCGCCCAGCCTAGATACTTCGGATGGCCGATCAACACAGGTAGTGTTCGGCGGCATCGACCAGACGGCTGACGCTTCCGCGATCCAAGCCGTCGTGGCGGTTTACGCCCAACTTGCGTGCTGCCCTGCTGACGACTTGAGCAGCCTCGCCACGCGACTGCGGGGTCGTCTTTCCGTCCGTCCCCTTGCGCAGGACGTGGCACGCTTCATAACCCAATTGCAGCGCCTGGTTATCCCTTAACCGGACCCTCACCGTGCTGTGGACCTCGTTGAGGAAGCTGGTGGCGTCGGCGTGCGCGGTGCCAACTGCCAGCGAGGGCAGGGCCGAGAGAAGGACGGCTGCCAGCATGATCCGCGAGTACCTGGCTTTGATCTGGGCCATGTGACGCTGGCCTGACCCCGATCGGTTGATCCATGGTTTATGAGAGTCTTGCGGCCCACGTTGTGGGCAGGAAGGCTCGACAAGATCATGACGACGAGGAAACGGCACAGCCCCGAGCAGGTTGTGCGCAAGCTGATGGCCGCCGACAGGCTGCTGGCCGAGGGCAAGGACACCGCGGAGGTCTGCCGTGAACTCGGGGTCTCCGAGGCCACCTATCACCGGTGGCGCAACCAGTTCGGCGGGTTAAAAGCCGAGGACGCCAAGAAGCTCAAGGACCTCGAACGCGAGAACGCCACCCTCAAGCGCCTGTTGGCCGATGCCGAGTTGGAGAAGGACGCGCTGCGGGAGATCGCCAAGGGAAACTTCTAGGCCCGGAACGCCGGCGGGCAGCCGTTCGTCACCTCCAGCGTGTGCTGGGGGTCAGCGAACGGTTCGCCTGCCGCGTCACCGGGCAACACCGCGCCACCCAACGCCACGAACCCACGTCGGCGACACCCGAGGATCCCGACGCCGCCCTGCGGGACTGGCTACGCGCCTACGCCAAGACCCATCCCCGTCGTGGTTTCCGGCCGGCCTACCACGATGCCCGCGGCGAAGGCTGGATCGTCAATCACAAGAAGATCCAACGCCTGTGGCGCGAGGAAGGCCTGCGGGTCCCGCAGCGCCGCAAGCGCAAACGCCACGGCACCTCTACCGCCCCGCCAGCGGTCGTCGCGGATGCTCCCGACCGGGTGTGGGCCGTCGACTTCCAGTTCGACGTCACCACCGACGGGCGGCCGATCAAGATCGTGTCGATCATCGACGAACACACCCGCGAATGCCTCGGCGACATGGTCGAGCGCAGCATCACCGGCGATCACCTGATCGGCGAGCTCGACCGTGCGGCCGCCGAACGCGGAACTTATCCCGCGGTGCTGCGCTGTGACAATGGACCTGAATTAGCCTGCGGCGCAATGGCTGATTGGGCCGACGGACAGGTCGGGCTGCACTTCATCCCGCCCGGCGAGCCTTGGCGCAACGGCTACGTCGAGTCGTTCAACTCCCGCATCCGCGACGAATGCCTCAACATCAACAGCTTCTGGTCGCTGGCCCAGGCCCGTGTCGTAATCGGCGACTGGAAGCACGAGTACAACCACCATCGGCGGCATTCATCGCTGGGCTACCTACCGCCTGCCCGCTATGCTGCCGCCTGTACCCACCGATGAACGACTCTCGTTCGCCGTGGACCAGTTCACGGGGTCCGGCCAACGCCTTTCCCCGGCCTACCTCGCAAAAGTGAATGCCGAAACTGGTTCGTTCAGGATTTTCACATTCAGCATAAACGGGTGGCGACGGGCGTGGCCGCAAGACTCGACGTTTATCGGCCGAGCGTTCCAAAAGCTTCAACTCCCGCGACGCCCCTGTCGTGGGATACGAGCCGGTCACTTGCCCCTTCGAAAGTAACTAATCAGATGGCGGTGGCAGCTGCGCCTGCTCATGAAGGCAGCACGGGCACGTGTCGCTAAAGACGCCCTTGTTCGTGTGATAGCGCGTATGGGCGCTGCGTCGACTAGACGGCATTGGACGACCCTTCCTCGCCGCTGACATCTTGGCGCGGGTCTCTTTGCTCGCGGTTCTCCCAAAATTTGGGTTTCCGGCGAGCTTGGCCTTCGCCTCCGCCGACATTGCGTGGCCGAAGCTGGGGTGGTCAGCACCAAACTTCCGGTAGTTCGGATTGTCAGGGCCGACGTTCGTGCCCTTACGTGCTGCTGACCACTTCGCCCGTTGCTCCGCAGAATGCTCCCGTTGATAGAACGGATTCTCCTCGCCGAAGCGGCTAGGAACCTTACGACCGGTCGATCGGATCCTCGCTGCCTCCCGCATCTCCGCGGTCCATTCCACTCCCGTCGGTCCAAGTCCACCAGCCGCAATATTCAGCAAAGGATGCCCCTCATGCCGAAGGAGGGCTATCCAAGCGATCTCGGCCTCACCGAGCTCATCGAGGTCATCCGCCCAATCCAGCTGATCCACGATCACGCTGTCGCGATCCTGCTTACGCAACCAGTCGTAGAACGGGGTCTTCCTCCCGGCAGCGGCTTCCTTCAAATGCTGACAAAGCCGTACTTGCGCCCTTTTCGTCGTGAGGCCGACATAGCGGTACCGCGAATCCGATCGCAGCCTGACCCCGTAGATCAGGCCTCCGCCCGGCGATCCGAGGGGCACCGAGTCCCGGCCTTCAGCGACCAGCCGTCACAGCATGCAGCTGACGCAATTTTCCACCTGCGTGCCTTCCAGCGCCATCTGCCGCAGGCGGATGTAGTACAACGTCTTGATTCCCTTGCGCCAGGCGTAGATCTGAGCCCTGTTCACGTCACGAGTGGTCGCGGTGTCCTTGAAGAACAGCGTCAGGCTCAACCCCTGGTCCACGTGCTGGGTGGCCGCGGCGTAGGTGTCGATGACCTTCTCGTAGCCGATCTCGTAGGCGTCCTGGTAGTACTCGAGGTTGTCGTTGGTCATGTACGGCGCCGGGTAGTAGACCCGCCCGATCTTGCCTTCCTTGCGGATCTCGACCCTCGACACGATCGGGTGGATCGACGACGTCGAGTGGTTGATATAGGAGATCGACCCGGTCGGCGGAACGGCCTGCAGGTTCTGGTTGTAGATCCCGTGGGTCTGCACCGATTCCTTGAGCCGGCGCCAGTCGTCCTGGCCCGGGATCCGGATGCCCGCCTCGGCGAACAGCTCACGCACCCGCTCGGTCTTGGGCTCCCACACCTGCTCGGTGTACTTGTCGAAGAACTCCCCGGAGGAGTACTTGGAGTCCTCGAAGCCTACGAATGACGTACCCCGTTCCAGGGCAAGGCGATTCGATGCGCGCAGTGCGTGATACAGCACCGTGTAGAAGTAGATGTTGGTGAAGTCGATGCCCTCTTCGGAACCGTAGAAGATCCGCTCCCGGGCCAGGTACCCGTGCAGGTTCATCTGGCCCAGCCCGATGGCGTGCGACTGGTTGTTGCCCTGCTCGATCGACGGCACCGACCAGATGTGGGTCTGATCCGACACCGCGGTCAGCGCCCGAATGGCGACCTCGATGGTCTGGCCGAAGTCGGGTGAGTCCATTGCCTTGGCGATGTTGAGCGAGCCGAGGTTGCAGGAGATGTCCTTGCCCACCTTGGAGTAGGACAGGTCGTCGTTGAACTCCGAGGCGGTGGAGACCTGCAGGATCTCCGAGCACAGGTTCGAGTGGGTGATCTTGCCTGCGATGGGATTGGCGCGATTGACCGTGTCTTCGAACATGACGTAGGGGTAGCCCGATTCGAACTGCAGCTCAGCCAACGTCTGGAAGAACTCGCGCGCCTTGATCTTGGTCTTGCGGATGGCCGCGTTGTCGACCATCTCGTAGTACTTCTCGCTGACGGAGATGTCGGCGAATGGGACCCCGTAGAACTTCTCGACGTCGTAGGGCGAGAACAGGTACATGTCCTCGTTCTTCTTCGCCAGCTCGAAGGTGATGTCGGGGATCACCACGCCCAGGCTCAGCGTCTTGATCCGGATCTTCTCGTCGGCGTTCTCCCGCTTGGTGTCCAGGAAGCGGTAGATGTCGGGGTGGTGAGCGTGCAGGTACACCGCACCGGCACCCTGACGGGCGCCGAGCTGGTTGGCGTAGGAGAACGAGTCCTCCAGCAGCTTCATGATCGGGATGACCCCGGAAGACTGGTTCTCGATGTTCTTGATCGGGGCGCCGTGCTCACGAATGTTGCTGAGCAGCAACGCCACTCCCCCGCCACGCTTGGACAGCTGCAGGGCGGAGTTGATCGATCGGCCGATCGACTCCATGTTGTCTTCGATGCGCAGCAAAAAGCAGCTGACCGCCTCGCCGCGCTGCTTCTTGCCGGAGTTCAAAAACGTCGGGGTGGCGGGCTGGAAGCGGCCGTCGATGATCTCCTCGACGAGTTGCTCGGCCAGCTTGGTGTCACCGGCGGCCAGGGTCAGCGCCACCATGCACACCCGGTCCTCGAACCGCTCCAGGTAGCGCTTGCCGTCGAAGGTTTTCAGGGTGTAGGAGGTGTAGTACTTGAACGCACCCAGGAAGGTCGGGAACCGAAACTTCTTGGCATAGGCCCGATCCAGGAGCGACTTGACGAAGTTGCGCGAGTACTGGTCGAGCACCTCGCGCTCGTAGTACTCCTTCTGGATCAGGTAGTCGAGCTTCTCATCCTGATTGTGGAAGAACACCGTGTTCTGGTTGACGTGCTCCAAGAAGTACTGGCGAGCGGCCAGCACATCCATGTCGAACTGGATCTTGCCGTCGGCGTCGTACAGATTGAGCATCGCGTTGAGCGCGTGGAAGTCCAGCTCGCCCACCGGAGCGCTGCGGGTGGTTGCGGTTACCTGCTCTGCAGTTGCAGCGGTTGGTGGCATGCCTCGTCCTTCCAGAAATCAGCCAAGCCCGCGCGGACGGCTTGTACGTCCTCGTCGGTTCCCATCAATTCGAATCGATACAGGTACGGCACCCCGCACTTGCGGGACACCACGTTGCCCGCGTAGCAGAACTCCGCACCGAAGTTGGTGTTGCCGGCCGCGATCACGCCGCGCAGCAGCCCCCGGTTGTGTTCGTTGTTCAAAAAAGCGATGACCTGCTTCGGCACGTAGCCGCCGTCATCCATATCGGGCTGCTGACGTCCGCCGCCGTAGGTCGGCAGGACCAATACATAAGGGTGGTCGACCTCGATGCGTCCGTGCAGCGGGATCCGGATGGCCGGCACTCCCAGCTTCTGCACGAAGCGGTGGGTGTTCTCCGACACCGAAGAGAAATACACCAGGCTGCATTCCGAATCCGCAGACATGGCGCCCCCCCTTCAGCTCTCAGTCAGACTCCACCCGTACCCGACCCGACGACCGGCCTCTACGCGCTCAGCGCGGTCTGCGACAGCGCCTTGATGCGGTCCGGCCGGAAACCCGACCAGTGCTCGTCACCGGCGACCACGACCGGGGCCTGCAGGTAACCCAGCGCCATGACGTAGTCACGGGCGTCGGGGTCCAGCGAGATGTCGACCTTCTCGTAAGCGATGCCCTCCCGGTCCAACGCCTTGTAGGTGGCGTTGCACTGCACGCACGCGGGCTTGGTGTAGACAGTGATGCTCATGGCGGCAGGCTCCTCAGCGAATCGTCGACAAACAACGGATGACGGATCGGGCACTACGTTTCAACGGGCCGCCAGGACATTCCGTTCTCCAGCTCCGCAGCCGTGGCAGAGCACCCAATAGGTGCCGGTTGCCGCGGCCCGAATAACTGGAAGATCCCGGGCCTGTCGGTCCCCCGAACACTACACCTAGTGGTCATCCCTCGGGGTCAATACTAGATGTTCTGAACGACATTGTTGAAATTCGCTGGTCGTAAGCCTGCGACACCGTTCGCGTCGGCGTGTCGCAGCTCACATTCGAACGTCTCTCTGCTCATAACCGCAGGTCTATCACTCGGCACCGACAAGTGAGTCGGACAAGCGGCCACCGACCGCCGGCCAGCAAAGCTTTCCGGCCCGCGGCTCAGCGCATCCCGGCAGGTACCGACTCCGACGGATTCGCGGCATTGAGCGGAGCCGGACGCTTGCTGTGGCGCCGCAGACGATCGCCCATGACACCCAGCAGCACCGGGACCAGCGAGACTGCGATGACCGCCAGCAGAACCAGGTCAAGGTGAGTGCGGACGAACCCGATGCCGCCCAGCAGATACCCCAGCAAAGGAACGCCCGCGCCCCAGGCCACGGAGCCGGCGATGCTGTAGGCGGTGAAGGTGCGGTGGCGCATTCCGGATGCCCCGGCCAGCACCGGCGTCAGGGTCCGCGCCACTGCCACAAAGCGCGCCAAAAAGACGGTGGCCTTGCCGTGGGTGGCGAAGTAGCGCTGGGCCCGTTCCACCTGTTGATGGCCGAGCCGTCGGGCGGCCCGCGTCTCCAGCACAGCCGGCCCCGCCTTGGCCCCGAGGAGATAGCCGCACTGGTCACCGGCGATCGCGGCGGCCGGCACGGTCAAGATCAGCAGCCACAAGGGAACCGCCGGGTGAACTTGAGCGGCCAGCACTCCCGCGGTGAACAGCAGCGAGTCGCCGGGCAGGAAGAAGCCCACCAGAAGACCCGTCTCGACGAACACCACCGCCAGCACGCCCAACAGACCGAACGTGGCGATCAAGGTGTCTGGGTTGGTAGTAATTCCGGTCATGGCGCCAGCTTGTCCGCCAGGCGCTGTGGGAGCGCTGAGAACGCGGCGGGGCGGGTGGTCGAGCTCTGCTGTACTGGTGTCGTGCGGATATTGCTGGTCGAAGACGAGGCTCGGCTGGCGCAGACCGTGTGTCGTGGGCTGGCGGCCGAGGGCTTCGTCGTCGATGTCGAACACGATGGCGCAGACGGCCTGGCCGCCGCGGCCACCGGCGACTACGACGTGATCGTGCTGGACATCATGCTGCCCGGCCTCAGCGGCTACCAGGTGGTCCGCGAGCTGCGGGCGCAGCAGGTGTGGACGCCGGTGCTCATGTTGTCGGCTAAGGACGGCGAGTACGACATGGCCGATGCCTTCGATATCGGCGCCGACGACTACCTGACCAAACCGTTCTCGTTCGTCGTGCTGGTGGCGCGGCTGCGCGCGCTGCTGCGCCGAGGCGCACCGGCACGTCCGACGGTGCTCACTGCGGGCACCCTGGCACTGGATCCGGCTCGCCGCCGGGTGACCCGCGGCGACACGGTGATCACGTTGACGCCGCGAGAATTCGGGCTGCTGCAGTTCTTGATGCGACACCCGGATGACGTCGTCACCAAGGCCGACATCTTGCGGTCGGTATGGGACACGAACTACACCGGCGACGAAAACGTCGTCGAGGTCTACGTCGGGTACCTGCGCCGCAAGATCGACGCACCGTTCGGACTGGCCACCATCGAGACGGTGCGCGGCGCCGGCTACCGCCTGCGCTCCGACATCGACTCTTGATCGGGGAAACCCTGCCGCGGCAGTGCGACGGTGAACACCGCACCACCGCCGGCCGCATCGTCCACGGCCACGGTTCCGCGGTGGGCACGCACCACCTCTGCGACGATCGCCAGGCCGAGTCCGGTGCCGCCCGATGTTCGGGCACGGGCCGCGTCGAGTCGGACGAACCGTTCGAAGATCCGGCTCCGTTCGGCCACCGGGATCCCCGGACCGTCGTCGGCGATCGTGATGACCACGCCGTCGGAGGCCGGACGGCAGCTCAGCGTCACCGTGCTGCGCGCATACCGTGCCGCGTTGTCGACCAGGTTGCGAATCACCCGGGTCAGGGCGGCGCGGTCGCCGGTGACCCGGCAGGCCCGGATATCGGTCGCGACGCTGACCGAGCCGCGGCCGCCGAGTCGGTTCGCCTCGGCCGCCAACAGATCGTCGACGTCGACGTCCTCCCCCCGCAATCCCAGTGCCCCTTCGTCGGAGCGGGCCAGCAGCAACAGGTCCTCGAGAAGTCGGCTCATCCGGTGTGATTCCGGAAGAAGTGATTCGTCGATCAGTGCCCGGTCCATCAGTTCGGGCCGGGCACTGGCCAACTCCAGCGCGGTGGTTATGGTGGCCAGCGGGCTGCGCAATTCATGCGAGACGTCGCTGACCAGACGCAGCTGGGCGGCCCTGCCGTGCTCCAGGCGAGACAACATGGCGTTCATCGTCGTTGCCAGTTCGGCGATCTCGTCATGGGTTCGGGGAACCGGCACCCGCTCGGTCAGATCAGCACTCGAGATCGACGCCACCCGGGTGCGGATCGCTTCCACCGGCCGCAGTGCGGCGCCCACCAGGCGGAAAGTTCCCGCTGCCACCAGCACGATCAGAATCGGCGCGCCCACCGCCAGCAGCACACCCACCACCGTCACGATCTCCTCGACCGGTTCGCGGTCCACCCCCACCAGCACGGTGACCGGCGCTCCGCCGGCGGCAGCCCCTCGAGCCGATACCCAATATTCCTCGCCGGTGGCGGATTCGACGCGGCCTACATAACGCGCTTGACCGTCGGCGAGGACTACCGCGGTCAGCGGCGTCCGGGGCGCGCCGTTGGAGGCGGCCCGAATCACGCCCGACGCGCCGACGACCTGTACGACGGCGATGTGCCCATCGGTGGCCAGTAACGCCGACTCCAGGTCGTCGAAGTCACCCGAGCGCAGCTGAGTGGCGATGTGTTCGGCACGAAGGCTAGCCGCGGTCTCGGCGGTCGATTCCAGCGACCGATACAGCACCAACAGGAGCAGACCGCCCGCGATCGCGAGGCAGACTGTCATCACCGCCGCGGCGGCAAGCGCCGATCGGGTCCGAACTCCGCTGTATAGCGAGCGAATCCGCTTGATGACGGCCCGCATCCGGTGCGTGTTGCCTCTCACCCCGCCTCCCGGTTCATCGCATGTCGACACAGCATGCCCGTCATCGTCGCCCGCCGCCGCTGTGATGGCACTGAGGCCGCGAGTTTGCTCACGACGCCCACCACGTCGGAGGCAGCCGCTACCCTGCCGGGCATGCTGTCGACGCTGGCCGTACGGGGTTACCGCTCGCTGCGCGAGCTGGTGCTGCCGTTGAGACCGCTCACGGTCGTGACCGGGGCCAACGGCACCGGCAAGTCCTCGCTGTACCGGGCGCTGCGACTGTTGGCCGACTGCGGGCGTGGCGAGGTGATCGGCTCGCTGGCTCGCGAGGGCGGCCTGGAATCGGTGCTGTGGGCCGGCCCCCAACAGCTCGGCGAAGCGCGCCGCAGCGGAACCGCCCAGGGCAGCGTGCGCACCCGAGTGGTCTCGCTGGAGATGGGCTTCGCCTCCGATGATTTCGGCTACCTGGTCGATCTGGGACTGCCACAGGACCCCGCGCAGGCGTCGGCGTTCTCCCACGATCCGGAGATCAAACGCGAGATCGTGTTCGCCGGGCCGGTGCCGCGGCGCGGCGCCACCCTGGTGAGCCGCACCCGGGCTTTCGCGCAGGCCAGCACGGACTCCGGTGTCGAAGAACTGTCACGGACCCTGCCCACCTATCGCAGCGTGCTCGCCGAATTCGCCCACCCCGGCGCGCATCCGGAACTGGCCGCGGTCCGCGACCGGCTACGGGACTGGCGCTTCTACGACGGCTTCCGGGTCGATGCCGGCGCACCGGTGCGACGACCGCAGGTCGGTACGCGCACGGCGGTACTCGCCGGCGACGGCGTCGATCTGGCTGCGGCGGTACAGACCATCATCGAGTCCGGTGACGACGAGCTGGACCGTGCGATCGCGGCCGCATTCGACGGCGCGACGTTGTCGGTCAGCTCGCACGACGGCATGTTCGACGTGCAGTTGCGCCAACGGGGCATGCTGCGGCCGTTGCGTGCCGCCGAACTGTCCGACGGCACCTTGCGCTTCCTGCTGTGGGCCGCCGCCCTGCTGAGCCCGCAGCCGCCGTCGCTGATGGTGCTCAACGAGCCGGAGACGTCCCTGCATCCCGACTTGGTGGCGCCGCTGGCCGAGCTCATCCGGGCCGCCGCCACCCGAACCCAGGTCGTGGTGGTCACCCACGCGCGCACCATGCCCGAGCTGCTCGCCGCTGTGCCTGTCGCCGACGCCGATCGCCACGACACCGCAGAGATCGAGGTCTACAAAGACTTCGGCGAGACGCGGGTCGCCGGTCTGGGCCTGCTCAACACCCCGCCGTGGGACTGGGGCAGCCGGTGACCTGCCTGGCGCCTCAGGAGCTGCGCAACGAATCCCGCGACGGCCGCAGCGCCCGGCTGAACAGCACGTTGGCCTGACGCATGGCCACGCTGTAGGGCAGCCAGGCCAGCCGCTTGAACGCGTACAGCGCCCGGATGTCACCCGAGGTGTAGACCAGGTAGCGGTTGCGCGCCACCCCGGCCAGGATCTTGTCGGCCGCCTTCTCCGGCGACACGGCATGGCCGGCAAAACGGCCCACCCACTTCTCCACGTGCGGGTCCTCGCGGTCCACGCCGGCGATCTCGACGGTGTTGACCAGACCGGTCTTGACCGCGCCGGGAACCACCACCGACACCCCGATCTTGTGCCGGGCCAGGTCGAAGCGCAGCACCTCCGACACTCCGCGCAGGCCGTACTTGCTGGCGGAATAGGCCGCGTGCCAGGGCAAGGCGACGATTCCGGCTGCCGAGGACACATTCACCAGGCGCCCGCCGCGGCCGGCGGCGACCATCTGCGGCAGGAACGATTCGATGACGTGGATCGGGCCCATCAGGTTGATGTCGACCATCTTTCGCCACTGTTGGTGGCTCAACCGGTCGACTGTCCCCCACGCCGACACTCCGGCAATGTTCATCACGACGTCCATCGACTCGTGGCGCTCATGGATGTCGGCAGCGAAGGCGGCGACGTCGTCGTAGTCGGCGATGTCGACCACCCGGTGCTCGGGTACCAGCGCGCCCAGAGCGCGTGCGTCGGCGACGGTTTCGGCCAGACCCTCGGCGTTGCGGTCGGTCAGGTACAGCTCGGCACCCAGCTCAGCCAGCCGCAATGCGGTGGCCCGTCCGATGCCGCTTGCCGCTCCGGTGATGAAGCACCGTTTGCCCCGGTAGTACTGCGCTACGCGTGTCATGGGTGCAGACGATACCGGCGGTACCGCGCACCGACGATGCAATCCCCCGCTGTGCCGATGGCGGCGACCCGCTAGGTCTTGCCGCCGCCCCACAGCGCGTTGCGCCACAACACCTCGAGAACCGGCACGCCACGACTCACATCACCGCTGGGCCCCACAAAGGCACTGTCTCCGGAAAGCATGTAGGCCGTGGTGGCGCCCAGGGTCCGCACCAGCGCAGGAATGTCGTCGCTGATCGGGTTCGCGGTCCCCGCGGCGAGCTCGTCGTTGACCACGCCGACGATCTGGTCGATCACCGCATCGATCTGAGCGTCGAGCAGCTCCCGGATCTCAGCGTCGCTGTTGCGCGCCATGTTGCATGCCGACATCACCGGATCGTTGTGGGCGTAGACCGCGGCCGCGCTGCCCACCATGCGCCGGGCGAATGCCTCCGTTGATTCGTCGGCGCCCCGCGGTGCGAAGTAGTGCGTCAGCTCTTCGAGCTCGTGCGTGGCTTCCGTCAGGATGTGGGCGAGCACGGCGTACTTGGAGTCGAAGTAGAAATAGAACCCCGAGCGCGCCACTCCGGCCCGGTCGCTGATGGTGCTGACCGAAAGTTCCGCGAAGGGTTTCTCCTCCAGCAGTTCCCGAACCGCCTGAACAATCGCCTGACGTTGCTTGTCGCCCCGCCGCAACGGCAGATCGTCGGCGGACCGCCCACCCTCGTCAACCTCGCTATTCACCTTTGCACCTTGCACCACGCCGCGCCGGAATCAAACTTGACAGGCGTCAAACTTACTCCAAGGATTAGGGCCAAGTGACGGTTACCACAACCAGTCCGGGCATTTAGAGGAGCGTCTGTGACCACCATCAGCACCCCGCGTTACCTGCTCGACCAGGCGAAACGCCGGTTCATCCCGACCGTGAACACCATCCCCGGGATGGGATTGCTGGAGAAGCGGCTGATGACGGTCGACTGGCCACAACGGACGCTGGCCGCGCCGCCGCCGGGCAGTGGTCTGAAGCCCATCGTCGGCGACTCGGGACTGCCATTGCTGGGTCACATCGTCGAGATGTTCCGCCAGGGACCCGACTTCCCGCTGCACCTGTACAACACCCGGGGCCCGATCACGTTCGCCGATTCGCCCATCCTGCCGTCGATCGTCGCGCTAGGACCCGACGCCACCCAGACGATCTTCACCAACAAGAACAAGGATTACTCGCAGAAGGGCTGGCTCCCGGTGATCGGGCCGTTCTTCAACCGCGGTCTGATGATGCTGGACTTCGACGAGCACATGGGCCATCGGCGAATCATGCAGTCCGCCTTCACCCGGCCCCGACTGGCCAGCTACGTCGAGGACATCGATCGGGTGGCCTCAGCGATCGTGGCCGACTGGCCGACCGACGACAACCGCTTTCTGCTGTACCCGGCGATGAAGGAACTGACCCTCGACGTCGCCTCGGTGGTGTTCATGGGCCACGAACCGGGCAGTGACCACCAGCTGGTCACCAAGGTCAACCGCGCCTTCGAGCAGACCACCCGGGCCGGCGGCGCGATCATCCGCACAAGCCTGCCGCCATTCAAGTGGTGGCAGGGTCTGCAGGGCCGCAAGCTGCTCGAGGACTACTTCGTGGAGCGGGTCAAAGAGCGTCGTAAGGCCGAGGGCACCGACATGCTGACCGTCCTGTGTCACACCGCCGACGAGGACGGCAACAGCTTCTCCGACGCCGACATCGTCAACCACATGATCTTCTTGATGATGGCCGCCCACGACACCACCACCTCGACGGTGACCACGATGATCTACCACCTGGCCGCACACCCGGAGTGGCAGGACCGGGCCCGCGACGAGTCACAGCGACTCGGCGACAGCCCGCTGGACATCGAGTCGCTGGAGAAGCTGGAGACCCTCGACCTGGTCATGGACGAATCGCTGCGACTGGTGACGCCGCTGCCGTTCAACATGCGCCAGACCGTGCGCGACACCGATCTGCTGGGCCATTACGTTCCGGCCGGCACCAACGTGGTCACCTGGCCGGGCATGAACCACTGGCTGCCCGAGCTGTACACCAACCCGCGCCAGTTCGACCCGGAGCGCTTCCTCGAGCCGCGGTCCGAGCACAAGAAGCACCGCTACGCCTGGGCGCCGTTCGGCGGCGGCGCGCACAAGTGCATCGGGATGGTGTTCGGCCGCCTCGAGGTCAAGACGGTGCTGCATCGGTTGCTGCGCCAGTACCGGATTGAGCTGGCCCATCCCGACTACCAGCCGCGCTGGGACTACGGCGGCATGCCGATCCCGATGGACGGTATGCCGATCGTTTTGCGCCGGCTCTAGTCCACGCTGCGAGCAGACACAGAATCGCACCACTGGCCGCTCCGGCGTGCGATTCCGTGTCTGCTCACGCCTGGCACATCGCCTCCTGACACGCCCTCGCTGCTCGGCTCGGAACCCCGCGCCACGCCACGCCGGATCCAACCTTGACAGTCGTCAAGTTTGATCCAAGGATTGGCGATCAAGTGACGGGCGCCACAGCCCGCCTGGGCCGTTAAAGGAGTGTCTGTGGCCACGATCAGCACCCCGCAGTACCTGATCGACCAGGCCAAACGCCGGTTCACCCCGTCGTTCAACAACTTCCCGGGTATGGCCGCGCTGGAAAAACGGCTGTTGAACATGGAGTTCCCCGAGAAGAAACTCGCCGAGCCGCCCCCGGGCAGTGGACTCAAGCCGGTCCTCGGCGATTCCGGGCTGCCGATCCTGGGGCACATGGTCGAGGTGCTGCGCGGCGGGCCCGATTACCTGATGCACATGTACCAGACCCAGGGCCCGGTGCTGTTCGGCGATTCGCCCGTCTTGCCGGCCGTCGCGGCACTGGGACCCGATGCGACGCAGGTCATCTACTCCAACCGCAACAAGGACTACTCGCAACAGGGCTGGGTCCCGGTGATCGGGCCGTTCTTCAATCGGGGCCTGATGCTGCTGGATTTCGAGGAACACATGTTCCATCGGAGGATCATGCAAGAGGCGTTCGTACGGCCGCGCCTCGCCGGCTACGTCGAGCAGATCGACCGGGTCGCCTCCCAGGTGATTGCCAACGACTGGGTCACCGATGACGCGCGCTTCCTGCTTCACCCGGCGATGAAGGAGCTCACCCTCGACATCGCCGCGCTGGTGTTCATGGGACACGAACCCGGCACCGACCATGAGCTGGTCACGAAGGTCAACAAGGCGTTCACCACGACAACCCGGGCCGGCAACGCACTGATCCGAACCAGCGTGCCGCCCTTTACCTGGTGGCGTGGCCTCAAGGCGCGTGAGCTCTTGGAGACCTACTTCACCGCCCGGGTCCGGGAGCATCGAGGCAAGGAAGGCAACGACCTCCTCACCGCGCTGTGCTACGCCGAGGACGAGGACGGCAACCGGTTCTCCGACACCGACATCGTCAACCACATGATCTTTCTGATGATGGCCGCCCACGACACGTCGACGTCCACGGCCACATCAATGGCCTATAACCTCGCGGGCAACCCAGACTGGCAGCAACGCTGCCGCGACGAATCGACTCGCCTGGGCGACGGGCCGCTCGACATCGAATCTCTGGAGAAGCTGGAATCGCTCGATTTGGTGATGGACGAATCGATCCGCCTGGTGACACCGGTGCAGTGGGCAATGCGCCAGACGGTCCGCGACACCGATCTACTGGGCTACTACATCCCCAAGGGCACCAATGTCATCGCCTACCCCGGAGTGAACCATCGCCTTCCCGAATTGTGGACGAACCCAATGAAATTCGACCCAGAACGGTTCACCGAACCGCGTAACGAGCACAAACAGCACCGCTACGCGTTCAATCCGTTCGGCGGCGGCGCGCACAAGTGCATTGGAATGACGTTCGGCCGCCTCGAAGTCAAGGCGATCTTGCACCGGCTGCTGCGCCGGTACCGGCTGGAGTTGCCGCACCCCGGCTACCAAACACGCTGGGACTACGGCGGCATGCCCATTCCGATGGACGGGATGCCGATCGTCTTACGCCGGCTTTAGGCCTGGTCAGCCCGCCGTCAACAGCCGATTCACACACGTGACGATGGCATCCACGGCCGAGGCGCCGGCGTCGGGCGCGAAGCCCACCGCCCACGCTGCCGCCCGGCCGTTGGACCCGTGGATGAACGTCGCGATCTCGGTGCCGCAGACGAGCTGATGAAATCCTAGGATTTCCAACGTGATTCCACGTTCGTACAGCATCTCGGTCAGTGCGGCCAGCGGGCCGTGCGCCGCTGCGGTGCACGTGCCGGTCCGGTCTCCGAGGGCGATCGTCGCCTGGTAGGTGCGGCCCTGGAGCCCCAGCCGGGTCGCCGGCCGATCGGCGTCCAGGCAGCGCCAGCGGCCCAGCCGCAACGGGCCGGCACAGCGCCCGTAGCTGGCCACGAAACCGTCCCACGTGAGCTGGGCGCCCGGGTCACGCAGTTCACGTGGGAGTCGGGTGTCGAATCGGTCTGCGAAGGATGTGTTGGCCATGGTGCGGTCTTTTCTGCTCGAGGAGAGCGACCGACGGGAGTAGCTTCCGACCCACAGCGGGGGGTCGGTCTGGATCAGACCCCGCTGCGGGTGCCGGCTACTACAACTAGATAACGCATGATGTCCCCCAGGCTAGTAGCGCCTCCGCTGGGCGCGCAACGCATTTTATGGACTGGCGTCGAGATCGATATCAATTCAAGATGCGGCGAGCCACGTTGGTGGTCACCAGGTCCAGCAGTTCGTCGCTGCGGCCGGCCAGGATGGTCCGGATCGCGTAGAGCGAGAAGCCTTTGGCCTGTTCAGCGGTGATCGCCGGTGGGATCGACAGTTCCTGGCGGGCGGTGACGACATCGACGACGGCTGGTCCGTCGTAGGCCAGCGCCTCGGTCAGGGCCGCTTCCAAATCGGCCGGCCGCTCCACCCGGCGCCCGAACATGCCCAGCGCCGTGGCGACGGCGCCGAAGTCGGGATTGTCCAACTCGGTACCGAAGTTGACGATGCCGGCGGCCTTCATCTCCAGTTCGACGAAGTTCAGCGACGAATTGTTGAACACGATCACCTTGACCGGCAAACGATTCTGCGTCAGGGTCAGCAACTCGCCGAACAGCATCGCCAGACCACCGTCGCCGGCCAATGCGACAACCTGTCGCTTCCGGTCGATGGACTGCGCGCCGATCGCGTGTGGCAGCGCGCATGCCATGGTGCCGTGGTTGAACGACCCGATCAATCGCCGTCGTCCGTTCATGGTGACGTAGCGCGCCGCCCATACCACCGGGGACCCGACGTCGACGGTGAACACCGCGTCATCTGAGGCCAACCGATTAGCTACCGCAGCAACATATTCGGGGCGTATCGGAGTGCGGTCTCGATCGTTGGACGCCAGCGAGTCGAGCCGCTGGCGGGTCTTGCGGTAGTGCTTCAGCGACCTTTCCAGGTGGCTGCGGTCGTTCTTACTCGCCAGCAATGGCTGTAACGCGGCGACCGTGTCGGCAACCGTGCCGAGCAGTCCCAGATCGATCGGGGTGCGTCGGCCCAGGTTTCGACCGCGAATGTCGACTTGAATGATCTGCGCACGATCGGGATAGAACTGCTGGTAGGGAAAGTCGGTGCCGAGCATCAGCAACACGTCGGCTTCCCGGATCGCCTTGTATCCGGACGCAAAACCGAGCAGTCCCGTCATACCTACGTCGTAGGGATTGTCGTACTCGATGTACTCCTTGCCGCGTAACGCGTGCACGATCGGCGCTGCCAAAGTGTGCGCCAGCTCCATCACCTGGTCATGGGCCCCGGCAACCCCCGCACCGGCCAAAATGGTGACGTTGGCGGCTGAGTTGAGCATGGCCGCCGCTGCCCGCAACCCCTGCTCGTCGGGTCGGCAGACCGATCCTGTGGGTCGCACCGGGCGCGTCCCCCAGGCGGTCTCGTCGAGACGGTGGCCGAAGATCTCGCCCGGAACCACCACGACGGCGACGCCGTTCTCCTCGACCGCCGCACGCATAGCCAGCTCCAGGATGCGCGGCGCCTGCTCGGGGGTGCTGACCAGCTCGCAGTAGACGCTGCACTCGCGAAACAGGTTCTGCGGATGGGTTTCTTGGAAGTAGTCGGAGCCGACCTCGGCCAGCGGGATATGGGCGGCGATCGCCAGCACCGGCACCCGGCTGCGCTGCGCGTCGAACAGCCCGTTGATCAGGTGCAGGTTGCCCGGTCCGCAACTACCGGCACACACCGCCAAACCCCCGCGCAGCGCCGCCTCCGCGGCGGCCGCGAACGCAGCGGTCTCCTCGTGGCGCACCTGTTCCCAGCCGACGTCGCCGGCGCGGCGGATCGCGTCGGTAAGCCCGTTAAGGCTGTCGCCGGGTATCCCAAAGATGCGCTGCACCCCGCTGCTCTTGAGGACGGTAATGACATGGTCTGCGACGGTTGCCATTTCGCGTCCTCCTCACCACGTTCCAGGGTGCGCAGAATGCCAGCACAGCCGGCGTGTCACTGTGCAAACACGCTCCCCCGCGAGCTGGAGGTGCCCCCAGCTCGCGTCATGGGGAACGCTACTTGATCAGCGGGTCGCGGGGCATCCCCAGAATTCGCTCGGCGATCTGGTTGCGCGTCACCTCCGAGGTGCCGCCGGCGATCGCGATACCGCGCGCCCCCATCACCATCCGGCCGGCCATTGCGCCCGGCCCGTCATCAAGGGCGACGTCCGGACCCAGCAGCGCCGCGCCGATGGCCGCACCATCGCCCATGTGCTCGGCGAGCTTGAGTTTGGTGACGTTGCCCTCGGGTCCGGGGCCGGCGCCGGCGATGCTGCGCGCCACCCGGCGCAGGTTCAGCAGCCGCAACGCGTGCTCGTCGGCGACGAACCGGCCGATCCGCGCCGCGGCGTCGGCTACGGAATTCCGGTGCTGCTGAGCCAGTGCGATCAGCCGCTGGTCGACCCCGGCGGTGTAGGAGCCACCACCGCCGATGCTGACCCGCTCATTGCCCAAAGTCGCGCGGGCCACCTTCCAGCCCTCGTTGACCTCGCCGACGACGTCCTCATCGGGAACGAAGACGTCGTTGAAGAACACCTCGTTGAACTCCGACCCGCCGGTGATCTGGCGCAACGGCCGCACTTCGACGCCGGGCGCCTTCATGTCGACGATCACCATGGTGATGCCGGCGTGCTTGGGGACGTCGAAGTCGGTGCGCACCGTGGCCAGGCCGCGCCGGCACAGGTGCGCACCGGAGGTCCACACCTTCTGGCCGCTGATCTTCCAGCCACCCTCGACCCGGGTCGCCTTGGTCTTGACCGCGGCGGCATCCGATCCGGCGGCGGGCTCGGAGAACAGCTGGCACCAGATCTCTTCCTGGCGCAGCGCCTTCTCCACGAATCGCTCGATCTGCCAGTCGGTGCCCTGCTGAATCAGCGTCAGGATCACCCAGCCGGTGATCGAGTAGTCGGGCCGCTGGATTCCGGCGGCACTGAATTCCTGCTCGATCACCAGCTGCTCGACGGCGTCGGCCGCCCGGCCCCACGGCTTGGGCCAGTGCGGCATGACGTAGCCGGTCGCGATCAGCTTGTCCAGCTGGTCTTCGGTGGCCAACGCCGCGATTTCGGCGGCGTCGGCGTGGATCCGGGTGCGCAGCTCCTCGGCCTCGGGCGGCAGGTCCAGGCTGTTGGCCCGGGTGATACCGGCCGAGGCGCTCTCGAAGACGGACAGGGCCGGTGCGTCGCCGCCGAACAAGGCCTGCACTGTCAGGGCCCGGCGCAGCTGCAGGTGCGCGTCGTGCTCCCAGGTGTAGCCGATACCGCCGTGCACCTGGATGTTGAGCTCGGCGTTGCGCACGTAGGCGGGGAACGCCAGCGTGGCGGCTACCGCGGCGGCCAGCCGGAAGGCGTACTCGTCCTCGCCATCAGCCCGAGCGGCATCCCAGACCGCGGCGATTGCCGATTCGGCGGCGACCAGCATGTTGGCGCAGTGGTGCTTGATGGCCTGGAAAGTGGCGATGGTGCGGCCGAACTGTTCGCGCACCTTGGCGTACTCGACCGCCGAGTCCGTGCAGTCGGTCGCGCCGCCGACCGCTTCGGCGGCCAGCAGCACCCGGGCGCGCGCCAGCGCGGACTCGCGCCCGCCGGCCAGGATGTCGTCGGCGCTGACGCCGACACCGGTCAGCGTCACGCGCCCGGACCGGCGGGTCGGGTCGAGGTTGCCGGGCACGTCGACATTGACCCCGGCGCGGTCGCGTTCGAGCACCAGTACGTCCTCGCCGGCGGCCACCAGCAGCACATCGGCCAGGCCCGCGCCCAGCACCACCCCGGCGTCACCGGAGGCCACTCCGCCGTCCAGGACCAGGCCTCCCGGGCCACCGGCCAGTCCGACCCCGGCGGTCACCGAACCGTCGATCAGTCCGGGCAGCAGGCGGGCCTGCTGCTCGGGGGTGCCGGCGGCGGCGATCACCGCTGAGGCGATGACGGTCGGAACGAACGGACCCGGGGCAACTGCGCGACCCAGCTCCTCGATCACCACCACAAGTTCGGGCAGCCCGAAACCGGAGCCGCCGTGCTCCTCGCCGATATGCAGGCCCAGCCAGCCCAGGGAGGCCAGTTCATTCCAGAACGGGGGCCGAGTCTCCTCGGCGGCGTCCAGCAGCGTACGCGCCGCCGAGCGGGCCTTCTGTGCGGTCAAGAATCCGCGGGCCACCTCGGCAAGTTCGCGGTGGTCGTCGGTCAATCCAATGCCCATGGGGAATCTCCTGGCTTTCGTTTACTTGGGGGCGAACCGCTGCCCGGCGTCGAGCCGCAGGCATTGTCCGTTAAGCATCGGGTTGTCGACGACAGCGGCAACCAACTTGGCGAACTCCTCGGGCCGGCCGAGGCGCTTGGGGAACGCGGCGTCCTTGGTCAAGGCGCTGGCGAACTCCTCGGGAATGCCCTTGGTCAGGCCGGTGGCGAACAGGCTCGGCGCGATCGCCAGTGCCCGGATGCCCACCGAACCGAGGTCGCGAGCCATGGTCAGGGCCATACCGGCGACGCCCGCCTTGGCGGCGGTGTAGGCAACCTGGCCGATCTGGCCTTCGAAGGCCGCGATCGACGCCGTGTTGATGATGACGCCGCGCTCCTCATCTTCGGGCTCGTTGGTGCTCATGTGCGCGGCGGCCAGCCGGCTGATGTTGAACGTGGCGATCAGGTTCAGGTCGATCACCGCACGGAAGGACTCCAAATCGTGCGGTCCGGACTTGGACAGGGTGCGCTTGGCGATACCCCCGCCGGCCGTGGTGACGATGACGTGCAGCCCGCCCAGGCCCTCGACCGCCGCGGCCAGAGTCTTCTCGGTGGCGTCGAAGTCGGTGATGTCCACCGGGTAGAAGGCACCACCGAAGCCGTCCGCGACCTGCTTGCCCTCCGAGCCTTCCCGGTCGAGCACCGCGACGTCCGCCCCGCCGGCAGCCAGCAGCTCCGCGGTGGCGCGGCCCATTCCGGAGGCGCCGCCGACGATGATGACCTTCTTACCGTTGATGTCCATGCAGACTCCTTCGCCGCCGTTACTGGAAATCTAGTAGTTGAGAATCTAGGACAAGTTATCGTTCCGCTCGGAAACCGCTGCCCCTCGGGCATCAGAGAAGGCCCCCAGGAGGTACCCGTGGCCGCACCGACGGCGCCAGAGGTAGTCGAGCGACACGACGGGCCGGTGACCTATGTGCACACCGATCCCGAGCTGCCCGCGGTGGCGGTCATCGACCGCTCCCCCATCTCAGCACGGCACAAGATGGTGTTCGGTGCGCTGGCGGTCGCGGGGGCGGTGGCATGGGCATCGATCGCATTCGCCCGCGGCGAGGCGGTGAACGCGGTGTGGTTCGTGATCGCCGCGGTGTGCACCTACGTCATCGGATTCCGTTTCTACGCACGGTTTATCGAGCGCAAGATCGTGCAACCGCGCGACGACCACGCCACGCCCGCGGAGATCTTCGAGGACGGCACCGACTATCTGCCGACCGATCGGCGGGTGCTCTTCGGCCACCACTTCGCGGCAATCGCCGGCGCAGGCCCGCTGGTCGGTCCGGTGCTGGCCACGCAGATGGGCTACCTGCCGGGGACCATCTGGATCATCATCGGCGCGGTGATCGCCGGCTGTGTGCAGGACTACCTGGTGCTGTGGTGCTCAGTGCGCCGACGGGGTCGCTCCTTGGGACAGATGGCCCGCGAGGAGTTGGGCGTCGTCGGCGGTGCGGCCGCGATCATCGGCGTGCTGGTCATCATGGTGATTCTGATCGCGGTACTGGCACTGATCGTGGTGCGGGCGTTGGCGGTCAGCCCCTGGGGCGTGTTCTCCATCGCGATGACCATTCCGATCGCCCTGTTCATGGGGTTCTATCTGCGGTTCCTGCGGCCAGGCCGGGTGTCCGAGGTGTCCCTGATCGGAATCGTCGCGTTGCTGGGTGCTGTCGCAGCAGGCAAGTGGGTCGCCGAAACCTCTTGGGGTGTCGCATGGTTCACGTTGTCCCCGGTGACATTGTCCTGGTGCATCATCGGTTACGGTTTCGCCGCCTCGGTGCTGCCGGTGTGGTTGCTGCTGGCGCCACGCGACTATCTGTCGACGTTCATGAAGGTCGGCACCATCATCCTGCTGGCCATCGGCATCCTGGTTGCGCGGCCACTGATGGCCGCACCGGCCGTCTCGGAGTTCGCCCGCACCGGCGAAGGACCGGTGTTCGCCGGGTCGCTGTTCCCGTTCCTGTTCATCACGATCGCGTGCGGCGCGCTGTCGGGATTCCATTCGCTGATCGCCTCGGGCACCACCCCGAAACTGCTCGAAAAAGAGAGCCAGATGCGGCTGATCGGCTATGGCGGCATGCTCACCGAATCCTTCGTGGCGGTGATGGCGCTGATCACCGCATCGATCCTGGACCAGCACCTGTTCTTCACCCTCAATGCGCCGGTCGCCGCGACCGGCGGCACCGCCTCGAGCGCCGCCGCTTACGTCAACGGGCTCGGGCTCGGCGGGACCCCGGTGACCGCCGAGCAGATCACCGAGGCCGCCACCGCGGTCGGGGAACAGTCGATCGTGTCTCGCACCGGCGGGGCCCCCACCCTGGCGCTGGGAATGGCCGACGTTTTGGGGCGGGTGTTCGGCGGACCGGGCCTCAAGGCCTTCTGGTACCACTTCGCGATCATGTTCGAGGCGCTGTTCATCCTGACCACCGTCGACGCCGGCACCCGGGTGGCCCGATTCATGCTCTCGGACGCGCTGAGCAACCTCGGCGGACCGCTGCGCCGGCTGTCCAACCCGAGTTGGCGGATCGGGGCGTGGGTGTGCAGTCTGGCCGTGGTCGCCGGGTGGGGTTCGATCCTGTTGATGGGCGTCACCGATCCGCTCGGCGGGATCAACACCCTTTTCCCGTTATTCGGTATCGCCAACCAGTTGCTGGCCGCGATCGCGCTGACGGTGGTGACGGTGATCGTGATCAAGAAGGGCCGCGGGACCTCCGGCCTGAAATGGGCGCTCATCCCAGGCATTCCGCTGCTGTGGGATCTGACGGTCACCATGACCGCCTCATGGCAGAAGATCTTCTCCGGCGATCCGCGGGTGGGCTACTGGACGCAACACTTCGCCTATCGAGCCGCCGAGCGGGCCGGCGAGACGTCGTTCGGATCGGCAGCCAATCCGGCGCAGTTGCACGACGTCGTCCGCAACACGTTCATCCAGGGAACTTTGTCGATTGTGTTCGCCTCGCTGGTGGCGGTGGTGGTCGTGGCCGCAATTGTGGTGTCGCTACGGGCGATTCGCGGAGCGGCGTCGACCTTCGAGCCGCCGCCGGTGCCATCGAAGCGATTCGCGCCTGCCGGGCTGATCCCCACCGCGGCCGAACGAAAGGTGCAGGAGCAATGGAACGCCCGCTGCGCGGATTAGCGCGGGCCGCTCGCCACGTCGGCTGGTACTGGGCATCGCTGTTGGGCGACAACCACTACCGCCGCTACCTGGAGTACCGCCGGCGCGCTCATCCCGGCGAACCGGTGCTCTCCGAGCGCGACTATTGGCGGCACCGTCACGACAGCGATCCCGGGGTGCGCTGTTGCTGACACGCTGCCGGCGGGCCGTGTCCAAACCTTAATGAAGCCTTGACCGACTCGTGGGCATGTGCGCGAGGTTTATCGCCGCAAATCTCCCTACCATCAACGGCGTTAACCCAAGTTACAAGATCGGGAAGGTATGCCGACGATGTGGACATCGGTGCGCTCAGCAATGGTAGTGATCGGGGTCGCGGTCACAACGCTCGTGACGCCGCCCGGAATTAGTTCGGCCGCGGCCAGCCAGCCACCCGGCGCGGGGATCGCATCGATCCAGCCGGCGTCGGGTGCTCTCGTCGGCGTGGCGCACCCCGTCGTGGTGACCTTCTCCGCACCGGTGATCGACCGCCGGGCCGCCGAGCGCACCATCGCGGTGCGGTCCACCCCGCCGATGACCGGAACGTTTGACTGGGTCGACGACACCGAGGTGCAGTGGATTCCCGACCACTACTGGCCCTCGCACAGCGCCGTGGCACTGTCGGTGGGCAAGCTCTCGGTCGACTTCAGCACGGGCGCAAAGGTGGTGGGCGTCGCCAGCATCTCGGCGCACACCTTCACCGTGACCGTCGACGGCGACGGCGACGAGGCCGGCCCGCTGCCCACGCCGCACCACCGTCCGCACTGGGGCGAAGACGGCGTCATGCCCGCCACTATGGGCAAGACCGAATACGAGACGCCGACGGGCAACTACACCGTGTTGGGCAAGGACCGCAAGGTCGTGATGGACTCCAGCAGCGTGGGGATCCCGATCGATTCCGCCGAGGGCTACCGCTTCGAGGTCGAGCAGGCGGTACGTATCACCCGCCGCGGGCTCTACATCCACTCCGCACCCTGGGCGCTGCGCTCCCTGGGGCTGGAGAACGTCAGCCACGGCTGTGTCGGCCTGAGCCCCACCGATGCCGAGTGGTACTTCGACCGGGTCAACATCGGCGACCCGGTGATCATCAAGGAGTGACGCGGGCCGCTGGGACGTCCGCTAGGACGTCCCAGCGTTGCCGAATTCCACCGGCATAGCGTCGATCCCGTTGATCCAGGGCAGCACTGACCGTGATGGGCGATCCAGCTGGTGGATGTCGGGAATGATGTCTGCCAGCGCACCGAAGATCAGGTTGATCTGCATGCGGGCGAGGTTGGCCCCGATGCAGTAGTGCGCTCCGGGAGCCCCAAAACCCAGGTGCGGGTTGGGGCTTCGCAGGATGTCGAACCTGAACGGGTTGTCGAACACCTCGTCGTCGTAGTTGGCCGAGCCGTAGAACATGCCGACCCGCTGTCCCTTGCGGATCTGCACTCCGCCGAGTTCGACATCGCGTAACGCGGTGCGCTGGAAGGAGATGACCGGCGTCGCCCAGCGGACCACTTCTTCGGCCATCGTGGTGGGGCGTTCGTCGACGAACAGCCGCCATTGGTCGGGGTGGTCGAAAAACGCCAGCATCCCCTGCGAGGTGGCGTTGCGGGTGGTCTCGTTGCCGGCCACCATCAGCATCATCACGTAGTAACCGAATTCCAACGCGGTGAGCTCTTCACCGTCGATGGTCGCCGTTACCAGGGCCGTCGCGATGTCGTCGCGCGGACGGGCCTTGCGGTCTTCGGCCATCTGATAGGCGTAGCCCAACAATTCGGCGGAGGCTTGAATCCCGTCAGCTCCGGCCTCCGCGTCGCCGTTACCGCCGCCCACCAGCCGGTTGCTCCAGTCGAAGACCTGCTGGCGCTCGTCTGCTGGGACACCGATCAGCTCGCAGATGGTCGCCAACGGCAGCTGCGAGGCCACCTCGGTGACGAAGTCCCCGGTGTTGTGCTCGGCGGCGGCGGTGACGATCTCTCGGGCTTGGCGGTCCAGCGAATCCCGCATGCCCGCAACCACGCGGGGCGTGAAACCCCGTGACACGATCCGGCGCAGCTTGGCGTGCTTGGGTCCGTCGAGAAACAGCATGATGTTGTCACGACTGGCGTCGTGGAGCTCTTGATTGTCCGTGGTGTTCGTCCGGATCAGCGACGTGTTCTCGTGCGAGGAGAACACCTCGTCCTGCAAGGACACCGCCCGCACATCGGCGTGCTTGGTGACGACCCAGTAGCCCTCGTCCGGATAACCGGACGCGCCGAAGGGCTGGGCGTTCCACCAGATCGGCTCGGTTTTGCGCAGTAGGGCGAACTCCTCGTGCGGGATGCGCTCGCCGATGAGCGCCGGGTCGGTGAAGTCGAACCCCTCCGGCAGCAGGTGCTGTGTCTCGGTCATCGTGCTCCCTCTCGCTCTACCAGCGGTTGCCACGCCAAACCTGCACCGGCGCTGTTGATGTAGCCGCCCGAGGGGGCGGCGAAATGCGATCCGAGCAGCAGCGCCCGCTCGTCGACGACGCGGCGCAGCAGGTCCCGTCGGCTGGCACGGGCAGCGCTCGGGTCGGCGTCGGGCCGGGCACTGATCTCGGGGTCGACGATCTGGACCGGATGGTGTACAACGTCGCCGCTGATGTAGGCGACCGCGCCGGCGGATTCGATGCGCACCGATACGTGGCCAGGGGTGTGACCGGCGGTGGCGACGAGCCGGACCGTCTCGGTCAGCCGATGATCGGGCCGCACCAGGCGGAGCTTGCCGTGCTGCGCCAGCGGCGCGACGCATTCGGGGGCCACCCGGTCCTCACCGGTGAATTCGCTCCAGTGCGCGTGCTCGGCCGCGGTCACCAGGTAGTCGGCGCCGGCGAACCTCGGCACCCACTGCCCGCCCTGCTCGACGGTGTTGCCACCGGCGTGATCGCGGTGCAGATGCGTGCAGACCACCGCCGTGATGTCGCCGGGACCAAATCCGGTAGCCGCCAACGACTCCTCGAAGCGGTCCGGGATGTTGCGCGTCCGCAGGAAGCTTTCGGCGAAGCAGGTGTCGACCAGCACGCACGAGGTCCCGGACGCGATCAGATAGGACTGGATCGCCATCAAGATGTTGCCCGAGGCGTCGCGATAGTCCGCCAGCGAGTCGTCCGCGAAACGCTCGGCTGCCGCCGCGAAAAGCAGGGCGGGTGGGATCGGGATGACCGCCTGCAGCACCGCGTGGATGTCAACGTCGCCGACAGTCCAGTGCTGCACCCCATGGTCCCCTTCTCGCAGCGCGATCGTATGACACGAATCATTTGGAAGTGAGCGATTCGAGGAACCGGGGCTGTGCGGCCTGATCTGGCACACTCGACCCGTGGCAGCTCCCACCGTTCGCTTTCGGCGGCTCGCCGAACAGGTCGCCGATGAACTTCGTCGGCGCATTCTGGCCGGCGAGCTGACCGACGATCATGTGCTCCCCAAAGAGGACGAACTCCTGGTCGAGTTCGCCATCAGCAAGCCGTCGCTGCGTGAGGCCATGCGTATCCTCGAGGCCGAGGGGCTGCTCACCGTGCGCCGCGGCAAACGGGGCGGCGCGCTGATTCATCGACCCACCCCAGCAAACGTCGCCTACACCATGGGCCTGGTGCTGGGCTCACAACAGGTCAGCCTCGCCGACGTCGGGACCGCACTGCTGCAGGTCGAACCGGCCTGCGCGGCACTGTGCGCGGGGCGGCCGGACCGTAAGAGCACGGTGGTGCCCATTCTGCGTCGGCTACACGAGGAATCGGTGGCCGCGGTCGACGCCCTGGAGAAGGCCACCTCCGCCAGCCGCCGCTACCACGAAGCGCTCGTCACCCACTGCGGCAACACCACCATGCTCGTCATGGCGGGCGCGCTCGAAGCCCTGTGGTCCGCTCACGAGCAAAGCTGGTCCAGCCAGGTCACCGACCATTCGACGGTGCCCGTTCCCGAGCGCCGCGCAGTCTTGGAAGACCACCGTCAGGTGATCGACGCCATCGATGTCGGCGACGCCCAGCGAGCTCGGGACCTCGCCGCCGCCCACCTTCTGCACGCCCAGCACTACCCGGGCCGCTCGGGGATCGTCGACCCCGCCATGGTCCGTCCCCGGGGGCTGTCCAGCGCCGGGGACCCCGAGCTCTGAGGAACTCGCCGATTCCGTTGACGGGTCCCCTTATTTCCATATGATTTGTTCATGACGGAGTCCGTCGGCGTCCAGTACGCCCGTCTCGGCGGCTCAGCGGTCTGGTCGCCGTCGGTGGTTCCGCCGATCGGCGTCGAGCTGAGCAATGCCCAGGCGCTGGCCATCGCGTTTCGCCATCTCGCCGACATCGGCTTCGCCGAGAACATGGCGGGCCACATCACCTGGCAGCGCACCGGCCAGACCGACATGCTGGTCAATCCGTGGGGCCTGTGGTGGGCCGAACTCACCGCCTCGGACATCTGCACCGTCGACGAGGACGCTCGCGTCATCGCCGGCCGCTGGGATGTCACCCCCGCCATCCATATCCACACCGAACTGCACCGCGCCCGCCCCGACGCACGCGTGGTGATCCACAACCACCCCTACTACGTGAGCCTGTTGGCGTCGCTGCAGACGCTGCCCGAGCTGGTCCACCAGACCGGCTCGCTGTTCCTCGACGACCTGTGCTTCGTCGAGGACTACGACGGCGAGGTGGACACCGCTGCGCGGGCCCGGGATCTGGTCGAGCGCATGGGCAACGCAAACCTGACGATCCTGGCCTCCCACGGGGTGATCGCGACCGGGCGCACCCTGGCCGAGGCGGTCTATCGGTCGGCCACCATCGAGCGGGTGTGCAAGCTGGCCTACCACGTCATGCTGACCGGCCGGACGCCCACGCCGATGAAGCGCTCCGACATGGCCGGGATGCAGGCCTCGTTGATCGAACGTGCCGCCGACGTGTACTGGGCCGGCGCGGCCCGCATGACCATCAAGGCCGACCGGCATGTGCTCGACTGATCGCCACGGCGACCCGCCTGGCCCGAAGACTGAGGTTCATTGGTGAAATCGATCGACGAGCTCAGCTCTGACCTGAGCTTCACCACTGCCAAGGCCGGAGCGGAACGCACCGTGACCTTCCTACCCGAACCGCCGCGCGCGCAACGGCGCTACACGGTGATCTCGGTCGACGACCACATCGTCGAACCCCCGGACACCTTCCTCGGTCGAGTCCCCCGCAAACTGGCCGACCGGGCGCCGCGGGTGGTCGAGACCGAGACCGGCGGCCAGACCTGGATGTATGACGGCCAATCGCTGCCCAACGTCGGGTTCAACGCCGTGGTGGGTCGGCCGGTGTCCGAGTACGGCTTCGAGCCGGCCAGATTCGACGAGATGCGCCGCGGCGCCTGGGATATCCACGCGCGCATCAAAGACATGGACCTCAACGGCGTATACGCCTCGCTGAACTTTCCCTCCTTCCTTCCCGGATTCGCCGGCCAGCGCCTGCAACTGACGACCGGCGACCGTGAGCTGGCACTGGCATCGGTGCGGGCATGGAACGACTGGCACCACGAGGTGTGGGCCGGTTCCTATCCCGACCGCATCATCGGCTGTCAGTTGCCCTGGCTACTGGATCCCGAGGTCGGCGCGGCCATGATCTACGAGAATACCGAAAGAGGCTTTCGCGCCATCACTTTCAGCGAGAATCCGGCGATGCTGGGGCTGCCGACCATTCACTCCGGGCATTGGGACCCGATGATCGCCGCCTGCGCCGAAACCGGCACCGTGATCAATCTGCACATCGGTTCGTCGGGCACCTCACCGTCGACCACCGATGATGCGCCGCCCGATGTCGCCGGCGTCCTGTTCTTCGCCTATGCCATCTCCGCTGCGGTCGACTGGCTGTACTCCGGGTTGCCCAGCCGCTTCCCCGAGTTGAAGATCTGCCTGTCCGAGGGCGGGATCGGCTGGGTCGCAGGGCTGCTGGACCGCCTCGACCACATGCTGAGCTATCACGAAATGTACGGAACCTGGAAGGCGCTCGGCGAGACGCTGTCGCCGGCTGAAGTGCTGCAACGCAACTTCTGGTTCTGCGCGGTCGAAGATCAGTCGTCGTTCTGCCAGCACGAACGCATCGGCACCGACCACATCATGCTGGAAGCCGACTACCCGCACTGCGATTCGACCTGGCCGAACACTCAACAGGTGATCCATGAGGAGATCGGCAACCTTCCTCCCGAGGTGATCCGGAAGTTGACCTGGGAGAACGCCTCTCGCCTCTATCAGCATCCGGTTCCCGAGTCGGTCCAGCAGAACCCGGATGCGTTCTGAACGTGGCAGCCTCCCCGTCACCACTACGTGTCGCGGTGCTCGATGACTACCAGGGCATCGCCGCCACGGTGGACTGGTCGCCCGTCCCCCGGCCCGTTGATCTGTTGGCGATCCGCGAACACCTTGCTCCCGGTGACGAACTGGTGGCCCGGCTGGCCGACTGTGAGGTGGTGGTGGCGATGCGCGAACGCACTCCGATCGGCGCCGATCTGCTGTCTCGGCTGCCGGCGTTGAAGTTACTGGTCACCACTGGGCCGTTCAACGCCGCCATCGACGTGGCCGCGGCCCACCGGCTCGGAATCACCGTGTGCGGGACCGGCGGCACCATCACGCCCACGGTCGAACTAACTTGGGCGTTGATCCACGCCTTGCAACGTCATCTGATCGCCGAGGACGCGGCGCTGCGGGCCGGTCGGTGGCAGCAGACCGTCGGCGCTGATCTGGCCGGCGCGACGCTCGGACTGGTGGGGCTGGGCCGCATCGGCCGGCTGGTCGCCGCGGTGGGCCACGCCTTTGGCATGCGAGTGACGGCGTGGAGCCCACACCTGACCCCAGAGCGGGCCGCCGAGGCGCAGGCGCAGCTGCTGGACCGGCGCAGTCTCTTCGAGAGCGCCGACGTCGTATCGATCCACATGGTGCTCTCCGAGGCGACCCGCGGCATTGTCGGTCGTGACGAGCTGGCCGCGATGAAATCCAGCGCGATCCTGGTCAACACCTCCCGCGGCGGCTTGATCGATGAGGCCGCACTGATCGACGCGCTGCGCACCAACCGGATCCGCGGCGCGGGGCTCGACGTCTTCGACCAGGAGCCGCTGCCGGCCGGGCACCCGCTCACCACGCTGGGCAACACCGTGCTGACCCCGCATCTGGGCTACGTGACCGAGAACTGCATGAACGTGTTTTATCGCGATATCGTCGACGACATCGTCGGTTACTGCGCCGGCACTCCACGCCGGCTGGTGAAACCGTGATCGCGCCGTTGAAGCCGTTTCCAATAACAGCCTTTTGTAACGGCGCAGTCGCACCGCAATAACGGTTCTACAAATAAATTCCTGTCAGGCAATTTCAGAATGAATTCGCAACAGAAAAAGACCCGCGAACACAATGTTCGCGGGCCCTCTTCCGGCACGTTTTATTTAGTGCCGCCAGCCAGGCCGATAGGGGCACTGGCGGCGTCCGCCGCCAGCCCCACGATAGGACTGGCTGCGGCGGCCCCGGCCGGTCCCGGCGCCACCAGCGGCACGGGCGGCGGCAGTCCGGGAACCACCGGAATCGGGGCTATCGGGATCGGGGGCACCGGTCCCGGCAGTCCCATCGGCACAGGGCCAGCAAGAGTGGTCAGGTCAGCCGCAGCTGGCCCACAAGGCACCCCGGCGGCAGCCGCCAACGTCGCGTCGGCCGGCGCGGCAATGGGCGCCGCGCCGTCGGCGGACGAGAGAGCGACCACACCACCCGCGCACACCGGCCCCCCAAGGGGAAGGTGCGCGACGGGAACAGCACCCGCCTGTGCGCTGAGAATCAACCCGCTTGCATAAAAGCCGATACCGGCGAATATCGCTTTACCGAGTCTCCCGAGGCTCTTCACGTAAACTCCGATGATTAGTAACCAGTCCCCCCGGACACGCAATCCTCTGACTGCAAAAAGAACCGTATCACAGGCGTGTAAGTTACCGGGCCGGCCAATTGACTCGTTACCGTAACGATGCGGCTCATGCTTTGTGACTCTATGTTCACCAAGTGGCCTAGCCGCAATTCCGCGCAATCAGCGCAGACCGAACGGGATACCCATCGAAATGAGTGGAGCTAAGGGGACTCGAACCCCTGACCCCCACACTGCCAGTGTGGTGCGCTACCAGCTGCGCCATAGCCCCGCGTTGTCGTGCTCATCGAAGCTACACCACAGCCACACCAAGGTTCAAAACAGCTCCTCAGTTGCCCTGTGTTCAGGCCGGATGCTGGGTCTGATGCAGCCCGTAGGGCACCGCGTCGAGCAGCGTCACCGTCACGTTGGCCCCACTGGGCACCTGGTAGGTGCGCTCCTCCCCGGGCCGGGCTCCGGTGATTGCCATGCCGAGCGGCGACTGCGGCGAGTAGACCTCCAACCCACTCTGGTCGTCGTCGCGCACCCCGAGCAGGAAGGTCTCGGTGTCCCCGTCGCTGTAGCGGACGGTCAGTACCATGCCGGGCTCGGCGACCCCGTCGTCCGGCGGATCCTGGCCGACCACTGCGACCGCCAGCAGGTCGTGGATCTGGTGGATCCGAGCCTGGCGGGCCTGTTGGTCACTGATGTCCTCACCACCCGGAACATCTTGCGGTGCAGACAGTTCCGCCAGCTCCGCCAGAAGCCGGTCCTTGGTCTGCTGGGTCATCCAGACACCGTGCGTATCAGTCATCGACAGTTCTCCTTTGCAACAGCATTTGATTCGAAAATTCACCGACCCGAGTGGGTCAGCGCAAGGGATCGAGGTCACGCAGCACGGCGGACTGCTTGCCGGTGGTGATCTGCTCGGCCAACAATCGGCCCGTCACCGGACCGTGCGTCATGCCCCACATGCCGTGCCCACCGGCGACGTAGACGGTGCGCGGACACACCTCCCCCACCAGGGGCCGCCCGTCGGGGCTGACCGGGCGTGGACCCACCCACACGTCGGTGCGCTCATCCCAGCGGACACCGTCGAGCAGGGGGCGGGTGGCGGCGACGATGGCTTCGACGCGGGCCGGGACGATCGGGGCGTCGGGGTCGCCGAACTCCATGGTGCCGGCGACCCTGAGCCGGGCATTCAACGGCGTGCAGGCCACCCGGGCATCGGGCAGGTAGATCGGCCCGGTGACCGGACCATCGACCGGCACCGAGAAGGAGTAGCCGCGCCCAGCGCGCACCGGCACCCGGATCCAGCGCGCTGCCAGCCGGGACAGCCAGGCTCCGCTGGCGATCACCGCTGCATCGGCCGTCAAAGTGCCGCCGTCGCTGCTGGTCACGGCCACCCCGTCACCGCGAGGCGACACGTCGGCGACGTCGAGAACGTGGAAAACGGCGCCGCGCTGCACCACTGTGCGACCCAGTGCGGTCACGAACCGGCCCGGGTCGAGGAAGCGCTGGCCGTCGATCTGCACCCCGGCAGCGACCGCCGAGGACGCCAGCGGCACCCGCTCGGCCAGTGCGGCACCGGTCAGTTCGGTGCCGAACACCGGCTGGCCGGCCTCGGAGAACCGGCGCAGCTCGTCGAGCAATCGCTCCGCGTCTGCCGAGGTGCGGAAAATCGCGGTGATCGGGGCATCGGTGACCGGGGCGTCCACCCCGTTTGCGAGCAGAACGTCATAGGCCTCAATGCATTCCGCGCTCAGAGGCGCGTTGGCCCGTACCGCGCGGCGCCAGGCCGCGGGACGGCTGTTCGCCGCGAAGCGCGCCAAGAACGCCCACAGCGCCGGGCCGGCGTTCAGTGGCACCTGCAGCGGCGCGGTCCGGCTCAACAGGGACCGCAGCCCGAAGCGCAGGTTGGCCGGCTCGTTGAGCGGAATCGCCAGAGCCGGCGAGATCCAACCGGCGTTGCCCCACGAGGACCCGGCCGCCACTCCGACGCGGTCGACCACGGTGACTTCGACGCCGCGCTCCTGCAGAAACCAGGCGGTGGACAGGCCAACGACGCCGGCACCCACCACGATCACCGTTCGTGGTGCGCCGTCGATTCGGTTGGCTGCACCCATCACTCCATGATGCGACTGCCCTCAGACACCTGGTTTAACCGAATCGCACAACAGCGGCGTCAGTGTTTGTCGAGTTCCGACATCTCACCCGCCGCGAGCTCGATCATTGCCGCGAATCGGGTCCGCGGATCCTCCAGCCCCAGGGGCGTCACCTCGGCCATCTTGCGCAGCCGGTAGCGGACTGTGTTCTCGTGCACGCCCAGCTGCTCGGCAGCCCGGGCCAGGTCACCTTGCGCGTCGAGCCAGGCCCGCAGCGTGGACACATAGGGCGTGTTGTGGGCCGCATCGTGGTGACGTAGCTCTGCGACCGGCCCGCGGGTCGGCACCCGTCCGGCTCGCGCCGCGGTGTGCAACCGGCGCAGCACGATCTCGTCCCAGGACTCGTCGTAGGCCGGCGGAACGCTCTCGGGCGGGCCGGCTTCGTGCAGCACGAGGCATTCCTCGGCCTCGCGGCCCGCCGCGGCCAGCTCGGCGACCGTGGCAACCGCACTGATCCCGGCCCACACGCTCGCGTGCGGCGGCAGGGCGCCCGCCAGGCCGCGCACCCACTGCCGGGCCGCAGCGGCGTCCTCAGCGGGCAGCAGGGTGTAGACGGTGTTGGCGGCCAGTGCGCTGCGACCTGGACGCGACCAGCCGAATCCCGTGGTGACCGCCTCGAAAGCCAACAGCAGCCCGGCATGGGGCTGCGTAGCGATCCGGGTGTGCACCGCAATCACCCGCAACGGGGCCTGCGGCAGTCCGAGCCTGGCAACCAAGGCGAGGGCATCGTCGGGTTCCGTCTGCTCATCCAAAAGCCTGGTCACCCAGTCGGATTCGACTTGACGCTCCAAGTCAGCACTAGCCCGCGACCGCAACATATGCAATGCCACCGTGCGGGCACCGTCGGCCAGTGCGGTCAGCCGCTCACCACTCAACGGGTTCGGGCAGGCCACCCATACCGCACCCAGCGTTTCGCGGCCGGCACGCACCGCCACCACCATCCGGCCGGTCAAGCCGTACTCAGGATCGGCAGCGACGAACAGCGGCTCGTCGTGGATATCCAAATGCGCTAAAACGCCGCGCTTTTCGAATAGCTCCCGAAGCGGCTCGGACTCCTGCCGGTTCAAGATCGTCGCCGAACGCGCCGGGTCGGCATGCCGCTGGCCGCGCGAGTAGGCCAGCACCCTGCCCAGCTGATCCTCGATGGTGACCGCACCGCCCACCGCTTCGGCGAGACTGTCGGCCACAGCGAAAAGATCCGTTGGCCCACGGCCGGATTCGGTCTCGCGGCCTTCGAGCACCAGGCCGTAGACCACCGCGGCCAGCTCGCTCCAGGACACCGCCGCGTCCACCACGAGCACGGCAAGCGACTCACCCTCGCCGGCGAATGAGGTTTTGTCTTCGACGTCGCGCACCAATACAGCGACCGCCTTGGCGGCCACCGCCCAGCGCACCGCCTCCTTTACCGAGCGGGCGCCGACCGCCAACAGGACGTCGCCGACAACGACACGCTCACCGGTCACCTCGTGCATCACGACACTGCTCAGCTGCGTCGTCCTCGGAATGGAGCAGAACCTCAGCCGAACCCCGTAGCTGCCCACCACGTTGACCAGCCGGTCCAGTGTCACCATCAACCGAGCCTAGCCACGTCTCGTCGGCGAGCCCTCCGATCGGGCTGCTCTCCCTGGTCTCCGGCGCCCACAGCCACGTGAGCGCCGCCACCAGCAACACCCCACCGCTGATCGCAAAACCCCACTCGAAGGACATCCGCTCGGCGATCTGGCCGACCGCAACCGAACCCACGATCGACCCGAAGTCGGCCATCATCTGATAGGTCGCCACCGCGGTGCCCGCCCGGGCTTGGTTTCCGACCAGGTCGGAGATGACGGCCTGCTGCGGCGACCCGTAGATCCCCGAGGCCACCCCGGTCAGATATGACACCAACAAGAACACCACCAGCGATGCGCTCGCGCCCAGCAAGACGGTGGTGACGCCAGATGCTGCCAGGCCGGCGATCAATAGCCCCTTGCGGCCAATGCGGTCGGAGAGCTGGCCGCTGGGCAGCACCGCACAGACATTGCCGATCCCGATCATGGCCAGCGTCAGTCCGGCGAAGGAGGGCCCGCGGTCCAGGACTTCGGTGACGAACAACGGCACCAACGCAACCCGCAGACCAAAGACCGACCAGCCGGTGGCGAAGTTCGACAGCAGGGCCGAGCGGTACGCGCGATTCCCCAGCGCTGTCCGTACCGACACCGTGGGCCCGGTCGACTCGGCCGCTTCTGCCAAGTGCGAGTGACGCAGGCTGACGAAGACGCCGGTGGCCGTCACGATCAGCACCGAACCGTAGAACAAGAACGGTGCGCTGAGACCGAAACCCGCTGTCAGACTGCCCAATATCGGTCCGCCGACAGTACCCAACAGGAACGCCGTGGCGAACAGTCCGGCGACTCGGCCGCGTGCGTCTTCCGGGCTGATCCGGATCATCAGGCCCACCGCGGCGATGAAGAACATCGTCGATCCGACGCCGCCGAGGGCACGGAAGAACAGCAGCTGCCCGTAGGTCTGCACGAAGGCGCAGGCCGTGGTGGACACCGAGACGATCAAGAGGCCGGCCACATAGACCCAGCGCTCCCCCAGCCGTTGAACCAGCAGACCGCTCACCGGCGCGAAGAGCAGCCGCGTCAGCGCGAACGCGGTGATGAGGAACGTCGTCGCGGAGATGCTCACGCCGAAATGACGCGCGTAGACCGGCAGTACCGGCGACACCAACCCGTAGCCGAGCGCGATCAAGACGTTGGCGATGAGCAGTACCCAGATCTCCCGCTGCAGCCGCGGTCGGGCGGCCGGGGAGTCGTTGGTCACCCGATAACTTTAGACAGCCTCGGTAATCTCTGAATCGGGAGGCTTGATCATGAACGACGCCGTCGATGCGGCCCGTGCCGCCGGCCCGAACGACTCGTCGCCGCGGCCGGTGTTGCCGCAGCTGGCCGAGCAGTGGGCTGCGGTCAAACCGTTCGCCCTAGCCGGCGCCATCGCGATCGTGGTCGGTGGCGCGATAGCCGCCGCCATCGCGGCCCCGGCGCCCACCCGTCACGGGGTCTGGGCGGTGGCCTACCTGGTCCTGGTACTCGGGGCCGGCCAACTGGCGATCGGGGCCGGCCAAGCACTGCTGCCGGCCGCCTCGCCGTCGCCGCGCGAGGCAATGCTGGGTGCCGCGGCGTTCAACCTCTCCGGCGCCGCCGTCGTGCTCGGTGTCGTCACCGACCACGTGGCGGTGTTCTACGCGGGTTCTGCGCTGTTGTTCGCCGTGCTGGCCTGGTTGCTCTACCGGGTTCGGCGCAGCGGACGTCGGGGTTGGGCGCTGCTCACCTACCGGCTTTTCCTGGCGGGATTGGTGGTGAGCATCCCGATTGGGATGGCGATCACCACCGCGGGTCGCAGCTAGTCACTGTCGGGCCAGCAGCTTGGCCAACACCGCCGCCTGACTTCCGTCCACGTCCCGGCTCGCCGTCACCAGCGTGACGGTCTTCTTTCCGCGGGCCAGCGCGCGCAGGCCGGCGAACCCCGCGGCGCCCTTCTCGGTCTGCAGTTCGTCTTCGTAGCGGGCGACGAACTCGTCGAAACGCTCGGGCTGATGGTTGTACCAACGGCGTAGCTCGCTCGACGGCGCGGCATCTTTGTACCAGTGGCCCACCCGGGGATCGTCCTTGCGGAAGCCCCGCGGCCACACCCGATCGACGAGGATCCGCTCACCGTCCTGCGCACCGGGTTCGTCGTAGACCCGGGCGACCCGGAACGTGGTTTTGGGACTCATACCCCAGGCTATCGCCGTCCCGCGGCGCACGTCAGCCGCCGTTCACCCCACCCACGACACCAAGAAATTAGGTTAGGCAATGCTATCTTGTTGTTATTTACAGTTTCGCTCGTAGAAATTGGTGTTGGCGTGAACGGTGGTTGGATCGCATCTCCCCCAGAGGTGCATTCCGCGCTGCTGAGCGCCGGGCCCGGTCCTGGTGCCCTACTGGCTGCCGCCGGCGCCTGGTCCACGCTGAGCACCGAATACGCGGACGCAGCCACCGAACTGATCAGCGTGCTGAGCACCGTCGGGTCAGCGGTCTGGCAGGGCCCCAGCGCGGATAACTACACCGCGGCGCACGCGCCGTACCTGCAGTGGCTGATCCGCGCCAGCATCGAGAGCTCCCACGCCGGAACCCAGCACGGAGTCGTCGCGGCCGCCTACAGCACCGCCCTGGCCGCCATGCCCACCCTGCCGGAGCTGGCGCTCAACCACACCGTCCACGGCGTCTTGATCGCCACGAATTTCTTTGGCATCAACACCATCCCGATCGCCATCAATGAGGCCGACTACGCCCGCATGTGGGTGCAGGCCGCCACCGCCATGGCGACCTACGAGGCCATGGCCGGCGCTGCCGTGACGTCGCTACCCGGCACGGACTCGCCGCCGCCGATCCTGGCTGCAGACACCGGAACCGGTGGCGACGACGAGCCGACCGATCCGATCGAGGAGGCCAACCGCTGGTTCTGGTTCATCTTCTGGAACATCGTGTTCTGGTCGACGTTCCTGTTCATCGTGACGATTCCGGTTCGGGTCCCGATCGTGCTGCCGCTGCTGATCGACGCCATCAACGACTTCATCGCATCCATGCAGGTGCCACCACCGGAGCCGGTCATCGAACAGCCCGCGCCACAACCCCTCCCCTTGGTGCACCCGGCCGTGGCCCGACCGGCGCACGAGCCGGTCGCCGTTGCCGTCGGTCTCGGGGGCGGTATCGCCGGTTCGGCGGGGACCTCCGCCGGCCCGGCCGCTGCGACGACCACCGGGCCGGCATTACCGGTGAGCGGCGCCGAGACGTTGGCCTATCTGGTGATCGGGGACCACGCCGAAGGCTTCGGGCCCACCCTGAGCGGCCGCGACCAGTCCAGGGCTCCGGCCACCGGCGTTTCGTCGACGGTCTCGGCTCGGGCGCCGGCAGCTCGCGCACCGCTGCGGTCTCGGCGGCGGCGCCGCGCCCAGATGAAGGAATACGCCAACGCCACCATGACGCCTGGCGTCGCCGACGACGGCGAAACACCTGACGAGACAACGACACCCACCTGCTCGGAATCCGGGGCGGGAGCGCTGGGATTCACCGGGACAGCGCAACGCAGCGACGCGGGCGCAGCAGGACTGGCCCGGTTGCGCGGCAACGTATTCGGCGCCGGCCCGGTGGTACCGCTACTGCCCGAGACCTGGGATCACGACTCGGACGAGCGGTCGCCGTTCTAATTGCTTGGCCGCGAACCGAACCGGCGCCGGCCTCGCGCCGCGAAGGCACGCATGGCCCCCAGCGCCACCGCCATCCGGCGCTTCGACGACGGGTACCACAGCAGTTCGGACTTCTGGGTGGGCAGCCGCGGCGACGTAATGGCCTGCTGCCGACAGTATTTGATGATTCCGGAGGCGCCCCCGGCGCGGTAGCCGATGCCGGACTCTTTCCAGCCGCCCATCGGCAGCCCCGGACAGAAGACATTGACCAAAGCATCGTTGACGTTCACCGCGCCGACTTCCAGCCGACGAGCCAGCCGCTCGCCGCGGCGGTTGTTGCCCGTCCAGACCGTGGCCGACAATCCGTACGGCGAGTCGTTGGCCAGCCGGATGGCCTCGTTCTCGTCGGCGACCTTGATCACGGGCAGGGTCGGCCCGAAGGTCTCTTCGGTCATGCACGTCATGGACGGGTTCACATCGGCGATCACGGTCGGAGCGAAGTAGGTCCCCACGCCGGTCGCTTTGCCGCCGGCGATGACCCGGGCACCGGCGGCGGTCGCCTCGTCGACGTGGCGCGCCACGATGTCGCGTTGCGCCGCGGTCGCCATGGCACCGGTGTCACCGTCCTGACCCTGCTGCACCTCACCGACCCGGGCCGCCAGCTTCGCGACGAATTCGTCATAGACCGGCGCTTCGACGTAGACGCGCTCCACCGACACGCAGACCTGTCCGGAGTTGAACATTCCGCCCCAGGCAATGCCGTTGGCGGCGCGGTCGAGGTCGGCGTCGGCCAACACGATCGCCGGGTCCTTCCCGCCGAGCTCGAGGCCGTAGGGAATCAGCCGCTGCGCGCAGGCCACCGCGACTTTGCGCCCGGTGGCCGTCGACCCGGTGAACTGCAGGAAGTCGGCGTGTTCGATCAGCGCCTGGCCGGTGTCGCCGTAGCCGGTGGTCAGGCCGAGCACTGGCGGTGCACCGATCTCGGCCCAGCCGCGCACGAACTCGACCGCCGACAGCGGCGTCACTTCGGAAGGCTTGAGCAGCACGGCCGCGCCGGCCGACAAGGCCGGTGGCACGTCGAGGCCGGGCATCGCGAACGGGAAGTTCCACGGTGTGATGATTCCGACCAGCGGGTAGGGACGGTAGGCGGTGGTGAACCGCTTGACGCGATAGAGCGGGCTGTGCGCCTTGGGATGCCGGTCGGCGAGAAACTCCTTGGCGTTCTTGGCCCAGTAGCCGATGGCGTCTGCCGTGGCGACCGCCTCCAGGCTGGCGTCGACGTGCGACTTTCCGGTCTCGGAGATCAACACCTCGGTGATGTGATCGGCATGGTCCAGAATCCAGTCCTGCCACGCCAGCAGCCACCGCTTGCGGCCGCTCGGCCCGAGCGCCTCCCATTCCGGTTGGGCTGAAATGAGTTGGGCGGCCTTGGCGGCCACCGTCTGGGGGTCGTCGATCGGCACGGTGCCCGACACGGCCCCGGTCGCGGGGTTGTGCACCGTGATCATCGACTCGGCCCTGGATTGCACTGCGGTCATGTTGCGCTCCCGATCTAGAACCTGCGGGGAGGCTGTGACCTCGCCGTATGTGATCGTCAGTTGCCGCGCGGGAGTTTGTCAAGGGTCCTGAACCTCGCCTAATGCAAGGGAAACCCCTGTAGCCGGTCTGCCCTGATCCGCCCTACCGTCCACACAGGCGAATTGCTACGCAGGTATTGGAGAGACCGATGGCCGATCAGAGGGCGACACTTCCTCATCGTTGGGTTACCGGCTTGGCCGGGACCGCGCTCAGGGCGGTCGTGATCGGTGCTGCCGCGGGCGTCGTGTTCGGCTTAGCGCCTGTTGCCTCCGCCGATCCAGAGCCCTCCACCCAACGGGAGCCGGCCGATAATCAGCAGGAACAGCAGGACGAACAGCAGCAACAGGGGTTCTCGCCGCCGCGGCCCGACGCCCCCAACAACAACCCGTCTAACAACAACCCGCCGAATAACAACCCGCCCAACAACAATCCGCCGAACAACCCCACCAACAATGACGCCTCCAAGAAGGGCGACCTGGCGGACAAGAACTGCTGGATGTACAGCACCGGCCCGGAATGGTTCGCGCCCGGTGCGATGCCCAGGCCGGGACTACCCGGGGAGAAGGTCTGGCCCTGCTATTACGTCGCGGGGCTGACGCCGCACTAGGGGTTCACCGTCCCGCACCATCCAGGCTATTGGGCGAGGTATCCCCCGTCGACGGGCAACACGGCGCCGGTGATGAAGGAGGCGTCGTCGGAAGCCAGGAAGAGGATGGCGCTGGCAACTTCGGCCGGTTCGCCGATACGGCCCATCGGGTGCATGCGTTCGACCGCCGCCAAATACGCTGAGCCACCCGGCTCCTCCGGGAACCGCTTGACCCGTTCGGTGCGAATCGTCCCGGGTGCAACGGCGTTGACTCTGATTCCCCGGTCGGCCCACTCGACTGCCAAGTGTTTGGTCAAACCGCTGGCGATGAACTTAGCGGGCCCGTAGGCCGCCTGCCGCTTCTGCCCGGCCAGTCCCGAGATCGACGAGAGGCACACGATCGCGCCGCCGCCGGTTGGCAACATTGCCTCGATTGCGAATTTGCACGTGAGGAACATGCCGCGGCCATCGATGGCCATCACGTTGTCCCAGTCGGCGGCGGTCACCTCTTGCGCATCGCCGAGCGGGATGATGCCGGCGTTGGCGACCAGCACATCGAGTCGTCCGAAGCGGTCGACCGCCGCGCCGATCATTCGCTGCGCGTCATTCTGAACCGAGACGTCGCCGACGACTGCCTCAACCTCCGCCCCGGCGTGCCGCAATTCCTCAGCGAGCGCCAGCAGCGGCTCGCCTTGAATATCAGTCACGACCAGACGCGCACCTTCGCGTGCGAAGAGCACGGCGGTGGCCCGGCCTATGCCAAAGGCTGCCCCGGTGATCACCGCCGACTTTCCCAGGAGGCGTCCTCGCCCTTCGGTTAAGCCGCCCGTCATCTGCGCATCATCCCGGTCACCACTGCCCCTACTTCCTTGCGCGCCGAGCTTTCTAACGCGGTAGATGGCCACATTGCAATCGAGGCCTCGCCACAGGGCGGGACGCGACCAGGATAAGTCCGAGCGAATGATCTCCCGGCGCAATCGCCACCGTGAGGCGAGAAGCGAGAGCCCGGCGCCTCGGTTGGGGTTGAGCTGAAACGGGAACGGGCCAGGACTTTTCGTCCTGGCCCGTTCCGCTTCGGTGGAGCTGCCGGGAATCGAACCCGGGTCCTACGGCATTCCCTCAAGACTTCTCCGTGCGCAGTTCGCTATGTCTCTACTTGGATCTCTCGGTCACGCGAACAAGCCAAGATGACGATCCCAGTCGCTGTTGGTGTCCCGATACATCCCGCGACCGGACGTATCGGTGGATCCCTCTAGTCGATGCCAGGGTCCGGGCCGAGGGAGCTCCCGGTCTGACAGGCCCGCCTCGCTTAGGCAGCGAGGGCGAAGTCGCTCTGAAGAGCGACCTTAGCCGGCGTAAGTGCCTTGGCGCTTACTTGTTTACAGCGACGCTTACGGTGGTCTCCTGCCTGCACCGGCACGCTTCCCTTGATTCGACACACGCAGTCGAAACCTTTCAGCCCCCTGTCTTGGGTAATTGCCACCGAACCTCGGCAGACACTTCATGGTACGCGGTTCCAACGACAGACCCACGCCCGTTCATTCCTTCGGCGTCGCACCGTCACCGCGCGGTGATCATGGCCACCGCCACCGCAGCCAGCACCATGCCGAGCACTTGTCCGCGGTGCACCCGCTCGCGCAGCACCACAATGGCCAGCACCACCGTCACCGCGGGGAACAGCGAGATCAGCACGCTGGCCAACGCCAGGTCCGATCCGCGCAGCGCAAGCAGCATCGCGACATTGGCTGCGGTGTCCGACAGGCCCGCCACCAGCGCCAGCTTCAACGGCGGGCCGGTGGGCACGTGCAATTCACGCGCCCCGGTCGCCGCGGTGAACACCAGCACGGCGGCGGCCACCCGCGCGAACGCCAACGGCCACAGCCCGGAGTCCGCCGGCGCCTCGTGGATGAACACGAAGTCCAACCCGAACGCCACACCGGCTCCCACGGTCAGCCAGGCCACCTTGCGGGTGAATCGGTGCGGCCGGATGTCCTCGTCGGTGGCTTGGCGGCTCACCAGGACCACCGCCAAAAGCGCCAGCACGATCCCGCCGTCGGCCACCGGCCCGGGCCGCTCCCCCATGACGAAGCCGACCCCCACCGGAACCCCGGCCGTCAGCACCGCCGAAATCGGGGACACCACCGAGATCGGCCCGGCACCCAGCGCGGCGTAGAACCACCAGCCGCCCAGCCCGAGCGCGACACCGGAGGCCAGGCCCCACCCGATCGCACCCGCGGGAATCGGTCCGCCCACCGCGATGGCGAGCGTGCCCAGCAACACCAGCGCCACCGGGTAGGAGACCAACACCACCCGCAGTGCGGGCACGCGGCGCGCAGCGAGGCCCCCAGCGAAATCGCTGACCCCGAAGCCGGCCGCTGATAACAGCGCTAGGACGGCGCCGGTCACATGCCCTTGGCGCGCCGGCCCAGCGCCCGAGTGACTTCCCGTTGCGCGTCGCGCTTGGCGAGGTCCTGCCGCTTGTCGTGGGCCTGCTTACCGCGCGCCAGCGCCAATTCGACCTTCACCTTGCCCTCGGTGAAGTACACCGACAACGGCACCAGGGTGAGATTGCCGTCGCGGATCTTGCCGATCAGCATGTCGATCTGGCGCCGATGCAACAGCAGCTTGCGGGTGCGTCGCGGCTCGTGATTGGTCCAGGTCCCGTGGTGGTACTCGGGAATGTGCATGTTGCGTAGCCACACTTCGCCGTCGTCGACGGTGGCGAACGCATCGACCAGTGAGGCCTGCCCGGCTCGCAGGCTCTTCACCTCGGTGCCTACCAGCGATACCCCAGCCTCGTATACGTCGAGAATCGAGTAGTTGTGGCGTGCTTTGCGATTCGACGCAACGATCTGTTTGTCCGGCTTCTTCTTGCTGCCCTTGTCCGCCGCTTTCTTAGCCATCGCTACCGCCGCACATACAGCCGAAGCGTCACGTATGCGGTCGCTCCGGCCATCGCCGCGCCCAGCAGCAGCAGGATCGGCGAGATGTAGAGGATGTCGGCGTAGTCGATTCGCGCGATCAGGTGTGCTTGATAGAACTGGCTGAGCGCATTGTCGAGGAACGCCGCTCGCACCACGAGTAGCCCGATGATCGCGATGATCACGCCCACCGTCGCGGCCAGCACCGCCTCCACCAGGAACGGCAGCTGGGTATACCAGCGACTGGCGCCCACCAGGCGCATGATCGAGACCTCGGTGCGCCGCGTGTAGGCAGCGACCTGAACCATGTTGGCGATCAACAGCACCGCCCCCACCGCCTGCACCAGGGCGACCGCAAACGCAGCACTGCTCAGGCCGTCGAGCACGGCGAACAGCCGGTCGATCAGCTTCTTCTGGTTGAGCACGCTGAGCACGCCCGGCTGGCTCTGCATCGTGGCGTCGAAATCCTTGCTCTGCTCCGGATTCTCCAGCTTGACGATGAACGACGCCGGGAAGGAGTCCTTGCTCGCCACGTCCTTGAACTCGGGGAACTTGCGGATGGCGTCGGCATACGCGTCATCAGAGTTGAGGTAGCGCACCGACTTCACGTCGTTGCGGGTCTCGATCTGCTCGCGCAGCGCCTTACACGCCTGGCCCTCGCAGTTCGGGTCATCGGCGGCGACGTCAGGGTTCAGGAATACCTGCGATTCCACCCGGTCCAGGTAGATGCTGCGGGACTGGTCGGCCAGGCGCACCACCAGCAGACCACCGCCGAACAGCCCGATCGAGATGGCCGTGGTGAGGATCATCGCCACCGTCATGGTGACGTTGCGACGCAGGCCGGTCAGGACCTCGTTGAACAGGAATCCAAAGCGCACGTCAGCGGTCCATTCCGTAGACGCCGCGCTGTTCGTCGCGCACCAGCCGTCCCAGTGATAGTTCGACGACGCGCTGGCGCATCGAGTCGACGATGTGGTGGTCGTGGGTCGCCATCAGCACCGTGGTTCCGGTGCGGTTGATCCGCTCCAGCAGATCCATGATGTCCTCACTCGTTTCCGGGTCAAGGTTTCCGGTCGGCTCGTCGGCCAGCAGCACCAGGGGCCGGTTGACGAAGGCCCGGGCGATAGCCACCCGCTGTTGCTCACCGCCGGACAGCTCGCCCGGCAGCCGGTTCGCTTTGCCGGACAACCCGACCATCTCCAGAACCTCGGGGACAACCCGGTTGATCATCTCCGGCTTCTTGCCGATGACCTCGAGGGCGAATGCGACGTTTTCGAACACGGTCTTCTGTTGCAACAACCGGAAGTCCTGGAACACGCAGCCGAGCACCTGCCGCAGGCTGGGGATGTGGCGTCCGGCCAGCTTGTTGACGTGAAACTTCGACACCTGAATGTCACCCGAGGTGGGTGTCTCCTCGGCCAGCAGCAGTCGCATGAACGTCGACTTGCCCGATCCGGACGGGCCGATCAGGAACACGAACTCGCCCTTGTCGATCTTGACATTGACATTGTCCAGCGCCGGACGGGCCGACGATTTGTACTGCTTGGTGACATGGTCGAGCGTGATCATCACGGCACGCAGTTTAGCCGTGCGAGGCGCCCGGACCGGGCGGGGACGCGGGTGTAGGCGGCCCCGGCACGGGTTGACGTGCATCCGGCGGTGCCGCAGCGGGCGCCTCGGGCGCCGGTGGGATCGGTCCGGGTTCCTCCGGCGGAGGCGGGGCCGGCGGCGGACACAGCGGCGGGCAGAACGGGAATCCCGGCACCGGTGTCGGGGTCGGCGGCTCGCTGGCCGGCAACTCCGTCGGCGCGGGAGGCTCGGTGGTGGTGGGTGTGGGTGTGACGGTCTCGGTGATGGTCACCGGCGGCTGTTGCAGCTTGGTGCGCGGCACCCAGGTATAGGCCGGGTCGGGGATAAATCCCGGCGGCACCACCTGCGGGGCCGGCGGCGGCGTCGGCTCCTGCCGGTAGGTGTCGTAGACCCACCAGACCGCGACGAAGGCGATGATCAGCGCCACCGTCGAGGTGCGGACCCGGCCGCCGAACAGGTGCGCCGGCAGTTTCCATCGCTTGGCGTCTGCCGGCTCTGGCTTCGCCGGGGCCTCATCGGGCTTTCTGATACTGAGTTTCACAGCGTCTCCACCGGCTTCACATCGCCGGCGGTGACCACCCCGGCCGAGGCCAGAGCCCGCACCACCTGGATGCGCAGCCGGCGTCCCACCTCGAATTGCTTGCCGGGCAGGGTGCGGGCCACCATCCGCAGGTTGACGACACCGAGCTCGATACTCTCCACCCCCATGATCGACGGCTGGTCCAGCAGCAGATCCCGCAGCGGGGCGTCGGCCTCGCGGGCGTTCTCACACACCTGGTGCAGCACCTCGTTGACCCGGGTCAGGTCGGCGCTGGTGGGCACCGGGATGTCGACGACGGCGCGTGCCCAGTCCTTGGACAGGTTCAGGGACCGGACGATGTTGCCGTTCGGGACGTTGTAGACCTCGCCGTTGGGGGTGCGCAGCTTCGTCACCCGCAGCGTGACCTCCTCGACGGTCCCGAGCGCTTCGGTCGGCGCTCCCGCCATCGACAGCTGCACCAGATCGCCGAAGCCGTACTGCTTTTCGGTGATGATGAAGAAGCCGCTCAGCAGGTCCTGCACCAGCTTTTGGGCGCCGAAGCCGATCGCGCCACCCAGCACCGCGGCCGGTCCCACCAGAGAGCCGACCGGAATGTCGAGGATGCTGGTGATCTGGACGGCGACCATCACGCACAGCAGCACCACCGAGACCCAGGAGATCACCGAGGCGACGGCCTGGCGGTGCTTGGAGGCTTCGGAACGCACCAGGGCGTCGCTGGCCGCAAAACCGCGTTCCAGCCGACGGGTGACGCGACGTGCCGCCCAGGTGATGAACCGCGAGGCGAGCGCCGCACCGATCAGCAGCAGGACGATCCGCAAGCCTTTGGTGATGACCCACTCGCCGATCTGACCGCGCCACAGCTCGTGCCAGCGCTGTCCCGGGGCGAAGGCCAAGACCATGCGCTTAGTCGCCTTCAGGCCTGTTGCGCCAGCGGATTCCGGCCTCGAGGAACCCGTCGATGTCACCGTCGAGCACCGCGGCCGGGTTGCCGACTTCGTACTCGGTGCGCAGGTCCTTGACCATCTGGTACGGGTGCAGCACGTAGGAGCGCATCTGGTTGCCCCACGAGCTGCCACCGTCGCCCTTGAGCGCATCCATCTCGGCGCGCTCCTCGGACCGCTTACGTTCCATCAGCTTGGCCTGCAGCACCCGCATCGCCGAAACCTTGTTCTGCAGCTGCGACTTTTCGTTCTGACAGGTGACGACGATCCCGGTGGGGATGTGGGTGAGTCGCACCGCCGAGTCGGTGGTGTTCACCGACTGTCCGCCCGGCCCGCTGGAGCGGTACACGTCCACGCGGACATCGCCCTCGGGAATGTCGATGTGGTCGGTGGTCTCCACCACCGGCAGCACTTCGACCTCGGCGAACGACGTCTGGCGGCGCCCCTGGTTGTCGAACGGGCTGATCCGCACCAGCCGGTGGGTGCCCTGCTCCACCGAGAGGGTGCCGTAGGCGAACGGCGCGTGCACCGCGAACGTGGCGCTCTTGATCCCGGCCTCTTCGGCGTAGGAGGTGTCGAACACCTCGACGCCGTACTTGTGCTGCTCGGCCCAGCGGATGTACATCCGCATCAGCATCTCGGCCCAGTCCGCAGCGTCCACGCCGCCCGCACCGGAGCGGATCGTGACCAGCGCCTCGCGCTCGTCGTACTCACCCGACAGCAGGGTGCGGACTTCCATGGCGTCGATGTCCTCGCGCAGCTTAGCCAGTTCAGCGTCGGCATCGGCGACCGCTTCAGTCTGGCTGGCGCCGGTTTCTTCAGCCGCCAACTCGTAGAGCACCGGGAGGTCGTCGATGCGTTGGCGCAGCTCCTCTACCCGGCGCAGCTCGGCCTGGGCGTGTGACAGCTCGCTGGTGACCTTCTGGGCGCGCGTCTGGTCATCCCACAGATTCGGGTCGGACGCGTCGCGTTCGAGATCGGTGATACGGCTGCGCAGTCCGTCGACATCCAGCACCCGCTCCACCGTGGTCAAAGTGGTGTTGAGGGCGTCGATGTCGGGCTGGCGGTCTGGTTCCACGTTTATCGAGGTTACCGGCGGCCGTCGGCGAGCTACCTCTAGCATCGGGGTTACGCGGGTGCATGAACGACTTCCGACTCCGAAAGAAGGTTCGAGGATGCGGCCCTACCACGTCGCGATCGTCGGCTCCGGTCCCTCCGGCTACTTCGCTGCAGCGTCGCTGCTCAAGCTGGCTGCCGGCGGCGAGGTCGACGTCCGCGTCGACATGCTGGAGATGCTGCCGACACCGTGGGGCCTGGTGCGCTCGGGCGTGGCGCCGGATCACCCGAAGATCAAGTCGATCAGTGCGCAGTTCGAGAAGACCGCCGCCGATCCCCGGTTCCGGTTCTACGGCAACGTCACCGTCGGCGAGCACGTGCTGCCCGAGGAACTGGCCGAGCGCTACGACGCGGTGATCTACGCCATCGGCGCGCAGTCGAATCGGCAGTTGGGCATTCCCGGGGAGGACCTGCCCGGCAGCGTCGCCGCGGTGGACTTCGTCGGCTGGTACAACGCCCACCCGCACTTCACCGACCATGCACCCGATCTGACCTGCAAGCGCGCCATCGTGGTCGGCAACGGCAATGTGGCCTTGGATGTGGCCCGCATTCTGGTCAGTCAGCCCGGCGAGCTGCGCCGCACCGACATCGCCGACCACGCGCTGGACGTGCTGGGCCCGCGCGGCATCGAAGAGGTGGTGATCGTCGGTCGGCGCGGCCCGCTGCAGGCCACGTTCACCAGCCCGGAGCTCCGCGAACTCGGCGATCTCAAGGGACTCGACGATGTCGACGTGGTGATCGACGCCGGCGAGTTCGCCGGCATCTCCGACGCGGACATCGAGGCTGCCGCCAAACATCCCAAGCAGAACGTCAAGGTGCTGCGTACCTATGTCGGACGCGAATTGCGACCGGGCCATCGACGAATCGTGTTCCGGTTCTGCACCTCTCCGATCGAGATTCGCGGCGACGGCCGGGTCGAGGAAATCGTGTTGGGGCGCAACGAGCTGACGACCGACGAGCAGGGCCGGGTCAGCGCGCACGACACCGGTGAACGCGAGGTGCTGCCGGCTCAGCTGGTGGTGCGCTCGGTCGGTTATCGCGGCGTACCGATGCCCGGACTGCCGTTCGACGAACGCAGCTGCACCATCCCACACACCGACGGGCGCATCGAAGGCACCAGCAATCAGTACGTGGTCGGGTGGATCAAGCGTGGACCTTCAGGGGTGATCGGTTCCAACAAGAGCGACTCGCAGGCCACCGTCGACACGCTCGCCGCGGATCTGGCCGCCCGGGCAGCGCAAGCCGGGCTGCCCGACGTCGACACCGACTACGACGCGCAACTGCACCGGTGGTTGCTGTCTCGCCAACCGGACCTGGTCACCGCCGAGCACTGGCAGCTGATCGACGCCCACGAGCGGTCCACCGGTGAGCCGCATGGCCGGCCGCGGGTCAAACTGGCCAATGTCGCCGAGATGCTGCGGATCGGGCATGGCCAGGGCGCCAACGAGTCCTGCCCCGACTGTGATGACGCGGGCCTGACGTCCTACCCCGTGCCGTTACCGGAATCGCAGTCGCACTAAGCGGGACCGTCAGTTCCCGGAGCAGCGGTCCGACTCCAATTGTCCGGATTGCGCGGTGAATACCGCACCGGCAGCAGGTCGCCCACACTCGGCCAGTTGCTGACGTCGACCGCGTAGCGCTGGTAGACCTCGTGCTCATCGACCGTGGGCCCATGCAGGACACCGGTGATGGTGACGTATTGCGCGCCGGTCGCCTCGGGCCGGGGGCTGACACCGGTGACCAAGACGGTGCCCTCTTGGGCTCCCCCGCCCGGCCCCGACCGGAGGAACCGCGGCGCCAGGAACACCGCGAGAATGGCCAGTAGCAACAGCAGTGCCCCGAACTCCCACATGCGGTCATGGTAGGACTTTCGCCATGGCGCAGATCAACGACAATCTCGACTCGCAGCTCCACGAAGACCTCACGCTGGCCCTGAGCCTGGCCGACCGGGCGGATGAAATCACGCTGGCCCGGTTCGGCGCACTCGACCTGCGGGTCGACACCAAGCCCGACCTGACCCCGGTGACCGACGCCGACCAGGCGGTCGAAACCGCCCTGCGCGAGGTGCTGGTCACCGAGCGTGCCGATGACCAGATCCTCGGCGAGGAATTCGGTGGCACCGCCACTTTCACTGGGCGCCAATGGATCATCGACCCGATCGACGGCACGAAGAACTTCGTGCGCGGGGTGCCGGTGTGGGCCACCCTGATCGCGTTGCTCGAGGACGGCGTGCCGATCCTCGGGGTGGTCAGCGCCCCGGCGTTGCACCGGCGCTGGTGGGCGACGCGCGGCCAGGGCGCGTTCGGGTCCGTCGCCGGCGGCCCGGCCCGACCACTGTCGGTGTCCTCGGTGGCCGACGTGGGCTCCTCCAGCCTGACGTTCGCCGGACTGAACTACTGGGCCGCGCGCGGCCTGCGGGAGCAGTTCCTTGGACTGACCGAGGCGGTGTGGCGGGCCCGCTCCTACGGCGACTTCTGGGCGTACTGCTTGGTCGCAGAGGGCGCTGTGGACGCCGCCATCGAGCCGGCGGTGTCGGTCTGGGATCTGGCCGCCGTCGACATCCTGGTGCGCGAAGCGGGCGGGGTGTTCACCGACCTGTCCGGTAACCCGGGCCCGCACGGCCACTGCGCCGTGGCCGCCAACCCCGCCCTGCACCAGCAGGTGCTGGCGGCCTTGACCCCGCAGTAGACGGGCGTCCGGCGGGGGCCGCTGACGACTTCGTCACACCTTACTTCTGAGTTAACTTACTTCGGAGTAAGGTGGTCTCATCGATACCTTCCATCGAGTGAGGCTCTGACATGACTGATATCGCCCCCGCCACCAACGGCTCGAAGGTTCGGCTCAACAGCCGCGCCCGCGGCGTCGGGTCGGTTCCGCACAAGCGCAGCCCGATGGCGGCCGCCCTGTCGCTGGTCACGCCACTGGTGAGCCAGGACTTTCTGGACCGTTACGGTTTGCGGCAACCGCTCAACCGAGGACTGAACTACGGCGTGAAGACGGTGTTCTCCGTCGCCGGAGCCTCTACCCGCCAGTTCAAGAAGGTCCAGGGCCTGGGCAAGGCCCCGGCGCGGCTCAGCGCCCCCGCCGGCGGCAAGGGTGGCGATTATTTCGACCTGACCCCCGATGACGACCAGCAGATGATCATCGACACGGTCGAGGAGTTCGCGGCCGAGCTGCTGCGCCCGGCCGCCCACGACGCCGACGAGGCCCTCGACTACCCGCGTGAGCTGCTCGGCAAGGCCGCCGAGCTGGGCATCACGGCGATCAACATCCCGGAAGACTTCGACGGGATCGCCGCGCACCGTTCCGCGGTCACCAACGTGCTGGTCGCCGAGGCGCTGGGATACGGCGACATGGGTCTGGCGCTGCCGATCCTGGCCCCCGGCGGGGTGGCTTCGGCGTTGACCCACTGGGGCAGCGCGGACCAGCAGGCCACCTACCTCCCCGATTTCGCCGGCGAGAAGGTCCCCCAGGCCTGTGTCGCGATCGTCGAGCCGCAGCCGTTGTTCGACCCGACCAACCTCAAGACGACCGCGGTGCGCACCCCCAGCGGCTACCGGATCGACGGCGTGAAGTCGCTGGTGGTGGCCGCCGCCGACGCCGAGCTGTTCATCGTTGCGGCCCAGCTGAACGGCAAGCCGGCGCTGTTCATCGTCGAGTCCTCGACGCCGGGCCTGACGGTGAAGGCCGACCCCAGCATGGGTCTGCGCGCCGCCGCCCTGGGCCAGCTCGAGCTGAACCAGGTGTCGGTGCCGCTGAGCGCTCGCCTCGGTGAGGAGGCCGCGACCGATGCCGATTACTCGCAGGCCATCGCGCTGTCCCGGCTGGGCTGGGCCGCGCTGGCGGTCGGCACCAGCCACGCGGTGCTCGACCACGTGATGCCCTACATCAAGGAGCGTGAAGCGTTCGGCGAGCCGATCGCCAACCGCCAGTCGGTGGCGTTCATGTGCGCCAACATCGCCATCGAGCTCGACGGGCTGCGGCTGCTGACCTGGCGCGGCGCGTCGCGGTGCGAGCAGGGACTGCCCTTCATCCGGGAGGCCGCGCTGGCCAAGCGGATCGCGACCGACAAGGGCATGCAGATCGGTCTGGACGGGGTGCAGCTGCTCGGCGGCCACGGCTACACCAAGGAACACCCGGTCGAGCGCTGGTACCGCGATCTGCGGGCACTCGGTGTCGCCGAGGGCGTCCTGGTCATCTGAGTCATCCAAGACATCAAGCAAACTCCGCTGCGAACACGAAAGTCTGATCATGGCAATCAATCTGGAACTGCCCCGCAAGCTGCAGGAAGTCATTGAGATGACCCATGCCGGGGCCGCCGAACTGTTGCGCCCCATCTCGCGCAAGTACGACGCGCGCGAGCACGCCTATCCGGTCGAGTTGGACACTCTGGAAACCCTGTTCGACGGGGTGTCCGGGGCCGGCGGTAGCGCGATGGCCGGCGCCGAGGCCTTCCGCGACGCCGGCGCGCAGACCGGAAACCGCAACGCGTCCAACATGGCGGCAATGCTGCAGGTGCTCGAGATGAGCTGGGGCGATGTGGCTTTGATGCTGTCGGTGCCCTACCAGGGTCTTGGCAATGCGGCGATCTCCGGTGTGGCCACCGATGAGCAGCTCGCTCGGCTGGGCAAGGTTTGGGCCGCAATGGCCATCACCGAGCCGAGCTTCGGCTCCGACTCGGCGGCGGTGACCACGACGGCCACCCTCGACGGCGACGAGTATGTGATCAACGGCGAGAAGATCTTCGTCACCGCCGGTTCGCGCTGCACCCACATCGTGGTGTGGGCAACGCTGGACAAGGCGCTGGGGCGGGCGGCGATCAAGTCGTTCGTGGTGCCGCGCGAGCACCCTGGTGTCATCGTCGAGCGCCTGGAGCACAAGCTCGGCATCAAGGCCTCCGACACCGCGGTGATCCGGTTCGACAATGCCCGCATCCCCAAGGACAACCTGCTGGGCAGCCCGGAGATCAACACCGAGAAGAGCTTCTCCGGAGTCATGGAGACCTTCGACAACACCCGGCCGATCGTGGCCGCCATGGCGGTCGGGGTCGCGCGCGCCGCGCTCGAAGAGCTGCGCAAGATGCTCACCGCCGCCGGCATCGAGATCTCCTATGACAAGCCGGCACACGCCCAGAGCGCACCGGCCGCGGAATTCCTGCGGATGGAGGCTGACTGGGAGTCGGCGAACCTGCTGACGCTGCGCTCGGCGTGGCAAGCCGACAACAGCATCCCCAACTCCAAAGAGGCGTCGATGGGCAAGGCCAAGGCCGGCCGAGTCGCCAGCGACATCACCCTCAAGGCCGTCGAAATGGCCGGCACCCTGGGCTACTCCGAGCAGATGTTGCTGGAGAAGTGGAGCCGTGACTCGAAGATCCTCGACATCTTCGAGGGCACCCAGCAGATCCAGCTGCTGGTGGTGGCCCGCCGGCTGCTGGGCCTGTCGTCGGCCGAACTGAAGTAGCTCCTTACGCCGGCGGTTGAATCAGCGGGCCGAAGCTGGCGCTGACGGCCTCGAGCGCCCGGGTGTCGCGTGCGGACAGCGCAATGACGAACGCGCCCTGGATGAGTGCCAGCACGCTGTGCGAAAGCTCTTCGGCGGAACGATCGTCGCGCACGTCGCCGCGTTTCTGACCGGCCTGCATCAGCGCGGTCAGAGCGCTGTGCCAACCGTCCAGCGCGGCGCCGAGGCAGGCCCGGAACGGCTCGGAGTCGGCCGCCAGCTCGGTGGAGAACTTGCCGGCCAGACAAGCCCGCTGGAAGCCCGACCGTACGAACGCCTGGGTGAGTTGGGCGAAGTAGCCGGTGAGCTTCTCGGTGGTACTGAGGGTTTCGTCGTCGGACCACGAAGCCAGCGCGTCTAGCTGCATGTGCATGTAGCGGTCCAGCACCGCCAGGCCGAACGCATCCTTGGAACCGAAGTGGTGGTAGAAGGAGCCCTTCGGCACCCCGGAGGCAGCCAAGATGGCATCGACAGTGGTGCCGTGAAACCCGGACGCATAAAACGACCTCATGCCCTGGCGAAGAAGTCGCTCCTTGTGCGTCAGCGCTTTTGCTGGAGCCGCCATCGAATCCTCCACTCTTGACGATCTGGTCTAGACGATTTAGTCTAGCCGACGCACCCCGGCATTCAGGGAGGACACGAGTGAGCTACCAGAACCTGACCGTCCGCCGCGACGGCCATGTGCAGATCATCGGCCTCGACCGGCCCGACAAGCGCAACGCGTTCAACTCCGCAATGCTGCGTGAACTGGCCTGCGCCTACGGGGAATTCGACGCCGACGACAGCCTGCGCGCCGCCGTGCTCTACGGCGAGGGGCCGATGTTCACCGCCGGCCTGGACCTGGCCAGTGTCGCCGGGGACATCGCCAACAACGTCTCGCACGTGCCCGACGGCGGCATCAACCCGTGGCAGGTCGACGGCCGGCAACTGTCCAAACCGGTCGTCACCGCCGTGCACGGCAAGGTGCTGACACTGGGAATCGAGCTGATGCTGGCCGGCGACATCGCCGTCGCCGCCGAGTCGGCCACCTTCGCGCAACTGGAAATCGCCCGTGGCATATACCCGTTCGGAGGGGCCACGATCCGATTCCCTCGGGCGGCCGGCTGGGGTAACGCCATGCGGTGGATCTTGACGGCCGACACCTTCGACGCCCGCGAGGCCCATCGCATTGGCATCGTGCAGGAGGTGGTGGCCGACGGAGAGCAGTTGACCCGCGCCATCGAGATCGCCCACACCATCGCCCGGCAGGCACCGCTGGGCGTGCAGGCCACCTTGGGCAGCGCCCGTCAGGCGGTACGCGACGGCGACGCGGCGGCCGAGGCTGCCCTGGTGCCCACCGTGCAGAAGCTGTTCGCCAGCGAGGACGCCGCCATCGGGGTGCAGGCGTTCCTGACCCGCAGCACCGCGGAGTTCCTCGGTCGCTGAGTTCCCGGGGGCTCTTGCCCAGGGCCAAAACAAAAAGTAACGTTACTTTTAGTTCTGACCCGTTATCCGCATGAGTTCTCCGGGAGTCGCCGATGGAATCCTTCGTCCACCTGCGCAAAGGCACCACGCCGCATCGCCTGCACGCCGATCTCGACGGCCTCAAGGACGACGAGCTGGGCCGTGGCGGCTTCACCGGCCGCACCGCCAACATGTACCGGCGCAACGACCCGACCGCCTACCGCGCCGAAGGGCCGCTTCGGCCCGTCGATGTGCTGGCCGCACTCCTGCAGCCGACCGACGCCACCGACGCCGCCGGTGATCCGCTACTGCTGTTCAGCAACGCCGACTGCCGCATCCGGCTGTCCCGGCGCTCGGCCCCGATGCCGTTCCACATCCGCTACGTCGACGGCGATCTGCTCTGCTTCGTACACGCCGGATCCGGGCGGCTGGAGACCGAATTCGGCCCGCTGGACTACCGCGAGGGCGACTGGCTGTATCTGCCCAAGGCGACCACCTGGCGACAGCTGCCCGCAGCCGAAACCACACTGCTGATGATCGAGGCCACCGATGAGTTCCGGGTTCCACCGCCCGGTCCGCTGGGCCGGCACTTCCCGTTCGACCCTTCCCTGATCGTCATCCCGGATCCGGCCCCCTTCAACCCAGATCCGTTCGACGATGGGCGCGAGAGCTACGAGGTCCGGCTGATCCACGATGGCGGACCGACAACGCTGCACTACCAACACAATCCGATCGATGTCGAGGGTTGGCGCGGCGACAACTTCGCGTTCTCGTTCAACATCGCCGACTACAACGTGGTGACGTCTGACAGCGTGCACCTTCCCCCGACGGTGCACCTGTTCATGCAGTCCACCGGGGTGTACGTGATGAACTTCCTGCCCAAGCCGGCCGAAGGGGTGGCGGGCACCGAACGGACGCCGTGGTATCACCGCAACGTCGACTTCGACGAGATCGCGTTCTTCCATGGCGGGTCGCTCTACGGAATCCCGATGCCGCCCGGCCTGATCAGCCACGCGCCGCAAGGCGTACATCATGGTGCGCCGGAGAAGGCCCGCGAACGGTCACGCCGAAAATTCGACGACTATCAGCGGGTGGACTGGCAGGTCATCGCCATCGACACTCGCCGCCGCCTCATCCCCTCCCCCGCAGTTCTCGCCGCCGACCTAGGACAGCACGCATGAGCGCCAAACACGATTACGAGCGAATCCCCTACCTGATTGCCTACCAGAACAATTCGGGTGTCCGTGACGTCTACGGCGGAGTCGCCGAGCTGGTGGTGCTGGAGAGCTACCTGTTGCGGCCGAAGGACGCGCCGAGCGACACCGTGCTGGTGTTCATGCACCCGATCGGCGGCGGCGCCTACCTTCCGATGGTCAATGCCCTGGCCCGCGCCGGGCACCACGTCATCTACTGCAACAGTCGATTCCGCGGCACCGACTCGGCGCTGCTGATGGAGAAGGTGGTCGAAGACCTCGGCCAGTGCATCTCCGACGCCAAGAACCGGCTCGGCTACGCCAAGGTGGTGCTGGCCGGCTGGAGCGGCGGAGGCTCGCTGTCGCTGTTCTACCAACAGCAGGCACAGCACCCGACGGTGACCGCCAGCCCATCCGGCGACGGACCCGACCTGACCAAGCTGAACCTGATCCCGGCCGACGGCGTGATGCTGCTGGCCGCCCACATCAGCCGCCACGGCACGCTGACCGAATGGCTGGACGCCTCGATCCTCGACGAGTCCGACCCGACCAAACGCGACCCGGAACTGGATCTCTACAACCCGGACAACCCCAACCAGCCGCCCTACAGCGCGGAGTTCCTGGACCGCTACCGGGCCGCCCAGATCGACCGCAATCGCCGGATCACCGCCTGGGTCAAGGCGAAGCTCGCCGAGTTCACCGAGGCCGGCCTGCCCGATCAGGAATTCGGGTTCGTCGTGCACGGCACCATGGCCGACCCGCGCTGGCTGGATCCGACGGTCGACCCCAACGACCGCACCCCCGGCAGCTGCTACCTGGGCGAGCCCGCGGTGGTGAACATGAGCCCGGTCGGGTTGGCACGGTTCTGCACGCTGCGCAGCTGGCTGTCACAGTGGAGCTACGACGACGCCCACGGCGACGGAGTGGACTGCGGCCGCGACATCGCAGTGCCCACCCTGGTGATCGGCAACATGGCCGACGACGCCTGCACGCCCAGCCATACCCGCCGGCTCTTCGAGGCGATCGGCACCAGCGACAAGGCGATGCACGAAATCCCCGGAGCCAACCACTATTACGCCGGGCCGGATCAGCGTGATGCACTGCGACAGGCCGTGACGATCGTCAGTGATTGGCTGGCCCAGCATGATTTCGTAGGCTCGTCGGCATGACACCTACCGGCGCGCTCGACGGCATCCGGGTTCTGGAGCTCGGCACGCTCATCTCCGGGCCGTTCGCCGGGCGACTGCTCGGCGACATGGGCGCCGAGGTCATCAAGATCGAGCTGCCCGGCAAACCCGACCCGCTGCGCACCTGGGGACAGGCCGAACTCGACGGGCACCACTTCTTCTGGACCGTGCATGCCCGCAACAAGAAGGCCGTCACCCTCGACCTGCGTACCGAACGCGGCCGGGAGCTGTTCCTCGATCTCGTCGACAAGTCCGACATCATCGTGGAGAACTTCCGCCCCGGCACACTGGAGCGCTGGGGATTGGGTTTTGACACCCTGCGTCAGCGCAACCGGGGAATCATCCTGGTGCGGGTCTCCGGCTACGGACAGACCGGACCGGACGCCCACAAGGCCGGCTACGCCTCGGTCGCCGAGGCAGCCAGCGGACTGCGGCACATGAACGGTTTTCCCGGCGGTCCGCCGCCACGGCTGGCCCTGTCCCTTGGCGACAGCCTCGCGGGCATGTTCGCCGCCCAAGGTGCCCTGGCCGCCCTCTACCGTCGCACGGTCACCGGCGAGGGTCAGGTGGTCGATGTCGCCCTCACCGAATCCTGTTTGGCCATCCAGGAATCCACCATCCCCGACTACGACGTCGGCGGTGTGGTACGCGGACCGTCAGGCACCCGGCTGGAAGGCATCGCCCCGTCGAATATCTACCAGTCGGCCGATGGCAGCTGGGTGGTGATCGCCGCCAACCAGGACAGTGTGTTCGCCCGGCTGTGCCAGGCCATGGGACGGCCGGAGCTGGCGACCGACCCGCGGTTCGCCGACCACGGTGCGCGCGGCCGCAATCAGGATGAATTGGACTCGATCATCGGCGACTGGGCGTCGCAGCGGGCACCCGATGCCATCATCGCGACGCTCAGCGATGCCGGGGTGATCTCCGGGCCCATCAACACCGTCGCCGAGGTCGTCAAAGACCCGCAACTGTGGGCGCGCGGCATGCTCGCCGAGCACTGGGACGAAGGCGCCGAGCGCACCGTGCTGGGGCCCGGTGTCATGCCCGTGCTCTCGGAGAGCCCTGGCACAATCCGCAACGCCGGATCGGCACGCCCCGGCCAGCACAACGACGAGGTCTACGCCGGTCTGCTCGGCAAGACGAGCGCGGAGTTGGACGCCCTACGCACCGAGGGGGTGCTGTGAGCACACTGCCCAGCCAGGTCACGATCCGCGAGGTGGCGCTGCGCGACGGTCTGCAGATCGAGGCACCGATCCCGTTGAGCGCCAAACTCGAACTGCTGGCCGCAATTGCCGCCACCGGCGTGCGCGAGGTCGAGGTGACCTCGTTCGTCTCCCCGACCAAAGTCCCGGCCCTCGCCGATGCCGCCGAGCTGGCCGCCGAGCTGTGGCGCTACCCGGAACTGGAGTTCTCCGCGCTGGTCGCCAGCCCCGGTGGCGCAACCCGAGCGGTAGCCGCCGGCCTGAAGTCCATCGAATACGTGGTGTGCGCCTCGGATGCCTTCAGCACCGCCAACGTAGGGCGCCGCACGGCACAGGCCGTCGCAGCGATCGCCGACATCGCCGGTATCGCCCATGACGCCGGCGCGTCGGTGGAGGTCATCATCGCCACCGCCTGGGACTGCCCCTTCGACGGGCCGACCGAGCCCGGCCGCGTCACCGACATCGCCGCCTCGGCAAGCGCTTTCGGGATCGACCGGCTGGCCATCGCCGACACCATCGGCACGGCCACTCCCCGGCGCGTCACCGACCTGATCGCGGCGGTGCAGCCGATCATCGGCGACATCCCACTGGGAGCGCACTTCCACAACACCCGAGGCTCCGGGCTGGCCTGCGCCTACGCGGCGATTCAGGCGGGAATCACCCGGCTCGACGCCTCGGCCGGCGGCCTGGGCGGCTGCCCGTTCGCCCCGGGCGCCACCGGCAATATCGCCACCGAAGACCTGGTCTACCTGCTCGGCGACAGCGGCATCGACACCGGTATCGATCTGGATGCCGCCATCACCGCGGCCGGCGTGGCCAGCACGGTGGTCGGCCACGGGCTGCCCAGCGCCCTGCTGGCCGCCGGAGACCGGAAGCGGGTCTGAGCGCCTCGATGTCCACCCAGCGTGAGCTCAGTTCGAAGGGACGCCTGACGCGCGGTGCGATCGAGCAGGCCGCCCGAGAACTGTTTGCCGAACGCGGATTTCACGGCACCACACTGGCCGACATCACGTCGGCGGCCGGAAAGTCCACGGCGGTGTTGTACCGGTACTTTCGCGACAAGGAAGATCTGCTGGCCGCGTTGGCCGAGTCGTTTCTCACCCAGGTGGTCGAGCCGTCCGGATTCAAGATGCGACTGCCGGAGTCCCCGGAGGACACCGAGTTCTTCTCGTCGGTGGTCAGCGCCTACTGGGCCATGTTCAAGCCGAACATCGGCGTCATGATCGCGGTCGCGCAGCTGGCGGCGACCAGCGAGCGATTCGCCGCACTGCAGAACGAGTTCCGCCGGTTCGGCATGGATATCGTCGCCGCCTCGGTACGGCGCGCACAGCAGCAAGGCTACGGCGTCGAGCTCGACCCCGACCACATCGCGGCGGCCATCGCGCTGCTGTTCGAGAATTTCACCGTTGTGTTCGTCGGCCCGTCCGGGCCGGGATGGCGGATCAGTGACAGCGACGCCATCGAGACGCTGTCGACCATCTGGAGAAAGACCCTGTACGGCCGTTGATCGCTGACAACTGAAGGAATCGCCATGGATTTCACACTGCCCGAACATCTTCCCGGTGTCCTCGCCGAGATGGACGACTTCATCGAGCGCGAGATCGCACCGCTGCAAGCCGAGCACATGCAGTATTTCGACCACCGGCGCGAGTTCGCCCGCACCGACGTTGAACGTGGCGGCATCCCGCGACGTGAGTGGGAAGAGCTGCTCGATGAGATGCGCCGCCGCGCTGATGCGGCCGGCTGGCTGCGGTACGGGTTGCCCGCCTCCCTGGGCGGGCGAGATGGAACCAACGTCGACATGGCGGTGATCCGGGAACACCTGGCCCACAAGGGGCTCGGCCTGCACAACGACCTGCAGGACGAGTCGTCGATCGTCGGGAACTTCCCGCAGGTGATCATGATGGAGCGGTTCGGCACCGACGAGCAGCGCCGCGAGTTCTCCCAGGCCATGATCACCGGCGAGCGGTCGATGGCCTTCGGCTTGACCGAACCCGAGCACGGTTCGGATGCGACGTGGCTGGAAACCCGCGCCGAACTCGATGGCGACACCTGGGTGATCAACGGCGCCAAGCGGTTCAACACCGGAGTGCATCGGGCCACCCATGACCTGGTGTTCGCCCGCACGTCCGGCGAGGCCGGCTCGGCGCGCGGCATCACCGCGTTCCTGGTCCCCACCGATACCCCAGGATTCACCATCCCGTTCTACTGGTGGACCTTCAACATGCCCACCGACCACGGCGAGGTCGAACTGCGCAACGTACGGGTGCCGGCCGATGCGGTGCTCGGCGAGGTCGACGGCGGGTTGGACGTGGCGCAGACCTTCCTGCACGAAAACCGGATCCGCCAGGCCGCATCCAGCCTGGGCGCCGCGCAGTACTGCATCGACCGCGCCGCCGAATACGCCCGGCAACGCATCGTGTTCGGCAAGCCGCTGTCGGTCAACCAGGCGGTGCAGTGGCCGCTGGCCGAACTGCAGACCGAGGCCCAGATGGTGCGACTGCTGGTGAACTACGCGGCCTGGCACCTGGACCGCGACCACCACCTGGAGGTCTCAGACAAGGTGTCGATGGCCAACTACCGCGCCAACCGGCTGGTGTGCGAAGCCGCCGACCGCGCCATCCAGATCCACGGCGGAATCGGCTATACCCGCCACGAGCAGTTCGAGCACATCTACCGACACCACCGCCGCTACCGGATCACCGAGGGCGCCGAGGAGATCCAGATCCGCCGGGTCGCGCAGCGACTGTTCGGGTTCGACCGCCGGCGATGACTGCCGATCAGCTCGCCGACCGGCTGACCGATGTGCTGACGCCGGTGTTGGGCCCCGTTGCAGTCGAGGGCCTGCGCGCCCTGACCGGCGGCGCCAGCCGGATCACCTGGGCTTTCGATGTTGTCGGCGGCAACCGCGAGCGACGGTCACTGATTCTGCGGACCGGGCCGCTCGAGGAGCTCTACGCCAGCATGGAACTCGAAGCGCAGGCGCAGCGCGCCGCAGGCCAGGCCGGCGCTCCGGTTCCGAACGTGCTGGTGGCCGATAATTCCCCTGCAGCACTGGGGAATCCGTATTTGATCTGCGACCTGATCGACGGCGAGACGGTCGTTCGCCGCATCGAACGCCAACTCGATGACGAAGGACGCGAACAACTGCTGGGCCAGTGCGCGCAGGCGCTGGGCGCCATCCACCGGGCCGACCCGGGCGGCATCGCGCTGAGCACCGAAGACCAGCTGTCCGCATGCCGCGCCCAGCTCGATGCCATGCCCGATACCACCGCCGTCTTCGAGTGGGCGTTTCGGCGGTTGGCCGCCGATCGTCCACCGCCGGTGCCGACGCAGCTGGTCCACGGCGATTTCCGGATGGGCAACCTGATGGTCTCCGGCGACGGTGACCTCGCCGCCGTGCTGGACTGGGAGCTGGTGCACCTCGGCGACGGCATCGAGGACTTGGCCTGGTTCTGCCTGCGAGCCTGGCGCTTCGGTGCGCCGCTGGAGCGCGCCGCCGGTGGACTCGGCGATATCGACGCCCTTCTGGCCGCATATGAGCAAGCCAGCGGGCACCGCGTCGATCCTGACCGGTTCGACTGGTGGCTACTGCTGGGCACGCTGCGATGGGGCATCATCTGCCGCTACCAGGCACAGCGTCACCTCAGCGGTCAAACCCGCTCAGTGGAACTGGCGACCATCGGCCGGCGGGTCTCCGAATCCGAATGGGACGTGCTGCGCCTGCTCGATGGAGTCCGGCCATGAGCGCCGGGCGCCGTCCCACCGCGGCCGAACTGGTCGGCGCGGTCACCGAGTTCCTGGACACTGCGCTGGTCAATCGCGACGAACATGCCGCCACCGACAGCCAGGTCAGGTTTCACGCGCGGGTGGCGGCCAACGCACTGCGTATCGTCGAACGGGAATTACGCGATACCACCGGTGGCGTCGTCGCCGAGGCCCTGGCCGAGCTGGGATTTGCCGACGAGGCAGAGCTGGCCGCCGCCATCCGAGCCGGTGACCTCGACGACCGACCCGAGGCGCTCACCGCGTGCCTGTACACCCTGGTGGAGCATCGGCTGGCCATCGACCACCCGGGATACACCCAATAGCCCCTAGAGTTACTGCGCGACAATCACTTCGACGGCGCTCTCCAAACCCGATGTATCGGCAGGACCTGCGCAGTAGCATCTGGACCGTGTCCGACACCAATGCCGCGCTGCGAATCCTTGTCTACAGTGACGACGCCGCGACCCGTGCACGGGTTACGACCGCGTTGGGCAAGCGGCTGCACCCGGACCTACCTGAGATCAGTTATGTCGAGGTCGCAACCGAGCCGGTGGTGATCCGGCAGATGGATGCCGGTGGCATCGACCTGGCCATCTTGGACGGCGAAGCCGCCCCGGCCGGCGGGATGGGCATCTGCAAACAGCTCAAAGACGAGATCACGCCGTGCCCGCCCATCGTGGTGCTCACCGGCCGCGCCGACGACGTCTGGCTGGCCAAATGGTCACATGCCGACGCCGCCGTGGCCCACCCAATTGACCCGATGGAATTGAGCCGCGCGGTGCTGGGCCTGCTCCGCACGCCGACACCGGGTTGATCCGGCGGTCCCAGCCTCACCTCTCCTTCGTCGAGCCTCGCTGAACCGCTGCGTTCATGCGCCGGTCCCAGCTTCACCTCTCCTTCGTCGAGCCTCGCTGAACCGCTGCGTTCATGCGCCGGTCCCAGCTTCACCTCTCCTTCGTCGAGCCTCGCTGAACCGCTGCGTTCATGCGCCGGTCCCAGCTTCACCTCTCCTTCGTCGAGCCTCGCTGAACCGCTGCGTTCATGCGCCGGTCCCAGCTTCACCTCTCCTTCGTCGAGCCTCGCTGAACCGCTGCGTTCATGCGCCGGTCCCAGCTTCACCTCTCCTTCGTCGAGCCTCGCTGAACCGCCGGGGTTAGGGCAGCCTCAGGAGCGAATTCCCCTGTCGCCGTTACCGCTACAGGTGATGCCCGTCACAGTTGTCAGCAATTTCGGATTCTTCCCAACCGCCTCGTGGCAGCGGACTAGGCTGTGCCTGAAGTCACATCGGCGCCCGGAAGGGAACTACGTCACTGAGCATGAACCTCTACCTGCCGATCCTGGTCCTCGCCGCGCTCGCCGCCGGTTTCGCCATATTTTCCGTGGTCGCCACCGCTCTGGTGGGCCCCTCGCGCTACAACCGGTCGAAACTAGAAGCCTACGAGTGCGGCATCGAACCCACAGACCAACCGGTCAGCGGGCCGCACGCCCCGTCCGGGCAGCGATTCCCGGTGAAGTACTACCTGACCGCCATGCTGTTCATCGTCTTCGACATCGAGATCGTTTTTCTCTACCCCTGGGCAGTTGCCTTCGACGGGCTCGGAGTATTCGCCCTCATCGAAATGGTGCTGTTCGCCGTCATCGTGTTCGTCGCCTACGCCTACGTCTGGCGGCGCGGCGGTCTGAATTGGGATTGAGTGGGAGTAGGCGGGCTTAGACATGGGATTAGAAGAGCAACTGCCGAGCGGACTCCTGCTGTCCACCGTGGAAGACCTGGCCGGATACTTCCGCACCGGGTCGCTGTGGCCGGCAACCTTCGGCCTAGCCTGTTGCGCGATCGAGATGATGTCGACGATGGCGCCCGACTACGACCTGTCCCGGTTCGGGATGGAGGTTTTCCGGGCCTCACCGCGCCAGGCCGACCTGATGATCGTGGCGGGCCGGGTCAGCCAGAAGATGGCACCGGTGCTGCGCCAGATCTACGACCAGATGGTGGAGCCCAAATGGGTGCTGTCGATGGGCGTGTGCGCGTCGTCGGGCGGAATGTTCAACAACTACGCGATCGTGCAGGGCGTGGACCATGTCGTCCCGGTCGACATCTACCTGCCCGGGTGTCCGCCCCGGCCGGAAATGCTGATGTACGCAATCCTCAAGCTGCACGAGAAGATTCGCTCGATGCCCCTGGGCGCCAACCGGGAACAGGTGATCACCGCGACCGAGGAGGCCGCCTTATCGGCCCCGTCCACCTGGCAGATGAGGGGGTTGTTGCGGTGAGCGAGGCAGGCGGTGGGGACCGAAACGGATCCGAAGACGTGATCAAGGTCCGCCACGGCCTGTTCGGCGCGACGGGCACCGGCGACACGTCCGGATACGGGCGCCTCGTGACCGAGGCCGCACTTCCCGGCGAGACCCCGCGGCCCTACGGCGGGTACTTCGACGAGCTCGTCGACACCCTCACCGCTGCCCTGCAGCGCAACGGAATCGAATTCGCCGACGCCATAGAGAAAGTCGTGGTGTACCGCGACGAACTGACCCTCTACGTCCCACGCGCGCAACTGCCCGCGGTCGCCCAGCTGCTGCGTGACGAGCCGGCGCTGCGCTTCGAGCTGAGTCTCGGGGTCTCCGGTGTGCACTACCCCGGCGACACCGACCGCGAGTTGCATGCGGTCTACCCACTGCGGTCCATCACCCACAACCGCCGCGTCCGTCTGGAAGTCGCTGCCCCCGATGCTGATCCGCATATTCCTTCGCTGTTCGCGATCTACCCCACCACCGACTGGCATGAACGCGAGACCTATGACTTCTTCGGGATCATCTTCGACGGCCACCCCTCGCTGACCCGGATCGAGATGCCCGACGACTGGCACGGCCACCCGCAGCGCAAGGACTACCCGTTGGGCGGCATCCCGGTGGAATACAAGGGCGCGCAGATACCGCCGCCGGACCAGCGGAGGGCTTACAAGTAATGAGCACCGACACACCGCACACCGTCCTGAACGTCGGTGGGCAGGAATGGGACCAGGTAGTGGAGGCAGCCAAGGCCGCCGACCCCGGAGAACGCATCGTCGTCAACATGGGACCCCAGCACCCGTCGACGCACGGCGTGTTGCGGCTGATTCTGGAACTCGAAGGCGAGACCGTGACCGAAGCCCGGTGCGGCATCGGCTATCTGCACACCGGTATCGAGAAGAACCTGGAAAGCCGCTACTGGACCCAGGGCGTCACGTTCGTGACGCGAATGGACTACCTGTCGCCGTTCTTCAACGAGACCGCCTACTGCCTCGGTGTGGAGAAGCTGCTCGGTATTACCGACGACATCCCCGAACGCGCCAGTGTCATCCGGGTTTTGATGATGGAACTCAATCGGATGTCCTCGCACCTGGTCGCGCTTGCCACCGGCGGTATGGAACTCGGCGCGCTCACCGTGATGCTGTTCGGCTTCCGGGAACGTGAGCTGGTGCTCGACATCTTCGAGGCCATCACCGGGCTGCGGATGAACCACCAGTACGTCCGCCCCGGCGGCGTGTCGGTGGATCTGCCCGATGACGCAGTCCCGCAGATCCGCGACTTCCTCAAGCTGATGCCCAAGCGACTCAAGGACATCGAGGACCTGCTGACCGAAAACTACATCTGGAAGGCCCGGACCAAGGGCGTGGGCTACCTGGACCTGACCGGATGCATGGCGCTGGGCATCACCGGCCCGGTGCTGCGCTCGACGGGCCTGCCCTATGACGTGCGACGTGCGGAACCGTATTGCGGCTACCAGGACTACGAGTTCGAGGTAATCACCGATGACGGCTGTGATGCCTACGGCCGCTACCTGATCCGCATCGCAGAGATCAAGGAGTCCCTCAAAATCGTCGAACAGTGTCTGGACAAGTTGCGGCCCGGGCCGGTGATGGTCTCCGACCGCAAGATCGCCTGGCCGGGCGACCTGACCATCGGCCCGGACGGGCAGGGCAACTCCCGGGAGCACATCGGCTGGATCATGGGCCACTCGATGGAAGGGCTGATCCACCACTTCAAGCGAGTCACCGAGGATCTGTGGGTGCCCCCGGGGCAGGTGTTCGTCTCGGTCGAGTCGCCCCGCGGCGAACTGGGGGTACACATGGTCAGCGACGGCGGTACCCGCCCCTACCGGGTGCACTACCGGGATCCGTCGTTCACCAACCTGCAGGCGGTGGCCGCCATGAGCGAGGGCGGGCTGATCGCCGACGTGATCGCCGCCGTCGCCAGCATCGACCCGGTCATGGGCGGGGTAGACCGGTGAGCGCGTCGGGCGGCGAGATCGACCAGGCCGGCGTCAACAAGACCGGGCGCGGCCGGTTGATGCCGCCGACCGCGGGGACCGACGGCAAGCGGGTCTTCCTTCAGTTAGGCCGGCAGCCAGAAGAACCCAATCAGTTCAACCATCCCGGCGCTCCGACCAGCTACTCCCCCGACGTGCGAGCCCAGCTGGAAGCCGACGCCAAGGAGATCATCGGCCGCTACCCACAGCCGCGTTCGGCGATTCTGCCGCTGCTGCACCTTGTACAGGCACAGGACACCTACGTCACGCCGGCAGGGCTGTCGTTCGTCGCGGAGCTGCTCGGGCTGACCAGCGCCGACGTCGCCGGGGTCGCATCCTTCTATTCGATGTACCGGCGTGACCCCACCGGCAAGTACCTGGTCGGCGTCTGCACCAACACGCTGTGTGCGGTGATGGGCGGCGACGCCATCTACGACGGCCTCAAGGAGCACTTGGGCGTCGGTAACGATCAGACCACCGCCGATGGATCGGTCACCCTGCAGCACATCGAGTGCAACGCCGCCTGCGACTACGCGCCGGTGGTGATGGTCAACTGGGAGTTCTTCGACAACCAGACACCGGAATCGGCACGCGAGCTTGTCGACAAATTGCGCGACGACGCCGAGGTGCGACCCACCCGCGGGATGCCGCTGTGCAGTTTCGCCGCCACCGAGCGGATTCTCGCCGGCTTCCCCGACGAACGCGCCGACGACGGCCAAGGCGGCGCCGGCTCAGCGACGCTGGCCGGCCTGCAGGTGGCGCGCGAGCACAAGATGACGGCACCGGAGCCCGGCAGCAACGCCGATAGGGGTGCGAAATGACCCTTACCAAAGGAACACCGCCCGAGGGCACACCGCTGACGCCGGTGCTGAGCAGCTACTGGGACGAACCCGAGTCCTGGACGCTCGAGACCTACCGCCGCCACGACGGCTATGTCGGGATGAAGCGTGCGCTGGCGATGACGCCGGACGAGGTCATCGAACTGGTCAAGGACTCCGGGTTGCGTGGCCGAGGCGGCGCCGGGTTCTCCACCGGGACCAAGTGGTCCTTTGTGCCCCAAGGCGACGAGGGGGCAGCGGCAAAGCCGCACTACCTGCTGGTCAATGCCGACGAGTCCGAGCCCGGCACCTGCAAGGACATGCCGCTGCTGATGGCGACACCGCATGTGCTCATCGAGGGCATGATCGTGTGCTGCTACGCGATCCGTGCCCGCCACGCCTTCATCTACATCCGCGGCGAGGTGCTGCCGGTGGTGCGGCGGTTGCAGGCGGCGGTCGCCGAGGCGTATGCGGCGGGGCTGCTGGGCAACGACATCGGTGGCAGCGGCTTCGACCTGGACATCACCGTGCACGCCGGGGCGGGCGCATACATCTGCGGCGAGGAGACGGCGCTGATCGAATCGCTGGAGGGCTATCGAGGCCAGCCCCGGCTGCGCCCACCGTTCCCCGCGGTGGCCGGGCTGTATGCCTCGCCGACGGTGGTCAACAACGTCGAATCGATCGCCAGTGTGCCGTCGATCCTGCGCAACGGGCCGGAGTGGTTCCGGTCGATGGGCACTGAGAAATCCCGTGGATTCACCCTGTATTCGCTGTCCGGGCACGTCAACCGGCCCGGACAGTACGAGGCGCCGCTGGGTATCACGCTGCGCGAACTGCTCGGCTACGCCGGCGGGATACGCGACGGGCATCGGCTGAAGTTCTGGACGCCAGGCGGCTCGTCGACCCCGATCCTGACCGAGGAACACCTCGACATCCCGCTGGACTACGAGGGCATGGCGTCGGTGGGGTCCATGTTGGGCACCAAGGCGTTACAGATCTTCGACGAGACCACCTGCGTGGTGCGCGCGGCGGGGCGCTGGTCGGAGTTCTACAAACACGAGTCCTGCGGCAAGTGCACGCCGTGTCGTGAGGGCACCTACTGGCTGGTGCCGATCTACCAGCGGCTGGAAGCCGGCCGCGGAACCCCGGAAGACCTCGACACCCTGCTCGACATCGCCGACGTCCTGTTCGGAAAATCCTTCTGCGCCTTGGGTGATGGCGCCGCGATGCCGGTGAAGTCGTCGATCCAGTACTTCCGTGACGAATACATCGCCCACCTCGAGGGCGGCTGCCCGTTCGACCCGAAAGCGAGCATGTTCGTGCCAGGTGGAGCAGCAGGCGGTGTGGCGTGACTCAAACTTCCCAACCGGACGGTCAAGAGTCGGTGACCCTCACCATCGACGACCAACAGATCACGGTTCCCAAGGGCACCTTGATCATCCGTGCCGCGGAGCAGTTGGGCATCGAGGTCCCTCGGTTCTGCGACCACCCGCTGCTGGACCCGGTGGCCTGGTGCCGGCAGTGCATGGTGGAGGTGGAGGGCCAACGCAAGCCGCAGCCGTCATGCGCGGTGGCCGCCACCGACGGCATGGTGGTGCGCACCCAGCACACCTCCGCCGAGGCCGATCGGGCCCAGCATCTGGTGATGGAACTGTTGCTGATCAACCACCCGCTGGACTGCCCGACCTGCGACAAGGGTGGTGAATGCCCGCTGCAGAACCAGGCGATGTCGCACGGCCGCACCGAGACTCGCTTCGAAGAGACCAAGCGCCACTACCCCAAGCCGATCAACATCTCCTCCCAGGTGCTGCTGGACCGAGACCGCTGCATCTTGTGCGCGCGCTGCACTCGGTTCGCCAACGAGATCGCCGGGGACAAATTCATCGAGATGATGGATCGCGGCGCACTGCAGCAGGTCGGTATCTACACCGACACGCCGTTCGACTCCTACTTCTCGGGCAACACCGTGCAGATCTGTCCGGTGGGCGCCCTTACCGGCGCCTCCTACCGGTTCCGGGCCCGCCCGTTCGACCTGGTCTCCACACCGACCGTCTGCGAGCACTGCGCCGGCGGCTGCGCCGAACGCACCGACCACCGTCGCGGCAAGGTGATGCGGCGGATGGCCGGCGAAGACCCGGACGTCAACGAGGAGTGGAACTGCGACAAGGGTCGCTGGGCCTTCACCTACGCCACCCAGGGCGACCGGATCACCACACCGATGGTCCGCGACGACAGCGGGAACCTGGTCCCCACCTCCTGGCCGCACGCGGCGGCGGTGGCGGCGCGTGGCCTGGCCGCGGCACGTGGACGCACCGGCGTGCTGGTCGGCGGGCGGATGTCGGCCGAGGACGCCTACGGCTACGCCAAGTTCGCTCGGGTGGCGCTGCACAGCGATGACATCGACTTCCGAGCGCGCGCGCAGTCCGCCGAGGAAGCCGCGTTCCTGGCGGCCCGGGTGGCGGGCCACGGGAGCTCAGGGCCGTCCGCGGTCACCTACGCCGACCTGCAGGCCGCGCCGCTGGTGTTGCTGGCCGGTCTGGAGCCCGAGGAAGAGGCACCGATGGTCTTCCTGCGGCTGCGCAAGGCGGCCCGCAAGAACGCCACCAAGGTGTTCAGCCTGGCGCCGTTCGCCGATCGCGGGCTGACCAAGATGTTCGGCACCCTGCTGGCAGTCGTTCCCGGTGGCGAGGCCGCCGCGCTGGACGACCTGCACACCGGTGATATCGGACAGGCGCTTCGCCAACCCGGCGCAGTGGTGCTGGTCGGCGAACGGCTGGCCGCCTCGCCCGGAGCGCTTTCGGCGGCGATTCGGCTGGCCGATGCCACCGGCGCGAAGCTGGCCTGGGTGCCCCGCCGAGCCGGGGAGCGCGGCGCGCTGGACGCCGGTGCGCTGGCCGGCCTGCTCCCCGGTGGACGTCCGCTGGGTGATCCGGCGGCGCGGGCCGAGGTTGCGCAGAGCTGGGGTCTCGGCAGCCCCGACGACCTGCCGTCGCAGGCCGGGCGCGACACCGACACCATCCTGGCGGCCGCGGCCGACGGAACGTTGGGAGCACTGGTGGTCGGCGGCGTGGAGCCGACTGACTTGGCCGACCCGGCGGCGGCATTGGCGGCCCTGGACGAGGTCGAGTTCCTGGTCAGCCTCGAGCTGCGGCACAGCGAAGTCACCGAGCGCGCCGATGTGGTGCTGCCGGTCGCTGCCGCAGCCGAGAAGTCCGGCACGTACGTCAACTGGGAGGGCCGCCACCGGCGGTTCGGTGTCGCACTGGGTGACACCGGCGCCCTGCCCGACCGGCGGGTGCTCGACGTGATCGCCGAGGAGATGGGCGTCACGTTGGGACTGTCCACGCTGGAAGCGGCGCGCGACGAGCTGGCGGGGCTGGGCGCTTGGTCCGGCGAGCGAGTCACCGGACCCGACGTCGCCGCGGGCTCACCGCCGCAGCCCGGCGCCGGCGAAGCCGTGCTGGCCGGCTGGCGAATGCTGCTGGACGAGGGGCGGATGCAGGACGGTGAGCCGAACCTGGCCGGCACCGCGCGCACTCCGGTGGCACGCATGTCGGCGGCCACGGCTGCCGACATCGGCGTGGCCGAAGGCGAGCCGGTCACCGTCAGCACCGAACACGGCAGTATCACCCTGCCGCTGGTCACCACCGAGATGCCGGACAACGTGGTGTGGCTGCCGATGAATTCGCACGGCTGCGCAGTGCATCGGGATCTGGGGGTCACCCTCGGCGCGACGGTACAGATTGGACGCAGATCATGACCGATCCCTGGTGGCTGATGCTGGCCAAGGCGCTGGGCGTCTTCGTGTTTCTGATTCTGACGGTGGTCCTGGCGATCGTCATCGAACGAAAAGTCGTGGGTCGCATGCAGATGCGGCCCGGCCCCAACCGGGTCGGACCCAAAGGTTGGCTGCAGAGCCTGGCCGATGCGATCAAGCTGGCGCTCAAGGAGGACATCACCCCCTTCAACGTCGACCGGGCGATCTACACGTTGGCGCCGATCATCTCGACGGTGCCGGCGATCACCGCATTCGCAGTGATCCCGCTCGGGCCGGAGGTCAGCATCTTCGGTCACCGCACCGCTTTGCAGCTGGCGGACCTGCCGATCGCGGTGTTGTTCGTCCTGGCGATGTCCTCGATCGGGGTGTACGGGATCGTCCTGGCCGGCTGGTCGTCCGGATCCGCATATCCACTGATCGGCGGAATCCGCTCCACCGCCCAGGTGATCTCCTACGAGGTCGCGATGGGTCTGGCATTCGCGTCCGTGTTCCTCTACGCCGGGACGATGGCAACCTCGGGCATCGTGGCGGCCCAGGATCGGGTGTGGTTCGCGTTCCTGTTGCTGCCGTCGTTCATGGTGTATCTGACCGCGATGGTCGGTGAGACCAACCGGGCACCGTTCGATCTGCCCGAGGCCGAAGGCGAGCTGGTCGGTGGCTTCCACACCGAATATTCGTCGCTGAAGTTCGCGCTGTTCTTCCTCGCCGAATACATCAACATGACCACGGTTTCGGCCGTCGCCGTCACGTTGTTCCTCGGTGGCTGGCACGCTCCGTTCCCGTTCAACATGTGGCCGGCCGCAAACACCGGCTGGTGGCCGCTGCTGTGGTTCACCGTCAAACTGTGGGGCTTCATCTTTGTCTACATCTGGCTGCGGGGCACCCTGCCCCGGCTGCGTTACGACCAGTTCATGGCGCTGGGCTGGAAGATCCTGATCCCGGTGGCGCTGGCCTGGGTACTGCTCGCGGCGGTGATGCGCAGCCTGCGCAACGACGGCTACGAGCACTGGCAGCTGGTACTGGCCGGGATGAGCACGCTGACCGCGGTGGTGCTGCTACTAGCACTGCATCGCAAGTTCAGTGCGCTGAACAGTCGCCTCGACGAACCAGCGCCGCCGGCTCCGGCCGTTGCATCCGAAGGCTCATTCCCGATACCACCGCTGCCACAACGCAGTTCATCGCGGGTCAAGGAGGACGTCAATGGCTAGTCTGCGAGACGCCCTGGCCGGGTTCGGCGTCACCTGGAAGACGATGTTCAAACGGCCGATCAACGACGGCTATCCCGAACACAAGAAGCCGACGGCGCCGCGCTACCACGGCCGCCACCAACTCAACCGGCACCCGGATGGGCTGGAGAAGTGCATCGGCTGCGAGTTGTGCGCGTGGGCCTGCCCGGCCGACGCCATCTATGTTGAGGCCGCGGACAATACCGATGAGGAGCGCTTCTCCCCCGGTGAGCGCTACGGCCGCGTCTACCAGATCAACTACCTGCGCTGCATCGGCTGCGGCCTGTGCATCGAGGCCTGCCCCACCCGCGCGCTGACCATGACCAACCAGTACGAAATGGCCGCCGACAACCGTGCCGAGCTGATCTTGGAACGTGACCAGTTGCTGGCGCCGCTGGAACCCGACATGATCGCCCCGCCGCACGCGATGCCACCCGGCGCCACCGAAAAGGACTACTACTTGGGCAGAGTCAGCCCGGCCGGGCTCGATGCGGACCCGGACCTGTTCGTGATGCTCGACCGGGTCAAGCAGGGCAAAGCCTGATGGGCACCACCCTGCTCGCCACCGACATCGTCGTCCGCACCTCCACCGGGGAGGCGGTGGCGTTCTGGATTCTGGGCGTCATCGCCATCGTCGGTGGCATCGGCGTAGTCAGCGCCGCGAAGGCGGTGTATTCGGCACTGTTTCTGGCGATGACGATGCTGATCCTGGCGGTGTTCTACTTCGTCCAGGACGCGATGTTCCTCGGCGTGGTGCAGATCGTCGTCTACACCGGCGCGGTGATGATGCTGTTCCTGTTCGTGATGATGCTCATCGGTGTCGACTCCGCCGAGTCCCTGGTGGAGACGCTGCGCGGCCAGCGGGTCGCCGCCACCCTCGCCGGGATCGGCTTCGGGATGCTGCTGATCGCCGGGATCGGCAGCGCGACAATGCACCTGAGCAGCATCGGCACGCCGACGGCGACCGGTACCGGCTCGGCGGACCTGAGCCAGCACAACGTCGAGGGACTGGCGGCACTGATCTTCACCCGCTATCTGTGGGCGTTCGAGCTCACCAGTGCGTTGCTGATCACCGCGGTGCTCGCCGCGATGGTACTGACGCACCGCGAGCGGCTGCGGCCGCGAATGACCCAGCGGGAGCTGTCCATCCAGCGCTTCCAATCCGGCCGGCGGGCCACGCCGCTGCCCACCCCCGGCGTCTACGCCCGGCACAACGCCGTCGACATCGCCGCGCGCCTGCCCGACGGGACCTACTCCGAGCTGTCGGTGTCGGACACCTTGACGCACCGCTGGGTCGGCGCCACCGGCAATGCCGCGCACGCGAACACCGAGGAGTCGGACCAATGAATCCGGAGAACTACCTGTACCTGTCGGCGATGTTGTTCACCATCGGCGCCACCGGAGTGCTGTTGCGGCGCAACGCGCTGGTGATGTTCATGTGCGTCGAGCTGATGCTCAACGCCGCCAACCTGGCGTTCGTCACCTTCTCGCGCCTGCACTCCCAGCTTGACGGCCAGATGGTCGCGTTCTTCACCATGGTGGTCGCCGCCTGTGAGGTGGTGATCGGCCTGGCCATCATCATGACGATCTTCCGGGCCCGGCGATCCGCCTCGGTCGACGACGCGAACCTACTGCGCGGCTAGGAGTTGGGGAGCTCTATGACGAATCTGAGCCAGCTGAGCTGGCTGCTGGTGGCCCTGCCGACGGCCGGTGCACTGATCCTGTTGCTCGGCGGGCGCCGAACCGACCGGTGGGGACACCTGCTGGCTTGCGCCACCGTGCTCGGCTCGTTCGGGATCGGGCTGGTACTGCTGGCCGACATGCTCGGCCGTGACGGCGAAGACCGGGCGATTCACACGCACCTGTTCAGCTGGGTTCCGGTCGGCGCCCTGCACGTCGACTTCGGGGTGCTGATCGATCAGCTGTCGATCTGCTTCGTGTTGCTGATCAGCGGCGTCGGCGCGTTGATCCACATCTATTCGACCGGCTACATGAAGCACGACCCCGACCGCCGGCGCTTTTTCGCCTACCTGAACCTGTTCGTCGCGGCGATGCTGCTGCTGGTGGTCGCCGACAACTACCTGGGCCTCTACGTGGGCTGGGAAGGTGTCGGTCTGGCGTCCTACCTGCTGATCGGCTTCTGGTACGCCAAGCCGGTGGCGGCAGCCGCCGGCAAGAAGGCGTTCGTGTCCAATCGAGTCGGCGACATCGGGCTGTCGCTGGCCATGTTCGTGATGTTCGCCGGATTCGGAACGCTGTCCTACGACGGCCTGTTCGGCGCGGTCGGCGACGCCGGCCCCAGCGGGCTGACCACCGCGATCGGTCTGCTGCTGCTGGTGGGTGCCTGCGCCAAATCCGCGCAGGTTCCGTTGCAGGCCTGGTTGTTCGACGCCATGGAAGGCCCCACCCCCGTGTCGGCACTGATCCACGCCGCCACCATGGTGACCGCCGGCGTCTATCTGATCGTGCGTTCCGGCCCGGTGTTCGATCTGTCCCCCGACGCCCGGTTGGCGGTGGTCGTAGTCGGTGCCGTCACGCTGTTGTTCGGCGCGGTCATCGGCTGCGCCAACGACGACATCAAGCGGGCACTGGCCGCCTCCACGGTCAGCCAGATCGGCTACATGGTGCTGGCCGCGGGCCTGGGCCCGGCCGGCTACGCGGTGGCGATCATGCACCTGCTCACCCACGGCTTCTTCAAGGCCGGGCTGTTCCTGGGCTCCGGGTCGGTGATGCACGGGATGAACGACGAACAGGACATGCGCCGCTACGGCGCCCTGCGCAGCTTCATGCCGGTGACGTTCGCGACGTTCGGGTTGTGTTACCTGGCGATCATCGGGGTGCCGCCCTTCGCCGGCTACTGGTCCAAGGACGCCATCATCGAGGCCGCGCTGGCCTCCGGCGGCACTCGCGGCTGGGTGCTGGGGGCCGTCACCATCCTGGGCGCCGGCATCACCGCCTTCTACATGACCCGCGTGATGCTGATGACATTCGGCGGTGAACGCCGCTGGGCCGCCGACGAGAGCGAAGTGAGTGCGGATCTGGCATTGCAGCATCCGCATGAGTCCCCGCGGGTGATGACGTGGCCGATGATCGTGCTGGCTCTGGGCGCCGTGTTCGCCGGCGGCGTGCTGGCCATCGGCGGGCGCCTGGAGCACTGGCTGGAGCCGGTGGTCACTCGGGTAGCGCCGGTTGCCGAACACGCGCACGCCATCCCGGCCTGGCTCACCGGCGCGATCACCCTGGGAGTTGTTCTGTTCGGTGTTGCGGTGGCCTACAACATGTACGGCCGCAAGCCGATACCGATCACCGCGCCCACCGACGTTTCGGCGCTGACGGTGGCGGCCCGCAAGTATCTCTACGGCGATGCCTTCAACGAGGAGGTGCTCATGCGTCCCGGTAACCGACTGGCACAAGGCCTGGTCGCCG